>JABDKA010000028.1 GCA_013002405.1 Sulfitobacter sp. | reverse complement strand
ATCGATGGTCTCACCCACCAGCGCCACGCGACGGCAAGGCCCAGGGTCCAAAGGCATGGAGCCTTCAACCATTGACCGCACCCATTCCGCACCGGCCCGCGTCTTGCCGGCCCCACGCCCGCCCAGGATCACCCAGGTCCGCCAAACCCCTTCAGGCGGCACCTGATGCGGCAAGGCCCAGAATTCGAACAAAAAGGGCAGCGCCAGAAGCTCCCCCTCCTCCAATTCACTCAGAAATTGTTCCTGGACACCCACATCTGCGGAGGCGATCCAGCTTGCCCTGTCCAGATCGAGGGCATGGCCCCCTCTTGCGATACCGGCTTCCTTGCTTCTGCATTCATTCAAAAAATTCTCCGCCTTGGCACATTGTATGACCAGATCCCGCACCGATTTGAGAGATTTGCCCGCCGCCGTTTCATTTAGCTGTCCGTTTTCCTGAACCCCTTCCGTCAATGCCTCAATCTCCCGTCTGAGATCTCGGACGGCATTTTGAAGGGCACTGAGTAATTCGGCCCCCCGCTCTGTATGCTGCCCCCGGATATTGCTTGTCATTGTGGCTCATACCTTTCGTATGGATCCCCCGACCAAGCAGACACGCAAAAAGCGCCCCCGGGATGTCTCCCAAGGCCGCTCACCCACGTCCTCTAGCATGGTTCAAAGACTACGCGAAAGCGCACGCGAAGTCAATAAATTCAATATTTACAGCAAGTTAACCCAACGTACGGTCAAGAATATCAAGACCTTGCGGCTGTCCCCGCGGGGACAGCGTTCGGATCAGTTGCCCCCCGTCGATGCGTTACCCGCCGCCTCCGAACCGCGCTCAGCCTCGATCTGCCGCCAGCGGGCCACGTTCTCGTTGTGCTCGGCAAGCGTTTCCGCAAAGGCATGTCCGCCCGTGCCGTCCGCCACGAAGAAGATGAACTCGGTGTCTTCGGGCTGCGCCGCTGCCATCAGGCTCGCCCGTCCAGGGTTGGCAATCGGCGTGGGTGGCAGCCCTTCGATGACGTAAGTGTTCCAGGGCGTCGCTGCCCGCAACTCGGACCGCCGCAGACCCCGCCCCAGCACACCCTGTCCCTTGGTAATCCCGTAGATCACCGTCGGGTCCGTCTGCAGGCGCATCCCCTGGTTCAGGCGATTGACGAAAACGCTCGCAACCTGCCCACGCTCTTCGGCAACGCCGGTCTCTTTCTCGATGATAGAGGCCAGGATCAACAATTCCTCAGGGCTCTCGATCGGCAAGTCCTCGTCCCGCGACTGCCATGCCGCCGTCAACAGTATCTCTTGCGCCTCCTGCATGTTGGCAAGGATCTCGCCCCGCACGTCACCGGGCCTCACTTCGTAGCTATCCGGCGCCAGTGCCCCCTCGGGTGGCACTTCCGCAACATCGCCTTCCAGCACGTCAATGTTCCTCAGCGCGTCCACCACCTGCCAGCTTGTGACACCTTCGGCCATGGCGATCCGGAAGCGGGTGTCGGGCTCTGCCTTCTTCTCGGTATAGGCCGCGGGGGCATCTTCCTCACCGACGACAAATTCTGCACGCTCCACGAACCGATTGGTCGCAGGATCCAGTTCGCGCACCTGAACCGAAACGCGGTTTACACCGATCCGGTAGACAACTTCGGTCCCGCAAGTGCTGGCCCCGCCCCGCGTCACGATATCGACGATGTCCTGCATGGAGGTGCCCGGCTCGACCAAGAAGCTCCCCGCCTTCAACTGGCTCGTCTTTTCCTCGTAATCCGATCCCATCCGGAAGATCGCGCCCGAACTGATAGCGCCCTTCTCCTCCAGATTGCGGCTGACCCTGCGCATGTTGGAACCGCGCTCGACCTGTAGGCAAATCGCCTCGGCCAAGGGCCCCTGCCCTGTGTACTCAGCGCGCCCCCAAAGGATCACGCCGCCCAGCAGGAACAGCCCCACCAACAAGAAGGTAAAGGCATTGGACGCAATATTTCGCCACATGGATCAGATTTTCCCGAACAGAACGGATGCGTTGGTACCACCAAAGCCAAAGGAATTGGACAGGGCCACGTTGATCTTCCTCTTGACGGCCTTGTTGGGCGCCAGATCAATCGGGGTCTCCACTGCGGGGTTGTCCAGGTTGATCGTCGGCGGCGCCACCTGATCCCGGATCGCGAGGATCGAGAAGATCGCCTCGATCGCACCCGCAGCGCCCAGCAGATGGCCCGTGGCCGATTTGGTGGAGGACATGGTGACCTTGTCGGCATGCTCCCCCATCATCCGCTCAACCGCTCCCAGCTCAATCGTGTCGGCCATGGTGGATGTGCCGTGGGCATTGATATAGTCGATGTCTTTGGGCTCAAGTCCCGCATTCCGCAGCGCGTTGCGCATGGAGCGCTCACCGCCCTCACCATCTTCGGAAGGAGCGGTAATGTGATAGGCATCGCCCGAAAGGCCGTAGCCCTTCACCTCGGCATAGATCTTGGCGCCTCGCGCCTTCGCGTGCTCGTATTCCTCCAGCACAACAATACCGGCCCCTTCGCCCATTACGAAACCATCACGGTCCGCGTCATAGGGACGGCTCGCCTTTTGCGGATCATCCGCGCGCTTGGTGGAGAGCGCCTTGCAGGCGTTGAATCCGGCAATACCCAGCTCACAAATGGCCGCCTCAGCGCCACCAGCGATCATCACATCCGCGTCACCGTACTGGATCAGGCGTGAGGCATCGCCGATGGCGTGCGCACCCGTGGAACAGGCCGTCACAACCGAATGGTTCGGCCCGCGAAAGCCGTAGCGGATCGACACCTGGCCCGAAATCAGGTTTATCAGCGCCCCCGGCACAAAGAAGGGGCTGACCCGGCGGGGACCCTTCTCGGCCATCATCACAGCGGTATCGGCAATAGAATTCAGCCCGCCGATGCCGGAGCCGATCAGAACACCCGTTCGTTCCAGGCTCTCGCGATCCTCGGGGGTCCAGCCCGCATCCTCAACCGCCTGCTGGGCCGCCGCCATGCCGAACAGGATGAAGGTATCGACCTTCCGCTGTTCCTTGGGGGCCATGTAGGCATCGGCGTTGAAAGTCCCGTCTGAGCCATCCCCGAAAGGTACCTCGCAGGCGTAAGTCGTGGTCAGGGCACTGGGGTCGAAACGGGTGATACGCCCGGCACCGGACTGACCGTCCAGAATGCGCTTCCAGCTCTGCTCAACCCCGTCCGCCAGCGGCGTCACAAGTCCCAGGCCTGTCACTACTACTCTGCGCATACCGATGCCCCCACTATTCTCACTCTTTCAACCGCCTATAGCCTGTGGCTGCACTTCTGTTCAAGGGCGCAGAAGGACAGGCAGAGGTTGTCCGCGCAATCCCTGAACCTATCCACCGTAGGGAACGCAGAGGCACGCGGCGTAGTTGGGTTCGAAAGGGAGTTATCACATGCACGACTTGATCGAGGTTCTTGTTCGTGTTCCGATCGTCGTCGGAGCCATTATTCTGTTCACCCGCCTGCACGGATTGCGCAGCTTTTCCAAGATGTCGGGCTTCGATTTCGCCATCACGGTCTCCTTCGGATCCATTCTGGCCGGTGCCGTCACCACGACTGGTACGTCCTTGGACATCTTTCTTGTTGCCCTCGCCGGTCTCTTCGGGCTGCAGGTTACCGTTTCCCAACTGAGAGCGCGTTTCGGCTTCACGCGACGCGCGCTCGACAACGAACCTCTGCTTGTCATGGAAAATGGCGAATTATTCAAAGAGAACCTCAAGGCTGCAGGAATGACAGAGGCGGACCTCTGGTCCAAGCTGCGCGAGGCCAATGCAATAGACCTAAGGACTGTTCACGCTGTCGTGGTGGAAAGCACAGGCGACGTCAGTGTTCTTCACGGAGATCCGAATGGACCGAAGCCTGACGCCTGTTTGCTCCAAGGCGTGCAGCGCTGAGCGGGCGCATCTTTCCCCACCCGCCAGGGGTCAGACCGGCGGTCCTTTCCGGATCATGAGGTCAACCTCGTCACCTTTAATTTGGTGTCGGCGCAAGAGTTCGTAGCCCAATCCCTCCGCAATGCGCACCGAAGGCGCATTCTCAGGCGCAATCATACAGACCGTGGGCGTAGCGATGACCCGGTCGAACCAGTCATGGGCCGCCCGGACAGCATCCCACCCCAGGCCTTGACCGTGCCATTCGGGTGCAAGGATCCAGCCAGCCTCGGCGTAGCGGTCGAAATCCTCTCCAAGGCCGCGCGAACCGAAAAAGAACCCGGCCTGACCCGCAAGGCGCGCATCCCCGCGCACCTCAATGCCCCACTGGCCAAATCCCTTGATCTGCCAATGCCCTGCATTGCGCAAAAAGGCGTCCCAGGATTGCGCCTTGGTTCGCGGCTTGCCCGCAATATACCTGACAACTTCGGGCATGGCCCATATTTGCGCAAAGCGGCCAAAATCCTCGGCGCGCATGGCACGAAGTGTCATCCGAGAGGTGTTGATGGTGGGTATGGCTCGGGACATGGGAAAGCCGGTGCTGCTCTTTTATTATTGCTTTTGAAATTCACTTTCCAGATGCAGACCCGCCCTTCAAGCCCGGAAAATGAAAACGGCGTCATTCCGCCATGGAACAACGCCGTTTCTGAATTTTTTACCGCCGCTGAAACAGCGGGGCGGATTGGATCAGGTGGCTTCCTTGATGAACTTCACCGCGTCGCCGAAGGTCTGGATGTTCTCAGCCGCATCGTCGGGGATCTCAATGCCGAACTCTTCCTCGAACGCCATCACCAGTTCCACGGTGTCCAGGCTGTCAGCACCCAGATCGTCAATGAACGACGCATTCTCGGTCACTTTATCCTCTTCAACACCAAGGTGCTCCACCACGATCTTTTTTACGCGTTCTGCGACGTCGCTCATAATAAATCCTCACTTGACCGGGCCAAAGGCCCTATTTCTGTCCGTACGCCAATTCATGGCAGTCGGTCTATGCCCCGAATGGGACGGCTCTTATCCCTTGTTCGCACAAGAGAGAGGGCTCAATCAAGCGCCCCCCGATTTGATTCTGCGCCCCCTTTAGCACATGCGCGGGGTTGCGCAAATGCTCTTGGCTGCGGCGTCAGAGCATGGCCATGCCGCCGTTGATGTGCAGGGTCGTACCGGTCACGTAGGCCCCCTCATCGCTGGCCAGATAAACGACACCAGCAGCGATTTCCGCGGGTGTTCCCATCCGTCCAGCAGGGATTTGCCCCAGGATTCCAGCCTTTTGCTCTTCGTTCAGCTTGTCGGTCATGGCCGTTTCGATGAAACCCGGGGCAACCGCGTTCACCGTGATGCCACGGCTCGCCACCTCATAGGCCAGGGACTTTGACATGCCTACCATACCGGCCTTGGAGGCGGCATAGTTCGCCTGGCCCGGATTGCCCGTGGCCCCCACGATAGATGAGATATTCACGATCCGTCCCCATCGTGCCTTCATCATCCCGCGCAGCACCGCCTTGCACAGCTTGAATGTTGCCGTGAGATTTACGGCAATCACACTATCCCACTCCTCATCGGACATGCGCATGGTCAGGTTATCTCGCGTGATGCCTGCGTTGTTGACCAGAATGTCGACAGATCCCATCGCTTCCGCGGCCCTTTTTGGCAAGGCCTCGACCGCAGCCATATCGCTGAGGTTGCAGGGCAGCACGTGGGCCCGCTCGCCCAGCTCGGCCTTCAGCGCCTCAAGCGGTTCGGTCCGCGTGCCCGAAAGCCCCACCGTCGCCCCACGGGCGTGCAGCGCGCGGGCAATTTCGGCCCCGATCCCGCCGGAAGCGCCGGTGACCAGCGCATTCTTGCCTGTCAGATCAAACATATCCCATCCTTTGTCTTTCATTGCTCAGTGGCCTACGGCACGCCCAAACCACCGGTCGCCCGCCTTTCGTCCAAACAAACCCGTCAGCCAAAGGTGCCTGCAAGGTCAAAGCAGTCAACCTTCCTTTGCCGCCGCCACATCCTCTGGCGTCCCCACGGCACGCAGGGTGCTCTCCTTCGCGATGCGGCGGATCATCCCCGACAGGGCCTTTCCCGCACCGATTTCCCAGAATTCCGTGACCCCCTGCCCCGCCATCCACTCAACGGAGGACAGCCAGCGGACCCGGCCGGTGACCTGTTCTACAAGCAGTTCGCGGATCCGTCCGGCGTCGGTCACACCTTCTGCCAGCACATTCGCCACCAGCGGCACTTGCGGATCGGACATCTTCACATCCTTGAGGGCGCTGGCCATCTCATCCGCCGCAGGCTGCATCAGGGCGCAATGGAAAGGGGCAGAAACGGGTAAGGGCAGCGCCCTCTTGGCACCTGCCTCCTTGGCCAGGACCACCGCCCGGTCGATCGCGGCCTTGCTGCCGGACAGGACGTTCTGCGAAGGGTCATTTTCGTTGGCAAGCTGGCAAATATCGCCCTGCGCCGCCGCTTCGGCTACCTTTTCAGCCGCCTCAGCATCCAGGGCAAGAACGGCGGCCATCGCCCCCTCGCCCACCGGCACCGCCGCCTGCATCGCGCGGCCGCGGATCCGAAGCAAACGGGCCGTATCGGACAGTGTCAGCGCACCTGCCGCGCAAAGCGCGGAATACTCCCCCAGCGAATGGCCCGCCACGAAGGCGGCCCGATCCAGCCCGATCCCTTCGGATCGAAGCGCCGCCATGGCCGCCATGGAGGTGGCCATTAGCGCAGGTTGTGCATTCTCCGTCAGGGTTAAGGTTTCGATTTCACCGTTCCAGATGAGGTCAGAAAGCTTCTCCCCCAGCGCCTCATCCACTTCGTCAAAGACAGCCCGCGCCGCCGGATAGGCCTCCGCCAGGGCCTGTCCCATACCGATGGTCTGGGCACCCTGACCCGGAAAAACGAATGCGATGCTCATTTGAACCCCCTCAATTGCTTTGCGACGGGTCTAGCCTGCGGGCCCGCGCTGAACAAGTCTGCACGGCCCCTGTGCACCGATTGCCATTGTACCTTACTGCCGCCGCCTTACTTTCTGCGCCAACGAAAAGAGGAGCATCCGATGGTGCTGAGCAACACCGAAAGCCACTACGGCAGCGTGACCAAGATCTTTCACTGGCTGACCGCGCTGCTGATCCTTTCACTGATCCCGCTTGGCTGGTATGCCAACCAACTGCCTTATGAGACGGACGCGGAATTGGCGCGAAAGGCCTGGTTCTTTTCAGTGCACAAGACCCTGGGGGTTGCGACCTTCTTCGTGGCCCTGACCCGGATCATCTGGTCCATCTCACAGCCCAAGCCGGGTCTGCTGAACGCGGACAAGCCGACCGAGAGCTTCGCCGCCGAGACGGTGCACTGGCTGCTCTACGCCGCTCTGGTCATTGTCCCGCTGTCGGGCTGGATCTCTCACGCCGCGGCGGCCGGTTTCGCACCGATCTGGTGGCCCTTCGGGCAGTCCCTGCCGCTGGTGTCGAAATCCGTTGCTGTTGAACACCTCTTTGCCGACATCCATTGGGTCGCGACCAAGGTGCTGGTTCTCTCCCTGCTTTTGCACATCGCGGGGGCGATGAAACATCACCTGATCGACCGGGACAGCACCCTGCGCCGGATGTTGCCCGGCCAGCCTTCGCTAGCCGCCCTGCCTGCACAACCCGATTCCAACCTCCCGGTTCTGGCCGCCGTGGCCCTCTGGCTCGCCGCAGTGGCGGGCGGTGGGGTGATGGCCACAGGCGCAGAAAAGGAGGTGATCGCCGCAACGGCGTTGGAGGAGGTCACTTCTGACTGGACCGTTCAGGAAGGGCAGATCGCAATCACCGTAACCCAACTTGGGTCCGAGGTGACCGGCAGCTTTGCCGACTGGACCTCCTCCATCACGTTTGACGAAAGCTCAGCGGAGCAAAAAGTCGGCACCGTGACGACCACCATCGCCGTCCAGTCGCTTACCCTGGGTTCGGTCACGCAACCGGCGTTAGGGGCGGATTTCTTCGATGCCAACACTTTTGCAACAGCCACATTCGAGGCGGATCTATTGCGCGCCGTCGATGGGTATGAGGCCCTTGGCACCCTGACCATCAAGGGCAGGAGCGTGCCCCTGACAATGCCTTTCAGCCTCTCGATTGCGGAAAATACCGCCAAGATGAGTGCCAAGCTGACGCTTGATCGCCGCGATTTTGGCATCGGCGACAACATGAAGGATGAAAGCAGTCTCAAGTTCGACGTGCAGGTAGATATCGACCTGACCGCTACCCGCGCCGCAGTGGACTAGGCACGAAAATGGGCCGCAGGGCATTTGCCCGGCGGCCCTGATTTCCGAAAAGATCACCCATCAATCGGAGAGACTTGCCTCTTCCGTGTCAGCCTTCATCGCTTCGAGTGAGATCGTCACCTCGACCTTGTCGCTCACGAAGGGCGCGTAGGCGCCGACATTGAAATCCGACCGCATCAGTGTGGTGGTGGCATCGAAACCTGCCCATGGCTTGCCTGCCTGCGGATGGTCACCGACCTTGTTCAGCTTGGCGTCAAGAACGACCGAATTGGTCACATCGTTCATGGTCAGATCGCCCGTGATCAGCGCGGTATCCTCACCGGTCACTTCAATGTTGGTGGAAGTGAAGGTGATCATGTCATCTTCTTCCGCACCAAAGAAATCACCGGACATGAAGTGCTGGGTCCGCTGCTCCCATCCCGTGAACATGGACAGGGTCGGCATCGACACGTTCACCGAAGACTTGGTGGGGTCTTCCTGATCGAACATGATCTCACCCTCAAAACCCGAGAACATGCCGTAGGTGGTGGAAAAACCAAGGTGCTCATAGCTGAACAGCACCTGAGAGTGGCTGGAGTCGAGTACGTATTTTTCGGCGGCCAGAGCACCGGTTGCGCCAAGCGCGAGGGCGGAAGCAAGCATCAGATATTTCATTGGTTTCTCCATGGTTACAAGAACGATGTGAGAAAAATGGGCCTCGGGGGCCAAAAGGCAATTCACTGGCCCTGAACAGGCTCTGCGCATTTGCGAACAGTGGGTACGGGACCATTGCCGCGCCCTTGATCAAGTGGGTCAGACGCGCCGTGTGGCACGACGCATCTGGTCAAGGACGCTTTCCATCGCACGGCTGTCGGCCAACGTCACTTCGGCCAGGAAGCCGCCCTTGGCGTCCCAGAACCGAAGATGGGCGCCGCCCCGCTCCACACGCGACAGATCATCAAATCCGCAACGCTGAAGCACCCGTGTGTGCAGCGCCCCTTCTTTCCGAACGACGCGAATTTCACGCTTCAGACTGTCAATCTGGACCTCCGGCGCGGAAGGCGTGCCGCTTGACTGAAGAAAACCAATCCCTGCAAGTGCTGCACAAATCGACAGGGCCAGCTTGAAAAGCAGAATTTCCTGAAAGTTGGAGGCCTCCGGTGCCAGCCAAAGGCCAAAGGCTGCAAGCAAGAGACACACGCCGATCATGCGGCTGAGCAGGCGGAGCAGCATCCTGCTGCCGTCGACCATCCGCATAGGTTGCGCGATTACGGCGGGGCCGTTGATGACATCCGGTGACAGTGACATGAGCAGTCCCTTTCCTTATCCCTCAAGGGGCACCCTTGGGGTCAAACGGGTCCATATTGGGGCGGGATCGCGGCGCACGCGGGGTTTTTTGCGGACCCGGCGAATGGATCGGGCGCATCGACACCAAAAGGATTGCCCCGGCTCACGACGGTGATTAGCGGTGACCTTGGTTCGGCCACCAGCCACTCGCAGGCGACAGCCCCAGGTGAAGTGCCGATATTCAGGCAACTGACCCAACCAAGCGTTCCCGCGCCTCAGGTCAAAGCGAGCACCTCAGACAAGGGGAACATCTGGATTCGAGGTCAAAGATGTCCGGAACAAATCTCGTTACCCACGGCCTCCTGGGGCTGATTTTTCTCAAAACCGCCCTGCCGATCATCTTCGTGATGGGCATGAACGGCCTTCTCACCGTGGTCGACGCGATTTTTCTGGGTCGCTGCGTCGGGCCTGAGGCCCTTGGCGCGGTGACCCTGATCTTTCCGCTCTTTATGCTTATCGTGGCCCTGGCGACGCTGGTGTCGAACGGCATGTCGAGCATTCTGGCAAGCAACCTAGGTGCCGGTGACTTGCGGGCCGCTGGCACCACCTACGCTGGCGCGCACGGGCTGGCCCTCTGCGTGAGCGGACTGCTGATCCTTGGTTACCTGCTGATCGGGCGGCCGTTGACCCTGGCCCCTGCCTCGGGCTCTGTCCCGCTGGCGGGAATGGCGCAGACCTATTTGATGATCACCTCCTTCGCGGCCCCGATTGCCTTCGTGCTGGCAGTGAACTCCGACGCACAGACCATTGGGGTGCTGGCTGCAACAAGCGGCGCGCGCGGCCCTTGCCCCGCGCGCCAAACCGTGTATATCGGCCACTCCCTTGCAAAGCATATGAACCGCGCAGTCTCTCGTGGTGGGGTCGCAAGGGTGAACCGCCCCGCCTTTGAAATGCGCCTTGATAAAAGTAGGAGTACACATGCCACTCTATGAGCATGTCATGATTGCGCGTCAGGATCTGTCCAACACGCAAGCAGAAGGCCTTATCGAACACTTCGGTACCGTCCTTTCGGACAACGGCGGCAAGATGGTCGACCACGAGTACTGGGGCGTCAAGACGATGGCCTACAAGATCAACAAGAACCGCAAGGGCCACTATGCCTTCATGCGATCCGATGCACCGGCCCCCGCCGTGCAGGAAATGGAGCGCCTGATGCGCCTGCACGACGACGTCATGCGCGTGCTGACCATCAAGGTCGATGAGCACGAGGAACTGCCGTCGGTTCAGATGCAAAAGCGCGAAGAGCGCGAAGGCCGCCGCGAGCGCCGTTGATCATCAGCTTGAAGAAAAGGACATAAACCATGGCTGCAAAACCATTTTTCCGTCGCCGCAAGGTCTGCCCCTTCTCGGGCGACAATGCACCCAAGATTGACTACAAGGACACACGTCTGCTGCAGCGCTACATCTCAGAGCGCGGCAAGATCGTTCCTTCCCGTATCACCGCGGTATCCGCGAAGAAGCAGCGTGAACTGGCCCGTGCCATCAAACGCGCCCGCTTCCTCGCCCTGCTGCCCTACGCCGTCAAGTAAGGAGAGAGCACATGCAAGTTATCCTTCTGGAACGTGTGGCCAAGCTGGGCCAGATGGGCGAAGTGGTCGACGTCAAACCCGGCTACGCCCGCAACTTCCTGCTGCCCCAAGGCAAGGCGCTTTCCGCCTCCAAGGCAAATGTCGAAGCTTTCGAGTCGCGCAAGGCGCAGCTTGAAGCCGACAACCTCGAAACCAAGAAAGAAGCCGCCAAGATGGCCGAGAAGCTGAGCGGCCAGCAGTTCATTGTGATTCGCTCTGCCTCCGACGCGGGTGCGCTTTACGGCTCCGTCACTACCCGTGACGCCGCCGACGCCGCGACCGAGAATGGTTTCACCGTCGACCGCAAGCAGGTCGTCCTGTCGGCCCCGATCAAATACCTTGGTCTGCACGAGGTTCAGGTTGTCCTGCACCCCGAGGTTGAAGCAACGATTGAACTGAACGTTGCCCGTTCGCCCGAAGAGGCCGAACTTCAGGCATCCGGCAAGTCGATCCAGGAACTCGCCGCTGAGGAAGAGGCCGCAGCCGAATTCGAGATTCAGGAGCTCTTCGACGACATCGGTGCTGCTCAGCTTGATGAGCTGGAAACCGAAGTTGAGCAAGCCACCGGCGAACCTGCGGTGCTGGAAAAGACCGAGCTGGACGAGAAGCTGGACGAAGACAAGTAATCAGGGGTTTGGGCCCTAGTGTGTCCCGCTGCTGAGACAAAAAAACGCCGCGCCTGTCAGGGTGCGGCGTTTCTTCGTTGGCGAAGCCTTGCCCAGGCACCGACTGATCCCTTGCGGCCAAGCTGTCATTATCTACTCTCCGCGGGTATCTTGAAGACGGAAACACCACCTTGCCAACGACCTCCCGCCGTCATCTTATCCTGATCGCTGGTGCCTTGATCCTTGTCGGCTGCG
The DNA here is from genome assembly GCA_013002405.1 of Sulfitobacter sp. Taxonomy (GTDB): domain Bacteria; phylum Pseudomonadota; class Alphaproteobacteria; order Rhodobacterales; family Rhodobacteraceae; genus Sulfitobacter. Next base: position 12,686 of record JABDKA010000028.1, on the reverse strand, counting down.
GCAAGAATAGTGACTTTGAGAGAGCGCCGGAACCGCCGCTTTACCCGAACGAGACTCCCGATTTGCGCCGTAAGATCAACTATTGGGCCGATCACCACGAGGTGCCGCGCTCATTGGTCCATCGGCTCGCCATCCGCGAATCCGCTCATAGACCGTCCGCTCGCAACGGCCCCTACTACGGTCTGTTACAGATATTGCCCGCCACCGCTCGGACCATGGGGTTCGATGGCAAACCTGTGGACCTGCTCGATGCAGACACCAACCTCGAATATGGCGTCAAATACCTGCGTGGTGCCTGGCTCCTGTCGTACGGAGATGAAAGCACAGCGATCGGCTGGTATGCGCAAGGGTATTATTACGAGGCCAAAAGACGCGGGATGCTGGCACAGACGGGCCTGCGATCGGACTGATTTCCGCCTCAGATCCAGTCGAGATTGATCCTGTTGCCCGGATAGTGGGCCGCGAAGGTCTCGCGCAACTTCCGGAAACGTGGGCGCAGCTCGGGAAACTTGTTCTCGTGGGTTTCCACCACAAGGCAGCGGATCGAGGCGATGAGGCCTTTGGCGTGCATCACTTCAAGGAGGTCCAGTTCAGCCCCTTCAATGTCCATCTTGAGAAAGGCGATCTCGCCTCGGGTCGCAATCTGCTCTTCAAGAAAATCCGTGAAATCAATCAGATTGACCTCGACGTAGTTGTCAGAGGCCATGGCGCGACCCCCATCCAGGATCGTGCTTTTTACCGATCCGCCCATCTGGTCGCTCTCAAAATCCTCCGCACGCATCAGTTTCACCGTGCTGTTTTCCGTGCCCACGGCCACGTTGTGCAGAGTGGTGTTCTTGTGTCCCTGCATCCGCCCGTTCAGCTTTTCGAAGGCAAAGGGATCTGGTTCAAAGCAGTGAAGATCGGCGCCCGTTTGCGCCAGCGGCTCCGACACCAGCCCCACATTCGCCCCGCAATCAATCACCAGATCACCGGGCTTCAGCATCGCCAGAACCCCGTTCATATAACCACGCGCCTCCGCGTTTCGCACGCGGCGTTTCTCGCGGCGTCGGGCCTTGCGTTGAATCGCCTCAATCTCGGCGCGGTGGACCTCCGTCCTCTCGTCCGTGTCAGCCATGTTTTTTGTCCTGCTCTTGTTTTGCCTAAAGGATAACAAGGGCGGCCCGCTCGTTCCAAGGAAATTGTGAGCCAACGAAAAAAGCCGCCCCGATGGGCGGCTTTTGTCACGCAGGTTGGTGCGCGACTATTCGTTCTCAAGCGCCTCGACGGCCTTTTGCAGATCGTCTTTGGAGACCTCTTTTTCGTTCACTTTCGCCTGTTCAGCAATGTGATCGACGACCTTGTCCTCAAACAGCGGCGCGCGCAGTTGCTGCTGCATCTGCTGGTTCTGCTGCACGAATTCGAAGAACTGGCGCTCTTGACCAGGGTACTGGCGTGCCTGGTTCATGATTGCCTGGGTCATCTCGGCATCGGTCACCTCAACCTCGGCCTTCTGGCCAATCTCGGCCAGCAGCAGGCCCAGGCGCACGCGGCGTTTGGCAAGGGTCATGTGCTCTTCTGTGGGCTCGATCTCGGGGTGGTCGTGGCCCTGAACGTCGGGATTCTCCTCGTGCCAGAGCTGGTGCGCGATCTGGCCCGCCTCGGCCTCAACCAGAGACGGCGGCAGATCGAAACTTACCATATCGTCCAGTTTGTCGAGCAGCCCGCGCTTCATCACGGCGCGCGATGCGCCCGCGTACTCCGCCTCCAGACGCTCCGCAATCTGACCCTTGAGGGCGGCCAGATCTTCGGCACCGAACTTGGTGGCCAGCTCATCATTGATCTCGGCGGCGACGGGCTCTTTGACCTCCTTGATGGTGCAATCAAAGGTCGCCTCTTTCCCCGCGAGGTGGTCGGCCTGATAGTCCTCGGGGAAGTTGACCGTAACGGCCTTTTCGTCACCGGCCTTCGCACCAACCAGCTGCTCTTCGAATCCGGGGATGAATGAGTTGGAGCCGAGCACCAACGGGTAATCCTCGGCAGAGCCGCCTTCAAAGGCCTCACCATCAACTTTACCGACGAAGTCCAGGACAACCTGGTCGCCGTCCTTGGCCTTGGAACCCTTCTTACGCGCTTTGAAATCCTGCGCGGTTTCAGCGAGGTTTTTCAGCGCCTCGTCAATCGCGGCATCGTCGGCCTTGACTACCAGTCGCTCCAGCTTGACGGCGGACATGTCGACTTCAGGGATCTCGGGCAGTGCCTCATAGGTCATCTGCACCTCTACATCGTCGCCCTCTTTCCAGTCCTCGTTGGTCATTTTGACCTCGGGCTGCATGGCGGGGCGGTCACCGGAACTCTCAAAATGCTCGCTCATAGCGCCGTCGATGCTTTCCTGCATCGCCTCGCCAATGACCCGCTGGCCAAACTGCTTTTTCAGCAGAGCCATCGGCACCTTGCCCTTGCGAAAGCCTTTCATCTCCACCTCGGGCTGTGCTTCGGCCAGCTTTTCGTTGACCTTCGCGTCCAGCTCGGCCGCTGTAAGCGTGATGGAATAGCCGCGTTTAAGACCGTCGTTCAGCGTCTCGTTGACCTGCATGTTTGCTCCATAGAATAGGGCCCCGCGCGGGGCGCACAGGGGAAATTTCGAGCCCTTCTATTGGGCTTCAGGGGGCTGTGCAAGGGGGCAAGATGGGCGCCGCGCGCGTCCTTTCCCAGCATTCGCAGGACAGTTCGTTTCTTCCACGCGGCCCAGTGCAGCTCGCGCCTCTCAGACCGCCCAAGGGAAAGATTGTCACCCGACGCGCGGGCTTACATCCCAAGCGCTTCCTTATACATCTCCAGAACCGCTTCTTCTTCGGCGATGTCGTCCTTGTCGCGCTTGCGCAGCGCGATCACCTTGCGCATCACCTTGGTGTCATAGCCCCGGGCCTTTGCCTCTGCCATGACCTCCTTTTGCTGGTCAGCAAGGTCCTTTTTCTCAGCATCAAGCCGTTCGATCCGCTCAACGAACTGACGCAGCTCATTCGCCGTGACGCGGTAGCTGGCCTCACCAGCATCTTCGATGACATCGGGATTTGTGCTCTGATCACTCACGCGGCGCTCCTTAAAGTTGGCTCTTTGCCGTCTCCCTACAAAGTGCGCAGTGGGCTCGCAAGCGTCACTTGCCCGTAACGAAGGATTGTCGTAGCCCTGAGCCATGGAGACAGGCGGTCTGACAGCAATCGATCTGGTGATCTGGAGCGGTGTGGCGATATCCCTGCTGGGATTGCTGGGCCTGATCTGGTGCATCGTCAAGGTGGCACGCGCCAAAAGAGCGCGATTGCCGGACGATAAGATGCGCGCCGTGCTGCAATCCGCCCTGCCCCTGAATCTGGGCGCGTTGTTTCTGGCGGTCATCGGCCTGATGATGGTGATTGTCGGCATTTTCCTGACCTGAGGAGGCGGCGCGATTCATAGCTCGCGACCCTGCGCCATTGTGATGCGAGCGGCCAGGCGATACTTGCAAAACATTCAAAAAACGATATATGTTTTCGCAAGACAAAGAAACCTTGGTGAAGGACGCACCAGATGACTGCTGCAATGCCACTCCCCTCCCCGAAAGTTACCGCCTTTTTCGATGAGGCCACGAACACCGTCAGCTACGTGGTCCAGGATCCCGACGGATCTGCCTGCGCGATCGTCGATTCGGTGCTTGATTTCGATTATTCCTCGGGCCGGACGGACACCCGTTCCGCAGACGAAGTCATCGCCTTCGTTGAGAAGAACAAGCTTCAGGTCCAGTGGATCCTTGAAAGCCACGTGCACGCCGACCACCTGTCAGCCGCGCCCTATTTGCAGGAACGGCTGGGCGGCAAGATCGGCATCGGGGCGAAGATCACCACCGTGCAGGACACCTTTGGCAAGGTCTTCAACGAGGGGACCGAATTTGAGCGCGACGGCAGCCAGTTCGACGCACTTTTTTCCGACGGCGACAGCTTTCACATCGGGCAGATGCGCGCCGACGTGATGCACACGCCCGGCCACACGCCTGCGTGCCTCACTTACGTGATCGGCGATGCGGCTTTTGTGGGCGATACCCTTTTCATGCCCGATTTCGGCACCGCACGTTGCGACTTCCCCGGAGGTTCTGCCCACGATCTCTACAACTCGATCCAGCGCATCCTGTCGCTGCCGGATCAAACGCGGATCTTCGTCGGCCACGACTACAAGGCGCCCGGGCGCGAGGAGTTCGCCTGGGAAACAACCGTGGGTGCGCAAAAAGCCAAGAACGTGCACGTGGGCGGCGGGGCAGCGGAGGAAGACTTCGTTAGCCTCCGGGAGGCGCGGGATGCTAAGCTTGACATGCCCAAGCTGATCCTGCCATCGCTGCAGGTCAACATGCGGGCAGGCAACATGCCCGAGCCCGATGAGAGCGGCACGGTCATGCTGAAATTGCCAATTAACAAGCTGTGAGGAATAAGAAATGCCAATGGATTGGATCTGGGGCCTTATCGGGGGTCTTCTGATTGGTGGCGCCGCAACGGTCTACCTGCTGGGCAATGGCCGCATCATGGGAGCCAGCGGCATCCTCGGCGGCCTGGTCGATGGCTCGGGGCGAAACGCCTGGGCCGAACGTCTGGCTTTTCTGGCGGCGCTGGTCGCCGTACCTGCCATCCTGCAAGGGACGCAGGTGGTCACTGCTCAAACCAACCTCACGCCCAATATCGGACTGGTGGTCCTTGCCGGGCTTCTGGTCGGTCTCGGCACTCGGATCGGCAACGGCTGCACGTCCGGTCACGGTGTCTGCGGCATCTCGCGGCTCAGTCCACGGGGGATCGTGGCCACCCTTATCTACATCGGCGCGGGCGCACTGACTGTCGTTGCCCTGCGCAGCTTTCTGGGGGGCCTGTGATGCGTATTCTGCTTGCCTTGATCGCGGGCGGCCTTTTTGGCGCGGGCCTGCATCTTTCCGGGATGACCAATACCGACAAGGTCCAGGGTTTCCTGGATTTCTTCGGCAGTTGGGATCCGACCCTGATGTTCGTCATGGGCGGCGCCACTGTGCCGATGTTCGTGGCCTGGCGGTTAACGCCAAACCGGGCACCGCTGGTCGGTGGCAGCTTTCCGGTGTTGCCCGATCCAGCCCTTGACCGCAAGCTGATCCTGGGCGCGGTTCTCTTCGGAATGGGCTGGGGTCTGGCCGGGCTTTGCCCCGGTCCGGCGGTCGCCTCGCTCAGTTACGGCGGCACAGGCGGACTGGTCTTTCTGGTGTCGATGATCGCCGGAATGCTGGCGGCCCCGCCCGCGAAACGGTGGCTGGACAGCCCTCAAGCGCTTGCTTAGGGAGTTGCAGATGGATCTTCGTCAACTCTCTCCCCGCTTTTTTGTCAGCCCGCAGATTGATCCGGCAGACATGCCCGCGCTGAAGGAGGCCGGGATCACCCGGATCCTCTGCAACCGTCCGGACGCTGAGGTGCCCCCGAGCCATCAGAGTGCGGCCATCCGCGCCGCGGCGCAGGCCGCGGGGCTCGCCTTTGAGGTCTGTCCCCTGACGCATCAGTCCATGGTGCCTGACGTGATCGCCGAAAACCGCGCCAAAGGGGTGGAGACGGAGGATACCGTGCTGGCCTATTGCGCCTCGGGCACCCGCTCCACCATCGCTTGGGCCCTCGGTCAGGCGGGTGAGATGCCCGCCGACGAGATTGTCGCGGCGGCCGCGCAGGGCGGCTACGACATCGCGAACATGCGGCCGATGCTGGAGAGAGCCTTTTCCTGACAAGACCCTAGCCTGAACGGGCCCCTGTCTTTGTCTCTTCGTCGAGCGGCGGCAGTTCTCCCAGTTCCGGAAGGTCCGGAAGGTCCGAAATGCCCGCAAACTCAGCGAACTTCGGCGCTTCGGCATCTTCTGTCACATTCGGCAGGTCAGGAATGTCGGGCAATTCGGGCGGTGCCATTGTCGGCTCCGGCATCTGGGGTTGCCTCCCCTCCAGGAGGGCCAGCGCTTGGCCACCCACATCTTCCTGCTCCAGCCCGGCCCGGTCCGAGGCCCGTCGGCGCGGCTGATCCTGCCTGGTTGGTCGGTGCGTTACCTCCAGGGCCCGCACACCGTCAATCTGTCCCAGGGTTCCACGTCCGATACGCTTTCCGCCAAGGGTCAGGATCGTCGCCGTTTCAAAATCGTTGACCTTGAGGTCCAGCACCTCCCCGACACGAAGCGCGCTCAACCGGTGGAGGGGCATGCGCAATTGCGCGATGGCCACGTTGAGGTCGGCATTCAGCTCCAGCACCGTATCGGAGAGTTGGGGGCTATCCCGATCCACGTGTCCCGCACCTTCCAGAACTTCAGTCGCGTCCCCTTCCATCTCACTCAGGTCCGGCCCGCTGGCCTTCGGCAGACATAGGATCATCCGTCCCTGGCAGGCCCCGGCGGCGATATCCACGCCAATGTGGCAGACCAGATAGTCCGAGGCCTCCATCGCCAGTTGCAGTTGCCGCGCGTCATCAGCCCGTGCGCCGAACCGGAAACCGGTGAGCATCCGGCGGTCAGCGGCCTTTTCCGGCAGGCCCTCGCTCCGCTCCAGCCATCCGTCCAGAAAGGGTGCGCACATGGCGGCATCGGTCCCGGTCATCGCTCGAGGCTCATCTCCCGCGCCGGGCAGGACGCGGCCCATGGTCTGTTGCTGGACGATTGCGGAGACGAGCGCCAGATCCAGAACAAGGGCCGCCCTTCTGCGATGCGGTCCTTCCAGCAGGATGAGCAGGGCCTCATCGCTGAAATGCTGGATCAACTCAGGCCCATCGACCTCCTCAGTCCGCAGGCTGAGCGTTGCCATGGCCAGATCGAAAAGCTCATCGGCGGTCTTGGCGATGCTCAGACGCAGGGCCTTTTGCAGGGACATCGCGCGCGCATCATGTTCCGCACGGCCGGTCGCCGCCTTGCGGTGCAAGGCGGTCCCGTGTCCGTCCGGGCGCTCCGGCGGCCTCTGCTGGTTTTCTTGACCCATGCTCACTTCCGCGTCCTGCGGTTTCCTTGCGCAGGCTTAAAGGATGACGGGTTACCAAGCCCTTTATGAGGCGACGGAAACCCGGGCCGGATCAGCCCTTTCGACAATAACCGAAGTTGGCAAGGCAACGCGGAAACCTGTGCCGTTTTCGCGTGAAAGGTAGCTGATGCTGCCGCCCAGCCGCAGCATGATCTCCTGACAAATGGCCAGGCCAAGCCCTGCGCCCTCACCCTCTTCCCCGGCAATGCGGGCGAACTTCTCAAAGATGACAGCCTGCGCGTCGGGCGCGATTCCGGCGCCGTTGTCGATAAAATCGACGTGAAGCGCCGTGGCGGTCTGGTCCAGCCTGATCGTAAGCGCGGGCTCATCCGCGCGGCAGTACTTCTGTGCATTGGTGATGAGGTTGATGAAGACCTGAACCAGACGGTCAAGGTCGGTGCGCAGATAGATTGATCCGGCCTCTTCCGGTGCGGTGACCGCAATCGGCCTCTCTAGCCCGGTGAGCGATGTCGTCACCGCCCGGTCCAGAATATCGCCCAAGCTGGAGTCGCCCATGTGCAGCGTCACCTGACCGTTTTCCAGAACGGAAAGGTCGATCAGGTCATCCAAGAGCCGCGTCAGGCGCAGCGTTTCGGAGTGGATGATGGTGGCATAACGGGTCTTGTCCGCGTCCTTCAGGCTTTCTGCGTCCCGAAGGATTTCCGAGAAGGACCGGATGGACGTCATGGGCGTGCGAAGCTCGTGGCTGATCTGGCTGAGGAAGTTGTCCTTTTGCACGGAAAGCTGCGTTAGCTTTTCATTGGCCGCGCGCAGCTGCGCCGCGGTCTCAGACAGCTCACGTGACTTTATCTCAAGCTGGTTAGAGTATTCCAGCATTTGTGCGGATTCGTCCGCCACCGCCAGCAGATCCTGAACCGAAACGGAGGTGCCTCCCACGATCTGCCCCACCATCGCGTGGGCGGTCGCCGCGCCGACTGAGGCCGACAGCTCTCGTTCCAGTGCCTCCACGAAGGTTGGGGTCGGCTCTGGCAGGCCCCCAGGCAGGCCCTGCGACCGCGCCGCGCGGCGGAAAAAGTCCTGCGCCTCCCGCGCGCCAAGGATCCTTTGCGCCATGATCATCAGATCCTCGCTGCCCGCGACAGAAGCGGTCCAACTGCGCGTCGGACCGGCGTGATCCATGACCTTGACGAACTGTGCGCCCTGAAGCCGTTCGATGGGATCAGGAAAGCCGAAGACCGACGCGATGAAGAACCCGACCGTGTTGAGCGCAAGGCTCCAGACGACCGCGTGCACGGTGGGATCCAGCCCTTCGATCCCGAAGAGCGCTTGGGGGCGGAGCATCCCGAGGCCCAGCAGGCCCTCCTCGAAAGTCGCCCGGGATAGCGCCGCATCCACGCCGAAGGACGGCAGGAGCATCGTAAAGACCCAGATCGCAAACCCGACGCCGAGCCCCACCAGCGCCCCGGTGCGCGTGGCCCCGCGCCAGAAGAGCCCGCCCAGCAGTGCGGGCAGAAACTGCGCCACGCCGCCGAAACTGATTGTACCGATTGCCGCAAGGGCGGAGGAACCGCCGGACAGCCGGTAATAGAAGAAGCCAAGCGAGATGATCAGCAGGATCGACAGCCGTCGCGCCAGGATCACCACGTTGCGCACATCCCCGGACTGGGTCGCGCCGCTCCGCCGGAACCGCAGCCAGAACGGCATGACGATGTGGTTGCTGACCATCGTGCTGAGCGCGAGCGTGGCCACGATGACCATGGAGGTGGCCGACGAAAAGCCCCCAAGGAATGAGAGCATCGCCAGCCCGTTCTGCCCCTGGCTCAGCGGCAGGCTGAGCACGAAAAGATCGGGATTGGATCCCGCAGGCATGAGATCAAGGCCCACCACCGCGATGGGCACCACGAAAAGGCTCATCAACATCAGGTAAAGCGGGAAGGCCCAGGATGCGATCTGCAGGTACTTCTCATCGTCGTTCTCCACCACCATGACCTGAAACATGCGCGGCAGACAGAGGAAGGCCGCGGCAGAGAGCAGGGTCAGGGTGGCCCAGCGGCTGCCCTGAACCTCCCAGGTGCCGATGGTGGAGGAATCAATGCGGGCGAAGGTCTCATTCAGCCCGCCGGCCAGGCCCCAGACCACGAAGATGCCAACAGCAATCAGTGCGATCAGCTTGACCACAGCCTCCACCGCCACGGCGATGACAACCCCGTGGTGGCGTTCGTTCACGTTCAAGTTCCGGGTGCCGAAAAGCACGGTGAAGAGACCGAGCCCCAGTGCCACCCAGAAGGCCGCCTGCACGGGATTGAAGGCCTCAACCGTCTCATCCGCTTGTGCCACATCGGGGGCCGCGAAGATCGAGAGGGACAGAACCACAGACTGCAATTGCAGGGCGATGTAGGGCGTGACCCCGATCACGGCCATCAGTGTGACCGCGATGGCCAGGGCGTTGGACTTGCCATAGCGGGAGGAGATGAGGTCCGCGATGGAGGTGACCCGCTGGCGGCGCCCGATCCGCACCAGACGGCGCAGGATCCACCACCAGCCGATCATTACCAGCGATGGTCCCAGATAGATCGTCAGATATTCAAGCCCCGATCGTGCGGCGTAGCCGACCGCGCCGTAGAAGGTCCAGGCGGTGCAGTAGATCGACAATGACAGGGTATAGATCAGAGGAGAACGCAGGAGCCAGCCGCCACGCCCCCGCAAGGCTGCCCGTTCTGCCACAAAAGCCACGGCAAAGAGGATTGCCACGTAAGCCAGGCAGACCACAACCAGCTGATTTAGAGCGACCATCAGGCTTCCTCTGACGCTTCGTCAGGCGGCAGGTCACGGTCCGCGAAATCTTTCGTTCTGCGCCACAGCAGAAATGTCACGATAATCAACACCAGCCAGATGCCGAAGATATAGCGCAGGGTGTCACTTGTCGCGACGCCTTCGGCCGGATCGGGGGTCTGCGGCCACATGAGCGGTATCAGCCAGAAACCCAAGCCTATGAAAGGCAGCACGCGCACCACATCCATCAGACGCCGCATCCGGTAGCCGCGCCTTTCCAGGAACAGGGGTAGCCTTGCCATGGGCCCGCTCCTCAGCTGGCGGTCAGCTCGCGAACAGCTTCGAGCATCTCGGTGTTGGAAAAGGGCTTGGTCATGAACTTGCTGACACCGGCTTTTTCGGCCATCTCCCGGTCCCGGCTTTGGCCGCGGGCGGTCAACATCAGAACCGGCAGGGCCGCACAATCGGGATCCTCGCGCAGATCGTGTAGGATCTCGAAGCCGCTCTTGCCCGGCAGCATCACGTCCAGCATGACCAGATCGGGCGATGCCTTGCGGATGATCTCGACGGCGCTGGCACCATTGGCGATGGTCTCCACCCGCCAGCCCTCGTTCGACAGCAGAAACCGGATGGCCTCCGCGATGTTGAGCTCGTCCTCAACCAACACGACGTGCTTGCTCATGTGCGTTTTATCCTCCCCGCACTGTCGTCGCAGCCGCCCCTTTTTGACGGAACCGTACCGCGACCTTTTCAAGGTGCACCAAAAACAGGCAAGCTGTCAAAAAAGGATCAAACCTCCGCACCTTCGCCAAGGATCGAAGGTTCGCGCCGCGCGCCGCAGGAGGGGTGCGGGCAGACCCGGCAGGTGGAGCCGACAGAGATGCCACCCGGCTTGCCCGAAGGTACCGGGATCAACAGCATAAAGGCCTGCGTCAGTGCCGGGGCGTTGTAGGCGGGACCTGCGAGCGTCTCTGACACAGCGAAGGCGGTGAAGCGGGCCTGCGCGCGGCCTAATTGGGTAACATCCTCCCGCAATACCTGCCCGGGACTGGCAAGCGCCGCAAAGATCGGCCAAAGCGGGCAACAGCCGCTGTAACGCGGGACAGTGAACCCTTCGGCGGACTTGCGAAAGATGACCGAGCCGGAGCGGTCGCAGACCACCAGCCCGGCTCCCAGATCCGGCAGGGCCGCGAGCCGCCGCAGGATCACGGCGACCGGCACACCAAAGTGGCGGGACAGGGCCAGCGGATCAACGCCGCTTTCCTTGACCTGCTGTGCAAGGCGGGTGAGGGAAAGCTCTTCCGCGTCACGGGCCATCTGCAAAAGGGTTCCGCGCGCGATGAACTGCGCAGGCGACGAAAGGGCCGGATCAGCCGCTTCGATCAGCCGGGTGATCTCACCCTCTGTCCCCGCCCCGTCCTCCAGACTGGCAAAGCTGAACTTGTGACTGGCAAGAAATTCCTCGACCTCCTCCTGGGGAGAGGATGCTGCCTCGGCTTGTTCGGCATCCGCATCGAGGTAGGCCACCAGCGCCTCGGCACTGTCGGACAGGCGGCGGCTGTCTTCGTTGATGTTGGCGTGAAAGCGGTCCCGCCATTCAGGCTGGAGCGTCTTGGTCTCCGCCAGGATCGCGGCGGTGGAGCGGACCGCCGCGGCCGTCGTCAGCAGTTCGTGCATAGAAGAGGCGAGGTGCGGATCGTGGCTGAGCCTGTCGGTCAGTGCCTCGACCGTCTGCTCAAGCGTCAGGACGCGGCGGCGCGTACCCGCCAGAACATCGGCCCAGACCGGGAACCGGCCCGCGAATTCATCCGCGCGTTCCAGTTCGGGCCCGCTCAGCCCGGTCTTGTCCGCGGCCTCCCGCAGGGTGGCAATCAGCGCGGCCTTGGCCCCTTCGGTCAGGGCCTGCGGTTCGACCCCCAACGCCCCCGCGATATTCAACAAAAGCTTGCCGCCGATTCTGCGCCTGTTGTGTTCGATCAGGTTGAGGTAGCTGGCCGATATCCCGATATCGCGGGCCAGTTCCGCCTGCTTGAGCCCCGCCATCACCCGCCTTTCGCGGATACGGCTGCCGGTCAGGGCCTCACGCACCGGTCGGCCACGCGCGTCGGGCGCGCGTTAAATCGCGGCATTTCAAGGCGTTTCTGCGCTGCAATATCATGTTCTTTACAAACCTCCCGGATCGATTGCGAAGATATTTACAGAAAACTTCAACAGATCAAGGGGCTTATTGATCCGTTTTCACATCGCGACCCATAGTGGGTTTGCACAGAAGTGCGTTGCGGCCCCGGAGGAGGGACCGCGTTTACCAATTGGGAGGAATTCATGTCTTTTTCTAACCTGACACGTCGTGGCCTGCTGAAAACCGGCGCTGTTGCAAGTGCTGGCCTGGCTCTGCCGACGTATCTGCGTGCCGATGGGCACACCGGTTTTACCAACGCGCCAACGGGCGACACAGTCACGCTGGGCTTCAATGTGCCGCAAACCGGCCCCTATGCCGAAGAGGGCCTGGATGAACTGCGCGCTCAAGAACTGGCCGTACAGCACCTCAATGGCGAAGGTGACGGCGGCATGCTCAACACCTTCAGCTCCAAAGCGCTGAAAGGTAACGGTATTCTGGGCAAGAAGGTCCAGTTCGTGACCGGCGACACCCAGACCAAATCAGACGCCGCGCGCGCATCCGCCAAGGCGATGATCGAAAAAGACGGCGCAGTCATGATCAACGGTGGATCGTCTTCGGGCGTGGCCGTGGCCGTGCAGGGTCTCTGCCAGGAGGCCGGCGTGATCTTCATGGCGGGTCTCACCCACTCCAACGACACGACCGGCAAGGATAAGAAGGCGAACGGCTTCCGTCACTTCTTCAACGCCTATATGTCGGCGGCTGCTCTAGCACCGGTGCTCAAGACGGCCTACGGCGACGACCGCCGCGCCTATCATCTGACCGCAGACTACACC
>JABDKA010000046.1 GCA_013002405.1 Sulfitobacter sp. | reverse complement strand
CCACCAATACGACCGGTCCTGGGGCTCCGACGCCCGTCAGGGCCATCTTGTCGTCATTGCGGAGCATGATCACATCGACCCTGCCGCGATCCGCTCGGTCCTGGGTGCCTGATACCGATGCATGTCGTCTTCCGCGAAAGCCATGGGCTAGAGGATAGCGAAACCCCCTTCGATCCGGGGCAGACGCCCGCCGATCTGGTGGTACTTTCGTTCTCCGACAGTGACCTGGGCGCCTTTGCCGCGGGCTGGCACCGTGGTGGCGGACCAGCGGGCAGACTGCCCACATTGCGCCTGTGCAACCTCGTGGCCCTGCGGCACCCCGCATCCGTCGACAACTACGTCGAACAGACGCTGACCGGGGCAAAGGGGATCCTGATCCGCCTCATCGGGGGGGAGAACTACTGGCCCTACGGCATCATGCAGGTCCAGGATTTTGCCCGCCGCAACGGCATTGCCCTTGCCGTGCTGCCCGCCGACGGGCGGGAAGACCCGAGCCTTGACGCTCATTCCACTTTGCCCGTCTCAACGCTCCGTCGCCTGTCGCATCTGTGCGACGCAGGGGGAGCCGTTGCCGCCCAGGCGGCACTGGCGCAACTGAGCATCGCGGCGGGGATCTACGCGGGGCCGGTGGCGGGGACAAAGACCGTACCTGCGGCGGGCTACTACGATCCGGAGGTCGGGATTGTCACAGCCTGCCCAGTAAACACCCGCCCCGGGCTTGACCCGGGGTCTCGCGCCCAAATGGAAGAGGTCCCTGATCAAGTCCGGGACTGCGAAGCGCCCGCCATCGCCGTCACCTTTTATCGCAGCTACCTCACTGCCGCGGACACAGCCCCCATAGACTCCTTGATGCGAGAGCTACGGCACCGGGGCTTCACGCCTCTTGGCCTATTCGTGCCGAGCCTCAAAGCCGAGGCAGGCCGATCCTTCCTTGCTGACGCGCTCGCGGCCCATGCCCCTGCGGCCATCATAAACGCCACCGCCTTTTCCGGCCGCGGCGCGGATGGCACCTCACCGCTCGACGCGCCGGGGTGCCCGGTCTTTCAGGTCGCCCTTTCCACCGCCCGCCAAAAGGAGTGGGCGGAAAGCGAACGCGGCCTCTCCCCCGCAGATCTGGCCATGCACGTGGTCCTGCCCGAGGTCGATGGCCGTCTTTTCACCGGCGTTATCAGCTTCAAGGCACCCGAGAAGAAGGACCCTTTCCTGCAATTCTCCCGCTTTTCCCACCGCGCCAACGCGGACCGGATCAAGGCGGTTGTAGACCGTGTGGAAGGCTGGCTTAACCTCTCCCGCACCCAGCCACAGGACCGCAAGCTTGCGTTGGTGCTCTCCACCTATCCGGGGCGAGCGGATCAGATCGCCCACGCCGTCGGGCTCGATGCCCTCGCCTCCACCGAAGACATGCTGCTCACGCTTGCCGGTGAGGGCTATGCCGTCACGCCCCGGATCGGGTTCGGCAAGACCCTGCCGCAGACCACGATCCCCTGGACGATCAGCGCATATGACGAAGCGCTTCAAAAGCTCCCGGAAGCGCTGCGATCGGACCTGAAAACCGCCTGGGGCGCGCCTGCTGAAGACCCCCTCTGTCACGACGGCGCTTTCCACTTCCCGGCCCAATCCTGCGGCAACGCCCTTGTCGCCCTGCAACCCGAACGGGGGGCGATTGATCAGCGCGACACCGACTACCATGACCTCGCCCGAGTCCCCCGCCACTCCTACGTGGCCTTCTACCTTTGGCTCCGTGCGCAAGGTATTCAGGCGCTTGTTCACATCGGCGCACACGGCACGCTGGAGTGGCTGCCGGGCAAATCCGTGGCCCTGTCCGATGACTGCTGGCCCGAAGCGCTGACGGCGGACATGCCCGTCATCTACCCCTTCATCGTCAATGACCCCGGTGAGGCCGCGCAGGCCAAGCGGCGCATCGGTGCCCTGACGCTGGGCCATCTGCCGCCGCCGATGAAGGAGAGTGCAACGCCCGATGGCCTGCTTCAGCTTGAACGGTTGCTGGATGAATACTCCACCGCCGACGGGCTTGACCCTGCGCGCCGCGACCGGCTGATTGGGACCATTCGCTCAGAAGCGCGGGCCGCTGGCGTCGAAGACGATCTGGGCCTGAATGATGAGACCTGCATGGCGGAGGCGATCACCCGGATCGACAGATTTGTCTGTGACATCAAGGAAAGCCAGTACGGCGACGGTTTGCATACCTTCGGCGCGGGCGAGGGTGAGACGGAGGGCCTGCTGATGGCGCTGGACGGCAAGCGGATCGAGGCCGGGCCTTCCGGCTCGCCCTACCGGGGCCGGTCGGATGTCCTGCCCACGGGGCGTAATCTTTTTGCCGTGGACCCGCGCAGCGTGCCTACCCGCGCGGCCCACGCCCAGGGTGTGAAGATGGCCGAGGAACTGATCCGCCGCCATCTGCAGGACGAAGGGGATTATCCCAAGGGGATCGTCGTGGACCTCTGGGGGTCCGCCACCATGCGCACCGCCGGGGAAGAGGTGGCCATGGCCATGCATCTGGCGGGGCTCGCGCCCAAGTGGGATGAGGGGAGCGAGCGGGTCGGCGGGTTTGAAGTGCTTCCTTTGACCCTGATCAACCGCCCTCGCATCGACGTGACCCTGCGTATTTCCGGTCTTTTCCGGGACATCTTTCCGGGACTGGGGCAACTCTTTGAGGCGGGGGCCCTGGCTCTCGCCGAAAGGGAAGAGGCGGCAGAGATGAACCCTTACCGCCTCAGGACACCGCGTGTCTTCGGGCCCAAGCCGGGCCTTTACGGCATGAACATGGAAGCGGCGATGCTGGACTATTCCGACGAGGGGCGCGCCGCCGCCGGAGAGGCCTGGTTGCGCGCCTCCGAATGGGCGATAGACGTCAAGGGCCAGGCCCACCAGGACCGTGCCGGACTGGAAAGCAGGCTGCAAAGCGCGAACAGCTTTGCCCATGTGCAGGACCTGATGGAAAGCGATGTGCTGCTGGCCTCTGACTATGCCAGCCATGAGGGCGGTTTCGCCGCCGCCATGGCGCACCTAGGAGCTGCCAAGCCCAATATGTACCACCTCGACACGACCCGGCTGGACGCGCCCAAGGCCCGTACCATGGCCGAAGAGATCGCCCGTGTGGTCCGCGCCCGTGCCGCGAACCCCGACTGGGCCAGCGGCATGATGCGCCATGCCTTTCGCGGTGCGGCCGAGATTGCGGCGACCCTCGACAACCTCGCTGCTTTCGCGCATCTGACCCGGGACGTGCCCGGGCATCTTTTCGATCTCTACTATGATGCGACCCTGGGCCGGGAGGATCTGGTGAACTTCATGCAGCGCGAAAACCCGAAAGCGCTTGAGGAAATGCGCGCCCGTTTCTCCGCCCTGAGGGAGGCGGGCCTCTGGACCACGCGGCGCAATTCGATCAACGCTCAGATGGATGCCGCAGAATGAGCGCGCCACAGGTCAAAGGGTATTGCCCCGGCGCGCTGCAGCCGATGGAGTCCGGCGACGGCATCGTCGTCCGCATCCGCCCCTTCAACGGCCGCCTGCGCCGCGCGCAGGCCGACGCCATCGCGACCTTTGCCGCCGCCCACGGCAACGGCATGATCGACCTGTCGAGCAGGGGCAACATCCAGCTGCGCGGCGTGACAAAGGACAGCTATGCCCCCCTGATCGAAGGGCTGGGCCGTTTGGGACTGCTTGATCCGAGCCCCGAAATCGAAAGCCGCCGCAATATCATCGTCACGCCCTTCTGGCAGACGGGGGAGGAAACCGAAGCGTTGGCCGCGGCCCTGACCGACGCGGTCAGTGCAGAGGATGCCCCCCAAACACCCGGAAAATTCGGGTTCGCCATCGATACGGGCCGGACGCCGAAGCTGCAAAAGGCCTCTGCCGATATTCGGATGGAGCGGGACGCAGGCGGTGGCCTGATCCTCGTCGCTGATGGCCATGACAAGGGCAAACCCGTCACATCCGAGACGATCATCGAGGAAGCGCTGGCCCTTGCCAGCTGGTTCATGGAGACGCGCGAAACTCAGAATCGGATGGCGCGACTGCTGACTGATGGTGCCAGCCTGCCCTCCGGCTTCATTGTGCCGCGCCAGGTGCAGGACTATGTGCCCGAACCGGGCTACACCCCCCTCGGCGCAATGGTGGGTCTCGCCTTTGGACAGTTGCCGGTGGAGACACTTGCGAGCCTTGCCAAACAAGGCGGCCTGCGGATGACACCCTGGCGGATGCTGCTGGTCGAAAGCGCGCGGCGTCTGCCGGACGTCCCGGGTCTGATCACCGACCCGTCCGATCCCCTGCTGCGCGTGACGGCCTGCACCGGCGCGCCGCGCTGTGCCCAAGGCCTTGCGCGTACACGGCCCCTGGCCCGCAAGATCGCACCCCACATGGCCGCCGATCAGTTTCTGCACATTTCCGGCTGTGCCAAGGGGTGCGCCCATCCCAAGGCCGCGCCGCTTACCGTGACCGCCACCGCCACAGGCCTTGACCTGATCTGCGATGGCCGCGCGGATGATGCGCCCGCTGCAACCGGTCTGACCCCCGAAGACATCATCAAGGCGATCTGATGCCCCACAGCTACATCACCGACGGGGCCGAGATTTACCGTCAGTCCTTCGCCACGATCCGGGCTGAGGCGGACCTGGCCCGCTTCACGCCGGAGGAAGAAATCGTCACTGTCCGCATGATCCACGCGGCCGGTATGGTGGGGCTGGAGGAGCACGTGCAGTTCTCCGATGGCATGGCAGTTGCCGCCCGGGCCGCCCTTGAAGCTGGCGCGCCGATCCTGTGCGACGCCTACATGGTGAGCGAGGGCATCACCCGCAAACGCCTGCCGCGCGAGAATGAGGTGATCTGCACCCTGCGCGACCCCCGCGTGCCTGAAATGGCCAAGGAGATGTCCAACACCCGCTCCGCCGCAGCGCTGGAGCTTTGGCGGCCCCACCTGGCGGGCGCGCTGGTGGCCATCGGCAATGCGCCCACTGCCCTTTTTCATCTGCTGAACATGCTGGAAGACCCCGACTGCCCCCGCCCCGCCGCGATCATCGGCTGTCCGGTAGGCTTTATCGGTGCGGCTGAAAGCAAGGAGGCGCTGATGCAGGACTTGCCCGTGCCTTCGATGATCGTGAAGGGCCGTCTGGGCGGCTCTGCCATCACCGTGGCTGCTGTCAACGCGCTGGCCAGCAGGGTGGAGTAGGATATGGGCAAGATCATCTGCGCGGGCCTTGGTCCGGGCGACCCCGAGCTGATGAGCGTCAAGGCAGACCGGCTTATCCGGGAGGCAGGACATGTTGCCTTTTTCCGCAAAAAAGGCCGCGCCGGTCAGGCCCGGACCATCGTGAGGGAAATGCTGCGCGACGACGTGGTGGAGTACCCGATGGAGTATCCTGTCACGACAGAGCTGCGCTTTGACAGTGAGGAATATCGCCAGCAGATGGTGGATTTCTACGCCGACTGGGCGGACCGGCTGGAGGCCCTGGCGCAAGAGCACGATATCGTCGTGCTATGCGAAGGGGATCCGTTTTTTTACGGCTCCTTCATGCACCTTCATACCCGTCTGCAGGGCCGGGCCGAGGTGGAGGTGATCCCCGCCACCCCCGGTATGGTCGGCTGCTGGAACGCGCTGGATACGCCTTTTACCTGGGGTGACGATGTGATGACGGTTCTGATGGGAACCCTGCCTGAAGAGGATCTGGTGAAGCACATGGGCGGCGGGGATGCGCTGGTGGTGATGAAGACGGGCCGCAACCTCCCCCGGGTGAAACGTGCCCTGGCGGCGGCGGGCAGACTGGAAGAGGCCTGGTTTGTCGAAAAGGGCACCATGCCTGGTCAGCGGATCGCACGACTTGCGGACGTGGCCGAGGATGACTGTCCCTATTTCGCCATCGTCCTGGTACACGGACAGGGACGCAGGCCGGAGGCTGAGGCGTGACCGGCACGCTCACCATCGCGGGACTCGGCCCCGGCAACGATGCGCTTGTCACACCGGAAGTGACCGCCGCGCTGGAGGCGGCGACGGACGTGATCGGCTATATTCCCTACGTCGCCCGCGTCCCCCAACGCCCCGGATTGAACCTGCACCCAAGCGATAACCGGGTCGAACTGGACAGGGCCCTGCACGCACTGCGACTGGCCGCCGATGGTGCCCGGGTTGTCGTGGTCTCTTCGGGTGATCCCGGCGTCTTCGCCATGGCCTCGGCCATCTTCGAGGCGGTCGAAAAACACCCCGACTTCCTTGAAACGGACATCCGCGTACTGCCCGGCATCACGGCAATGCTGGCCGCCGCCGCCAGCGCGGGCGCGCCCCTAGGCCACGATTTCTGCGCCATCAACCTCAGCGACAATCTCAAGCCCTGGAGCCAGGTGGAACACCGCCTGCGGATGGCGGCGCGGGGAGATTTCGCGATGGCCTTTTACAACCCCCGTTCGAAATCCCGCCCGCACCAGTTCGCCGAGGCCCTCACCATCCTGCGCGAGGAATGTGGGATGGACCGGCTGATCATCTTCGCCCGCGCGATCAGCACGCCGGATGAGGTGATCAAGACCGTGACGCTGGGCGAGGCGACGCCCGAGATGGCCGATATGCGTACGGTTGTTCTGGTCGGCAACAGCGCGACAAGGCGGCTTGGTCGCTACGTCTATACCCCAAGGTCGGCGCTGTGAGAGAGCCACTGCATCACCTCCTCGGGATCCCGAGCGACGGTATCGCCGGGCAGGGCCGGGCGGGCGGCCATCAGCACCGGCAATCCGAGCGCACGCGCAGCATCCAGCTTGGCCCGGGCACCGTGTCCGCCGCCGTTCTTGGCAACGATATGGGTGATGCGGTGCTCTTCAAGCAGCGCCCGGTCGTCAGCCTCGGTAAAGGGACCACGGGCGATGACAAGGCTTGCCTCGGGCAGCGGCAGCGGAGCCTCGGGCGCGTCGACCAGTCGCAGCAAGTAATGGTGTTGCGGTTCGACCGCGAAGAGCCCGATCTGCTGCTTGCCGATCGCCAGAAAGATGCGCGCCGGGGCATCGGGCAGGGCGGCGGGGATATCCTCCAGCCGATCAAAAATTTTCCAGGTGTCCCCCGGTGCGGGCGTCCAGGCGGGGCGTTCAAGGCGGATCAGCGGAATGCCCGCGCCTGTGCAGGCCTCAAAGGCATTCCGGCTCATGCCCGCGGCAAAGGGATGGGTTGCGTCGATTACTTGGGTTATGCCCGCCTCCCGCAGATAGGATCGCAGGCCCGGCACGCCGCCAAAGCCGCCCGTTCGCGTCGGCAAGGGCTGCGCCATTGGTGCCCGCGTCCGGCCTGCATAGGAAAAGACGGAATCCATTCCGGCCTGCGCAAGCCTTTTGGCCATGGCGCTGGCCTCGGTCGTACCTCCGAGCAGAAGGATGCGCATCGTGGGTGATCCCTGGTTGACGATCATCGGAATGCCGGACGATAGCGCAGCGGCGCTGCCCCCCGCAAGCCGCGCCGCGATCCAGGCGGCGGAAGTGATTTTCGGAGGGCCCCGGCATCTTGAACTGGTCAGAGCGGAATTACGCGGCACCCCCTGGCCGGTGCCTTTCGACGTGGCACCAGTGCTTGCTGCGAAGGGCAGACAGGTCGTGGTCCTCGCCTCAGGTGACCCCTTCTGGTTCGGGGTCGGCGGGTCGCTCTCCGCGCATCTGGAACCCGGGGAATGGACCGTGCTGGCCACCCCCTCCACCTTCTCGCTCATCGCCGGGCACCTGGGTTGGCGCATCGAGGATATCACCTGCCACGGCCTGCACGCGGCCCCCTTCGCACGGCTGAAGGGCGTCCTGTCACCCAGGGGGCGGTTGATCTGCCTGGTGCGGGACGGGAAGGCCCCTGCGGAATTGGCCGCGTGGCTGGTCAAGGAAGGGGCCGGGGAAGCGCAGCTTTGGATTTGTGAGCGTATGGGCGGGCCGCAAAAGCGCGTGCGAACGGCCCGTGCCGACAGTTTCGATCTGGTCGACATCGCGGCCCCCGTCGCTGTGGCCATCTCGTTGCCCGAGGGAGTAGGTCTATCGTCTGCTTCCGGCCTGCCGGATGATCTCTTCGCGAGCGATGGCCAGATCACCAAGCGGCCCGTCCGGGCGCTTACCCTCTCGGCACTTGCCCCGCGGGTGGGAGAGCACCTTTGGGATATTGGCGCGGGGTCGGGCTCAATCTCTGTCGAATGGTGCATCGCAGGAGGGCGGGCAACCGCTTTTGAACTGCGTGCGGACCGGGTGGCGAATATCGAACGAAACATCGAAGAGTTTGGCCTGTCGCCTCGGATGCAAGTAATCGAAGGGGAGGCTATCGAACGGGTTGTGCAGGCGGAGCTCCCAGACGCGGTTTTCGCCGGCGGTGGGGCTGATGCGGCCCTTTTTGAGCAGCTTTTTGCCATCCTGCCACAGGGCACGCGTCTTGTCGCGAACGGGGTAACCCTGGAAACAGAGATGCTCCTTGCGCAGCTTCACGCGCATAAGGGTGGTGATCTGCTGCGGATCGAACTGGCCCAAGCGGCCCCCCTGGGCAGCATGCGCGGCTGGCAACCGGCAAGGCCACTTGTACAATGGAGCGTCACACTATGAGGGTTGCCGGGATCGGCTTTCGTGCCGCCGCAGACCTTGCTAGCCTGCAAGACGCACTGCAAAAGGCGCTTGAGGCCGCAGGCGGCGCATCCATTGACGCGCTGGTGACGGAAAGCGCCAAATCGCGCGAGCGCGTCTTTCAGGAGTTGGCGCAGGTGATGCGGATACCGGGCCTTGGCGTTAGGAAAGACGAGCTGGAACAGATGATCACCCCGACCCAGTCAGAACGTATTCAGGACCGTTTCGGAACCGGCAGCCTGTGTGAGGCCGCCGCCCTCGCCGCCGCTGGTCCGACGGCGGGGCTGATCGCCACGCGGGCCATCTCGGATGACGGTAAGGCAACGGCAGCCATCGCAGAGAGCGCAGAGGAGGGCAGAGCATGACTGTCCATTTCATTGGCGCGGGTCCCGGTGCGCCGGACCTGATCACGCTGCGGGGACGTGATCTGATTGCCGCCTGTCCCGTCTGCCTCTACGCCGGGTCGCTGGTGCCCGAAGCATTGCTGGAACATTGCCCGGAAGGCGCGCGGATTGTGAATACCGCGCCCTTGTCGCTGGATGAAATCATGGAAGAGATCGGCCAGGCCCACGCGGCGGGTCATGACGTGGCGCGGCTTCACTCCGGCGATCTGTCCGTCTGGTCCGCCATGGGCGAGCAGCTGCGCCGCCTGCGCGAGCTTGACATACCCTATGACGTCACGCCGGGCGTGCCCTCCTTCGCTGCGGCAGCGGCTACGCTCGCTGCGGAACTCACTCTGCCGGGGGTTGTCCAGTCGGTTGTCCTGACCCGGACATCGGGTCGCGCGACCGCCATGCCGGAGGGGGAGACGCTCGAAAACTTCGCCCGCACCGGGGCGACCATGGCCATCCATCTGTCCGTCCACGTCTTGGACAGGGTGGTGGCGGAACTGACGCCCCACTACGGCCCCGATTGCCCCGTCGCCGTGGTCTGGCGCGCAAGCTGGCCGGATGAAAGGGTGGTCAGGGCGACCCTGTCGACCCTGCAGACTGCCGTGGGTCAGGAGATGGCGCGTACGGCGCTGATCCTAGTGGGTCACGCCATCGGCGCGGAGGAATTCGAAGAAAGCCGCCTCTACGCCGGGGATTACGATCGGCGTTTCCGCCCCATCGGCACGGCCCCCCGCTTCCCGGAGGGCGCTGAATGATCCCGCCAGGCCTTATGATCTCTGCCCCTTCGTCTGGGACCGGTAAGACGACCCTGATGCTGGGTCTGCTGGCCGCCTTCCGCGCACGCGGGGTCGAGGTGCAGCCCTTCAAGAGCGGGCCCGACTACATCGATCCGGCTTTCCATACAGCCGCATCGGGAAGGGCCTCCTTCAACCTTGATAGTTGGTCGATGGATCGGGCCCGCATCGACGGTCTGGTCGGCAATGCTGCGGGCGCCGATCTGATCCTGGCCGAAGGGTCCATGGGCCTGTTCGACGGGGTGGCTATACCCGGCGCCTGCGGTAACGGGGCGAGCGCGGATATTTCCGCCCACATGGGCTGGCCGGTGGTCTTGGTGCTGGATGTCTCCGGGGCGGCGCAATCGGTGGCGGCGACGGCCCTGGGGTTCAAGACAATGCGCCCCGATGTTGAATTGGCAGGGGTCGTGCTTAATCGGGTTGCGTCACCAAGGCACGAAACGCTCGTTCGCGTGGGGATGGAGGCGGTCGGCATTTCCGTCTTGGGCTCCCTGCCGCGCCGCAAGGAGGTGGCCCTGCCGGAACGCCACCTTGGTCTGGTTCAGGCGGGCGAGCAGGAGAACCTGCCACAGATCCTCTCCGAGGCTGCCGCTTTCATCGCCGAGCATGTGGATCTCGACGCTCTGCGCGCTGCCGCCAGGGGCACCCTCGTGCAGGCCCCCGAGCCCGTCCGTGTCATCCCACCCGGCAACCGGGTCGCGCTGGCGCAGGACGATGCCTTTGCCTTCGTCTATCCGCACCTCATCTCGGGCTGGCGCGCGGCGGGGGCGGAGGTCTTGCCCTTTTCACCCCTCGCCGATGAGTCCCCCGATCCAAGCGCCGATGTCTGCTGGCTGCCCGGCGGCTACCCGGAACTGCACGGCGCCAAGCTGGCGGCGGCGGAGGCCTTTCGGTCCGGCATCGCGGAATTTGCGCGCACCAAACCAGTGCACGGTGAATGCGGCGGCTACATGGCCATGGGCGCGGGCCTGGTGGACAAAGAGGGGAAGCGCCATCGCATGACAGGCCTTCTGGGGCTTGAGACATCCTTCGAGAGGCGCAAGTTTCACCTTGGCTATCGAAAGGCGACCCTGAACGCGCCGATCCCCGGACAGGCCGCTCAGGCGCGGCTGCGGGGCCACGAATTTCACTACGCGACGATCCTCAAGGAACCCGACGCCCCGCTTGCGCAAATCACCGACAGCAACGATGCCGAGGTGCCCGAGACAGGCTCTTTCCGCCGGTTCGCAGACGGCGGCACGGCCACCGGCACCTTCTTTCACATGATCGCTGAGGCGCCATGAGCGGCTTTGTCTCCTTCGTCTCATCGGGACCGGGCGATCCCGAATTGCTCACGGTCAAGGCGGTGGACAGGCTCAGGTCCGCTGAGGTGGTCCTGTTCGACGATCTGAGCGCAGGGCCGATTCTGGAGCAGGCCAATCCGGAGGCGGATCTGATCGGCGTCGGTAAGCGGGCCGGTCGCGCTTCACCCAAGCAGCACCATGTCAGCCGCGTTCTGGTGGACCACGCGGCGGAAGGGCTGCGGGTGGTGCGATTGAAGTCCGGCGACGGGGGCTTGTTCGGACGCCTGGAAGAGGAAATCGTCGCGCTGAATGAAGCGGGCATCCCGTTCGAGATCATTCCCGGCGTCACCTCCGCCTCCGCTGCCGCCGCCACAGCGGGCATTCCCCTGACCCGTCGGCTGACTGCGCGGCGGGTGCAGTTCATCACCGGGGCCGATGTGACCGGTGAACTGCCGCCCGACACCAATATGGCGGCCCTGGCGGATCCCCTGGCGACGACCGTGGTCTACATGGGCAAGCGGACCTTTCCCGGTCTCATGCTGCGGCTGGTCGAAGCGGGGCTGCCCGCCAGCACGCCGGCGATGCTGGCCGAAGCGGTGTCGACCCCGGCAGAGCGAGTCACCCGCTTTACCATAGAAAGCCTGGCCCACCATCTGGAAGAGACGACCAGCAGCACGCCCGCGCTGATCCTCTATGGCCCCCTGGCGGAGCTTGATCCGTGAGGGTCTATGTCTGTGCCACCTGCATGCCGGACGGCGGGTTTGTTGAAGTCGTGCGCGAGGCACTCTTGGACCGAGACGTGCGGCCCATCGACTGCATGTCCGGCTGTGACCGCGCGCAGTGCGTGGCCTTCCGCAGCGCGGGTAAGACGGCCTACCTTTTCGGTGAGATCACCGAGGCCGATCTGTCCGAGCTGCGAACCTTTGCCCGGCTCTACGAGGCCTCCCCGGATGGCACCTTCGAGGACGCGCGGGTGCTGGGTAACCTGCGCACCAAGGCCATCGCGCGGATACCGGGGTAGGGCGGATGAAGCTCACGCTGATCGGGATCGGAACCGGCAATCCGGAGCATCTGACTCTTCAAGCCATCCGCGCAATCAACGCGCAGGACCTGATCCTGATTCCGCGCAAGGGGGAGGGTAAGGCCGACCTGGCCGACCTCCGTCGTGCGATCTGTGATGAGGTACTGGAGAACCCGGAAACCCGGATTGCGGAGTTCGACCTGCCGATACGGGATCAGGCGACTGCCGACTACCGACAGCGGGTGGATGACTGGCACGGCGCCATCGCCGAAGTCTGGCACGAGACCATCGCCGCCCATTCGGGAGTGCGCCGCACGGCGCTGCTGGTCTGGGGTGATCCGTCGCTTTACGACAGCACCCTGCGGATTGCCGCGCGCCTGAACCCCGTGCCGGAAATCGAGGTCATCCCAGGCATCGCCTCGCTTCAGGCTCTGACGGCCGCCCATGCCATCCCGATCAATGAAATCGGCGCGCCCTTCACTGTGACCACGGGCCGACGGCTTCGCGATGAAGGCTGGCCCGAGGGCGTGGAGACCATTGTCGTCATTCTGGATGGCGGCTGCGCCTTTCAGGATCTGCCGGGTGAGGCCTTTCACATCTGGTGGGGGGGTTACGTGGGCATGGCGGAGCAAATCATTTGCGCAGGGCCGCTGGCGGAGGTCTGTGACCGGATCGTCAAAATGCGGGCCGAGGCCCGCGCCGCTCATGGCTGGATCATGGATATCTATGTTCTGCGCAGGCTCTAGTCCTGCGGATCGACCTTGCCGCGCATGGCCTTCACCTCGCCCCGCACCTTCTTGGCCTTCAGCCGCCGCTTCTTGGACCCCAGCGTGGGCCTTGTCGGGATGCGGCGTTTGGGAGGTGTCAGGGACTTGCGGATCAACTCCACCAACCGATCACGCGCAATGTCGCGGTTGCGGGCCTGGCTTCGGGTCTCATCACACTGGATGATCAGCGCCCCCTCGTTCGTCCATCGCCGCCCGGCAAGGCGTTTGAGCCGGGATTTGACCGGACCGGGGAGGGAGGGGGAATTGGCCGCCTCGAACCGCAACTCCACCGCCGTGGCAACCTTGTTCACGTTCTGCCCGCCCGGGCCGGAGGCACGCACGAACTGTTCGGTAATTTCCCAATCCTCGATGGCGATTTTGTCGTTGATCCGAAGCATGGCGCATCATCGCATTGGAACGGAGTGAGGAGAAGGGGCGTTTGGGAACGAACCCGCCAATCATTCTTTAGGAGACACCGATGCTGAGACTGCCTTCCGTTGCCGAAGTGGCGACCAGCCGACCTGACCTTTTTGCCTTTCGCATCACCGCCGAAGTCAGCCGTGACGATATGAGCGACATGGCCGAATACATGAACCGCATCTTCGACCGCACCGACAAGGTCGATATGCTGATGATCTTCGACCGCTACGAAGGGGCAGAGACGGGGGCGGGCCTGAGCTGGGAATCGCTCAAGTCGCGGTTCCGCTCCGTCTCGAACGTTGGGCGCTATGTGGTCGTCGGGGCACCCGAACGGGCGGAAAACCTGATCGAGATCATGGATCACCTGATCCCGGTGAAGGCAGAGACCTTCGATACGGAAGTGGCAGCCTGGCGGTCCCTTGAGGCAGAAGCCGTGGCCGCTTGATGCCAAAAGGGCCGCACCTGAAACAGGTGCGGCCCAATCGAATGGTTTGATGGAGGCGGGTCGGTTAGACCTGCGTCAACTTGGCGGCTCTCAGACCGCTACGGATTGCCCTAACGGGAGACCTCCCAAGCTGTTCCGACACCTCTCTCCAATACCTTTTTTGACACTGGATCACCTCCTTTTCCTTTGTTGAACTCACGTGAAAGGTCGCACGCTTTTCGCAATACGGAAAGTGTTTTTTTGCCGCAGGTTCTATCCGAAGGCGCGGACAAGCCCGCAGGCGGTTTGATTTTGCTGATAAGGGGGTTTCACACCCCCTCACACTCCCCAGTGTGTGAACGGGGGAAATGAACGAGCAAGACCCTACGTGCTGGGGGCGAGACGCGCGGTGATCAGGCGGAAGGGGATCAGCGCGATCAGGGCGATAGAAAGCTTGACTGCCCAGTCGGCCACGGCAAGCGAGACCCAGAGCGGTGCCGCGGGGCCAAAGCCGAGAAGCGGCAGCACTTCGCTGGCCCAGGAGACGTCCGTCGCCGGGTGAATGAAGCTGAGGCTGCCGGAAAAGGCGATGGAAAAGAACAGCGCGGTATCGAGTGTGCTGCCGACAAGTGTGCTGACCAGAGGCGCGCGCCACCAGGTGCCGCCCCGCAGCGCGCTGAAGACGGAGACGTCGATCAACTGGGCCACCAGGAAGGCAAGGCCGGAGCCTATGGCAATGCGGACGGTCACAAGGGGGCCGAATTCGCCCATGATCTGCGTGCCGATGAAGGAACAGACAAGCCCCACGACAAAGCCCACAAGGACCACGCGGCGCGCTGCGGCGGCACCGTAGACACGGTTCATGATGTCCGTGACCAGGAAGGCCAGCGGATAGGTAAAGGCGCCCCAGGTCAGCCATTGGCCGTAGAGGAATTGCACAAGGATGTTCGAGGCGACCACAATGGCGGCCATGGCAAGGATGCCGGGGATAAATCTGCGTGTCATACTGGAACCGTTTTTTGCAAGGGTGCGGCGACTTGGTCCGCGCGGCTTGCCCGGACAGGGGGGGCTTTAAGGGGTTGGCCCGGTCAGTGCAAGTCATTCCTGACCCTGTTCCACGGACAGGCAAAGGTGACCGGCGCGGCGGGGACCGCGCAGGAACGTCGCTTACTGGTGCGGCATCCTCAGTTCTTCAGCACGGCGTTGCACTGGGCGGGCAGGTCCGCCAGGACAAGTTCCCGACGCGGTTTGCGCTTGGGCGCGTTCGGATCGGGTGGCGGCGGGTTGAGGATGTTGCGCTGCCATTGACGTGCATCCGCGCAGCCGTCGCCTTTGGGTGGGGCGGCCTGATCAACGCAGCCGCGCAGCCCCTTCGGACAGGCCAGCCGCACGTGGAAATGATAATGATGTCCCCACCAGGGCCGGATTTTGCTCAGATAGCTGCGGTCACCCGTCTCATCGTCGCACATCTGCACCTTGGCCCCCGGAAAGACGAAAATCCGTGCCACGCGCGGATCCTTTGCCGCTGCCTTGAGGATTTCGTGGTGGGCGCGCGTCCAGTCATCGTTCACGTAAGCGCCCCGGGAGCGGCGCATAGAGATGGAGGAAATCTTTTCCCGCTGGGCCCGGCTGAGCGACAAGGACTTGGGCGGCAGCATCCAGATATCCGCGTCCAGTCCGATCTGGTGGCTTCGGTGCCCGGTCAGCATCGGCCCGCCGCGTGGCTGGCTCATGTCACCGACATACAGCCCGGCCCAACCGGGTTGGGTCGCCGCAAAGGCCGAGAGTTGCTTGACCATGTCGATTGTTTCGGGGTGGGCCCAGTTGCGGTTGCGCGACAGGCGCATCGCCTGCCAGGTGGGCCCGCTCTCCGGCAGCTCTGCCGCACCCGCGAGGCATCCCTTGGCGTATGACCCGTAGGCGGCCGGTGCCTGACTTGAGGCAAAACTCTTGGCGCCGAAAAGCCGCTTGGCCTGCACATTGGCAAGGGCGCCGCCGGAGGAGCCGATTGTGGGCAGCACCTCTCGCTCCCCGCTGATGTCGCGGGGGCCACCGCAGGCGGCAAGGGTGAAGGCGAGTGCGGCCGCGCCGCAAAGTCGAGCCAGGATCATGTCACGAAATCTCCGTCCCTTTTTACCCATGCTAACAGAATCAACCCCAAGATGAACAGCCCCACGATGGGCGTGATGCCGAGCCGTTGACTGCCGGTCACATCGCTTGCCACCGCGATCAGGGCGGGAGCAAGGAAGGAGGTGGCTTTGCCCGAGAGGGCGTAGAGCCCGAAGGCCTCGGTCATCCTTTCGGGATTGCCCTGCCGCGTCAGCATGTTGCGGGAGGAGGCCTGAAGCGCGCCACCGGCGGCCCCGATCAAGGCACCCGCGATGTAGAACATCACACTTGGCAGGGATGATCCTTCATTGACGTCCATCCAGAGCACTGAGGTGGGTGTGAGCGAGATGATGAGCAATGCGGTGACGATCAGCGTGATGCAACAGAAAACGATCACCGGCATGGGTCCGATCCGCCGATCCACCCGTCCGCCGACCCAGCAGAAGACTGCACCCG
>JABDKA010000016.1 GCA_013002405.1 Sulfitobacter sp. | reverse complement strand
GGCCACCAGCGTCTTAAGAGTCTCGATCAGCGCGGGCTTTTGGTTCAGTGCATGGGCAAGAACGGGATCGTTCATGAGACCTCCGGTTTAGGTGACGCCGCCATCGACGCTCAGGATCTGGGCTGTGATCCAGCTTGCCGCGTCCGACGCAAAGAAAGCGGCGGCGGCGGCGATATCCTCGGGTGTGCCAAGTCGGCGAGTGTGGATGCGGTTGATCAGTTGCGCCTGGCCTTCAAGACCGTAGGCGGTCCACTGCCGCTCGGTTGCAGTGTTCGACAGGATGAAACCGGGTGCGATGGAATTCACCGTGATGCCATGCTGGGCAAGCTCCAGGCTCAGCTGTTTGGTCAGGCCCACGAGCGCGTGCTTGGCCGCCGTGTACGCGTGTATCCCCGTCAGGCTGGGCCGGAGCCCAGCGCCGGAGCTGATCGTGACGATCCGGCCCCAGCCTGCTTTTTTCATCGCGGGAACCAGCGCCTGCGCAAGGAAAAGAGATGCGTCGACATTGGCTGAAAAAATATCGTGCCAAGCGTCGGGATCGACCTCTTCAAGTGGCGTGCCCACCTGTCCGCGCACACCGCCTGCGGCATTCACCAGAATATCACGTGTGCCATGGTCGGTGGCGATTCTGGCGGTCATCTCCCGGACCGAGGCAGGATCGCCGAGATCTGCCGCGATGGTCGGCAGGCCCAACGTCTCGCCCCTTGCATCGAGAGCATCCCCGGGAAGATCAGAGATAACGACTCGCGCGCCATCCGCAGCCAACCGTGCGGCGATGGCGGCGCCGATGCCGCCGACCACGCCGGTGACAAGGGCCGTGCGGGCCGTCATCGGATCACCTTGGTTAAATCTTGAAACGTCTGGGCGGACATCTCACGGCGGCCGTCCTCGATATCGTGGATCAACTCGACCAGACGGCGGAGCAGAGGCGTGTCAAGCCCGTGCGACGCGGCAATTTCGGCGACGGTCTCCACCTGCGGATCAACCTCAGTCTTACGCTTGCGCACCGCCAGATCGCGGTAGATGCCGGTGTGTGTCTTGGCCGTCTTGGAGTTGAACACGGCTAGATCGGCGATGCTTTTCAGTGCCGCTGCCTCGGTCGCGCCGGGCATGAAAGCGGACGGCTCAAACCCGTTGAAGGGCTTCGGGTCGACCCCCTCGGCGACGGCTGTGCGCATCACTTCGCGTGCCAGTCCGATCAACGCGGGGCCACGGGCCGGATCAGCGAAATTAGCAGTCATGCTGTCGGGCGTCAGGGCCGTAGCGAATAGCATGGCGCCATAGCCCAACTTGCCCCAGAGATAGGCCCATATATCGTCGGTGAGAACCGCGTCAGGCTCGAAGACCTGCAACAGTTTATGCATCTCTTCGGTACGGGACCGGATTGAGCCATCGATTTCGCCCACGACCACGGCGCCGCGATTGCCGAACAGAATACGGCCCGGCCCGACCCAGTCCGCGCCGTAATTCACGAAGGCCCCCATAGTCCGCTCGCGCCCGGCAAGATCCGCGATAGTCCTTTCGTTGAGGCCGTTCTGGGCCGACAGAATGTAGCTATCCTGCGCTAGATGCGGGAGCAGGGCCTGGACGGCCTCTTCGGTTGCCTGCGCTTTGACCGCAAGAACGACCCGGCCATAGGCTCCAGTCAGCTCATCGGGCGTGACGCAGGGCACCACTTGGGTGAATTCCTCGACCGGGCCCTCGATCTTCAGTCCCGTTGTGCGACATGCCTCTACATGCTCCGGCACGATGTCGACCATCTTAACTGGATGACCCGCGCGCGCCCAGTAAGCGCCCAGAATGCCGCCGATGGCACCGGCGCCCCAGATCAGAACCTCGTCTGGCATCAACGGTTCCCCAGCACTGGCCATGGACCTTCCAGAGCTTCGCGCACCTCTTTTACGCCGATCTCCCAAAGCGCCAGCATCTCTTCATCGGGGCGCTGCCAGGGGCCGCCAAAGGCGCCGTCGCCCAGAATGTCGCGCGCAATGTCGGGAGGGGAGGCTTTCATCAGGGCCATGTCCACCACCGGTTTCTCGCCCGCCGGTGCCGGGGCATGGGCCAGTCGCGTCCAGGGGAAGTTCTCCATCCAGTTGGCGTGCGAGCCGGTCTTGTCGATGGCCTGCGCCTTGGCCCAAGTTTCGGGGGCGTTCCACCAGTTGTGGAACTTGATCGAGACGTCGCCAGATTCCGCCATCAACTCCTGCGCGAGTGCGCCGACAGGGTTGTTCCCACCGTGGCCGTTCACGATCAGGATCTGCCGAAAGCCAGATCGGCACAGCGACGCGACAACATCGCGCACGACGGCCATCAGGGTTTCGACCCGCAGGCAAATCGTGCCGGGATAGGCGTTGAAATAGGGGGCCAAGCCGTAGGGGATCACCGGAAAGACCGGGATATCCAGCGGGTCGGCCGCGTCCGTGGCGACCTTTTCGGCGAGGATCAAATCGACACACAGAGATAGCTGCGCGTGCTGTTCGGTTGAGCCGATGGGCAGGATACAGCGCGGATCGCGCACAGCGGCCGCCTCGACATCGCGCCAGTTCATCTCGGCTACTTTCATTGTCTTGCCCTTTCCTTTTTTGTCCCTGCTTCAGGGGGTAGATCGCCTGCCCATTCCTGCGCGTCCATCACGACCTTTGACATGAGCTCAAACAGCATCTGACGTTCGCCTAGCGACAATGCCTTGAGCATCCGTTTTTCCTGCGCCTCAAATGCGGGCCGAGTTTCGTTGAACAGCACCCAGCCCGCGTCCGACAGGTGCAGCGCCTGTCTGCGCCTACCGCCGGGGACCTTGCTGCGCGGCTTGATCAGACCCATTTTTTCAAGGCGCTTGATCGCACGGCTCAGCGTGTTTCTGGGAAAGCCCGAGGTGAGCGAAACGTCCCGCGCGCTGCCACCATCGGCGAGGGCCAGCGAGTAGAGCACCACATATTCGGGTCGTTTCAGGCCATATTGATCACTGATCCAGCCATAAAGCGGGGTATTGTAGAGAAGCGCGAGGTAATTGATGCGGAAGGTGAAGGGACAGGGGTTCGCCCAAAGCTTGGCGTCCAGCATATTGGGGGCGTCCCGGGTATCCGGCCTGCCGAAATCTTCATCACACGCGGTCTGCGGACCTGACATTCGTTGCAAATCCTTGGGCTCGAAACAGTGAGTTCCAAATTGAACTTGACTGGCACCTTATGACCGCACATCCTTTCAAGGCAAGTTCCAAATGGGACGCGAATTAAGTCAGTACCAATGGATGGGGCCTGCTGCCTCTTCCAGAAACAGGAAGGGAAGATGATGAAATACCACAAATTCCTAGGACCTCTGGCCTTCGCTCTGGGCCTGAGTGCAGCCGGGGCGGCCCAGGCACAGACGCTGACC
>JABDKA010000250.1 GCA_013002405.1 Sulfitobacter sp. | reverse complement strand
GATCGGCGCTTTACAAGCCGGGCCTCACAGCGACAGAGGTCCATGAGAGGGCGGAACGGATTGTCGCCGCCTACAGGGAGGCCCTATGACCCCATTCGACAGGACACTCTGCCAACTGGGCGAAGGCCCGCTCTGGCATCCCGAAACCGATACGCTCTATTGGTTCGACATCCTCGCCAAGGCCCTCTTCGCGCGGCAAGGCGACGATCTGCGCCGCTGGCAATTCGATGAACACCACTCCGCCGCAGGATGGGTTGACGCGACCACACTGCTGATCGCGTCTGAAACGGCGCTTTGGCGGTTTGATGCAAAGAACGGCGCGCGGGAACGGGTCTGCCCGCTTGAGGCCGACAACCCAGTGACCCGGTCCAACGACGGGCGCGCAGACCCCTGGGGCGGCTTCTGGATCGGCTCCATGGGCAAGAACGCGGAGCCGGGGGCCGGGGCGATCCACCGTTTCTATCGGGGTGAGTTGCGCCAGCTCTACGATGGGATCACGGTGGCCAACGCCATCAGCTTTGCGCCGAACCGTAGTTGCGCCTACTATACGGACACGCCCACGCAGCGGGTCATGCGCCAGCCGCTTGACGCGGAAACCGGCTGGCCCAGGGGCGCGCCGGTTGTGCACCTCGATCTGCGCGACAAGCGGCTGAACCCTGACGGGGCGGTGACGGATGCCGATGGCAACCTCTGGATCGCCTGCTGGGGCGCTGCGCGGGTGGTCTGTTTCGCCCCCGACGGTACAGAACTACACCAGATCGAGGTACCCGCCCGACAGCCCACCTGCCCGGCCTTCGGCGGGCCTGACCTGCGGGACCTCTATGTCACCTCAGCGACCGTCGGGCTGGATCAAGCCGCTCTCGAAAAACGCCCGATGAACGGCGCGACCTTCGTGATGGAAGGCGTCGCCCAAGGCCTGCCGGAGCCGAGGGTTTTGCTGTGAAACGGGCGCTTGGGGTCTGCTATTACCCCGAACACTGGCCTGAGGAGATGTGGGCGCAGGATGCCGTCAACATGGTGGAGGCGGGTATAAGCTGGGTCCGGATCGGCGAATTCGCCTGGTCCCGGCTGGAGCCCAAGGAGGGACTGTTCGAATTCGACTGGCTGGACCGGGCCATCGCCACCCTGGCTGATGCGGGCCTGAAAGTCGTGCTCGGCACCCCTTCTGCCACCCCGCCGCGCTGGATGGTGGAGAAGTACCCCAAGATGCTGGCGATTGACGATCAGGGACGCCCCCGCATGTTCGGATCCCGCCGCCACTATTGTCACAGCCACGCAGGGTACTGCGATGCGGCCGCAGTGATGGCTAGGCGACTGGGGAAGCGGTATGGTCGGGACGGCCGCATCGCCGCCTGGCAGATCGACAACGAATATGGATGCCACGATACGGTGCTGAGCTTTTCCGACGCGGCCCGCGACGCCTTCCGCAACTGGTTGGCGCAGCAGTACCAGAGCATTGACGCGCTCAACCGGGCTTGGGGCAATGTCTTTTGGTCGATGGAGTATGCCAACTTCGAACAGATCGAGCTGCCGCTTTTGACCGTGACAGAACCCAACCCGGCGCATGTGCTGGCCTTCCGGCGTTTCGCCTCCGATCAGGTGGTCGCCTGGAATGCCGCGCAGGTCCGCGTGCTGCGGCCCCTCACAGATGCCCCCCTGATCCACAACTACATGGGACGGGTGACGGAGTTTGACCATTTCGCACTGGCCCGCGACCTCGATATCGCATCCTGGGACAGTTACCCCATCGGCTTTCTCTCCGACCGGCTGGAGGGGGATGCGCTGCACAAGGCGCGCTATCTGCACCAGGGCGATCCCGACATGCAGGCCTTTCACCATGATCTCTACCGCAGCCTC
Source organism: Sulfitobacter sp. (assembly GCA_013002405.1). Taxonomy (GTDB): domain Bacteria; phylum Pseudomonadota; class Alphaproteobacteria; order Rhodobacterales; family Rhodobacteraceae; genus Sulfitobacter. Next base: position 10,273 of record JABDKA010000250.1, on the reverse strand, counting down.
AACGGGGGCCGCTGGTGGGTGATGGAGCAGCAGCCGGGCCCGGTGAACTGGGCCCCTTACAACCCCGCCCCGATGCCCGGCATGGTGCGGCTTTGGTCCTGGGAGGCCTTCGCCCACGGGGCCGAAGTGGTCAGTTACTTCCGTTGGCGGCAGGTCCCCTTCGGGCAAGAGCAGATGCACGCGGGTCTGCGTTATCCCGATGATACGGTCGCGCCGGGATTGGAGGAGGTCCGGCAAGTGGCGGAGGAGCTGGCCGGGATGCCTGAAGTGGTGCCCGCGCAGGCACCGGTCGCGCTGATCTTCGACTATGCTTCAGACTGGACCTGGAAAACGCTGCCTCAGGGGGCTGATTTCGACTATTTCCGTTTGGTGTTCGAGGCATACCGCGCGCTGCGCAGGCAGGGACTGTCGGTCGATATTCTGCCACCGGACGTAGCGGATCTTAAGGACTACCGGATTATCCTTGCGCCTGGTCTTGCGCAGGTGAGCGACGCCTTGCAAGAGCGGATGACCGGGAGCAGCGCCCGCTGCCTTGTGGGTCCCCGCGCCAATCAGGTGACCCCTGATCTGAGTCTCACAGTTCCAATGGGGCCAAACCTAGAGAACCTCGATGTGACCGTTCGGAGGGTAGAAAGCCTGCCACCCGGCACAAAACGGCCCGTTGAGGACGGCGGGGCGGTCGTTCACTGGGCTGAACACCTTGACGGCACGGCGGATGTGCAGCTTGCAGACTACGATGGGCGCGCGGTGCTGGTAGGGTCAGGTTCGATCCGGTATCTCGGTGGCTGGCCCGATCCGGCGCTTTGGGAGCGGATCATCGGGGCGCTTGCCGAAGAGGCGGAGTTGAAGCTGACGCCCGTGCCTCAGGGACTGCGGCTGCGGGACACGGGGAGCCACCGCTTCGCCTTCAACTACGCGCCGGAGCCGGTGATCTGGGAAGGGCACGAATTGCCACCTGCCGGGGTGGCCTGGTGGCCTCTCCCATGACGCGGTCCCGGACCTGATCCGGGTACTCTAGCATCGACGAAGGGGCCACGGATCAAGTCCGGGACTGCGCTTTACTATCCTCGCCCTCGGTCAGGGCCTCGAGCAGATCGAGCAACTCCTCCAGCCGCTCCTCCCCGAACCGAGCCTCCAGATCGGCGAAGATCGCGGCACTCGCCTCCGCATGATCGCTCAGCACCCGGCGCCCCCGCGCGGTCACCGTCACGATCGACTTTCGACCGTCGCCCGGATCCGGCGCCCGGCCGACCAGCCCCTCCTGCTCCATCGCGCGCAGCATCCGTGTGAGACTTGGCAGCAACAGGCAGGCCCGTTCAGCCAGTGCCGTCTGCTCCAACGGCCCGCTTTCAGTCAGCACCCGCAGAACCCGCCATTTCTGCTCCGATATCCCACTTTCGGCCAGCATTACGCGAATGGGTGCCATCACCACTTCACGCGCGCGTAAAAGGGCAATGGGCAGGGACCGGTCAGTGCGGCGCAGGCGGGCGGGTTGATCCATGCTTGACATATGGCGTGATTTACTTAACAAAGCAAGTAAACGATCCGGGAGGGGAGCCATGCCACACTTCCATATCGACTATTCCCCCAATCTGGAGGCGCGTATGGATATGCTGGCCTTTTGCACCTGCCTGCGCGACGCGGCGATGGAGACCGGGCTCTTTCCGCTGGCGGGTATCCGCATCAGGGCGACACCCGCCGCCCACGTGGTCATGGCTGACGGCAACCCCGATCACGCCTTTCTCGATCTTTCGGTCCGCCTGCGCGAGGGACGGACGCAGGAGGCCAAGGAGAAAGCGACAAAGCACATTTTCGAGGCCGCCGCCGCCTTCTGCGCGCCACTGCTCGAAACCTCTTCCTTCATGTTATCCTTGGAGATGCGCGACATCGACGCTGCCCTCTCCCCCAAGGTCAGTTCGATCCGCCAATACCTGCCCCAGGAGGCCACATGAGCGACCTGCAAACCCATATTGACCGGCTAAAGCCACTCCTTGAGAAACACTCCAACAGGGGCATACAGAACCTCATCGGTGGTGAAACGATGGCGGCCCGGTTGGGCAAGACCTTCGCCACTGCCTCGCCTGTCGATGACAGTCATATCGCCGATGTGACCCGGTCGGACGCAAGCGACATCGACGCGGCGGCCAAGGCGGCCAAGAGGGCCTTCCCCGAATGGGCAGCCATGGGCGCGGCGGCGCGCAAGAAGCTGCTGCACCGCGTCGCCGACCTGATCGTGGAGCGGGCCGAGGAGATTGCCCTGTGCGAGTGCTGGGACACGGGGCAAGCCTACCGCTTCATGTCCAAGGCGGCTTTGCGTGGCGCGGAGAACTTCCGTTTTTTCGCGGACATGGCTCCCGCCGCGCGCGACGGCCAATCGCTGCCAACCGCCAGCCACATGAACATCACCGGCCGGGTGCCCATCGGCCCGGTGGGGGTCATCACGCCCTGGAACACGCCCTTCATGTTATCCACCTGGAAGATCGCCCCGGCCCTCGCGGCGGGTTGCACGGTGGTGCACAAACCGGCGGAATTCTCTCCCCTCACTGCGCGATTGCTGGCCGAGATCTGTCATGAGGCGGGTTTGCCGCCGGGTGTTCTGAACCTCGTGAACGGCATGGGCGAGGAAGCGGGTCGCGCCCTCACAGAGCATCCTGACATCAAGGCCATTGCCTTTGTGGGCGAAAGCAAGACGGGCTCAGCCATCATGCGTCAGGGCGCCGATACGCTCAAACGCGTGCATTTCGAGCTGGGCGGCAAGAACCCCGTCGTCGTTTTCGAGGATGCAGATCTGGACCGCGCACTCGATGCAGCGGTCTTCATGATCTACTCGCTCAACGGCGAGCGCTGCACCTCTTCCTCGCGTCTGCTGGTGGAACACTCCATTGCCACGGAATTTCAGGCCCGGCTGATCGACCGGGTGAAGAAGATCAAGGTCGGCCACCCGCTCGACCCCAAGACCGAAGTTGGGCCCCTGATCCACCCGAGCCATCTGGAGAAAGTGACCTCCTACTTCGATGTTGCCCGCAAAGAGGGCGTCAAGATCGCCGTCGGCGGCGCGCGGCGGGGGGAGACAGGGTGCTATGTGGAACCGACACTCTTCCTCGATGCCAAGCCCGATATGCGGGTGGCGCAGGAAGAGATTTTCGGCCCGGTGCTCACTGTCCTTTCTTTCGACGATGAGGATGAAGCGCTTCGGATCGCCAATAACGTGCCCTACGGCCTGGCGGGCTATCTCTGGACCAACGACCTGACCCGCGCCCTGCGTTTTTCTGATGCGATGGAGGCGGGGATGATCTGGGTGAATTCCGAAAACGTCCGCCACCTGCCGACACCCTTCGGCGGGGTCAAGGCCAGCGGAATCGGGCGCGATGGCGGGCACTGGAGCTTTGATTTCTACATGGAGCAGAAGAACATCGCCATCGCCACCGGGCGTCACAAGATCACGCAACTGGGGATGGGCTGATGCCGATACCGAAACCGAACCTTTACCCTGACTTCAACATCATCCGGCTAAGCCATCTGGAACTGACAGTGACGGACCTGGCCTGGGCGCGTGCCTTCTACGTAGATACGCTCGGGCTTCAGGTCTCATTCGAGAACAGCGATCATATCTATCTGCGCGCTTTGGAAGAGCGCGGGCATCACTGCGTGATCCTCAAGCAAGGCGACAGTGGCAGCGTGGGCCGACTCGGCTTCAAGGTCTGGGACGATGAGGATCTGGACCGCGCCCAGGCCTGGTTTACCGCACGCGATCTGCCGACCGATTGGGTGGAACGCCCCTTCATGGGCCGGGTCCTGCAGGCGCGTGATCCCTGGGGCGTACCGCTGGAATTCTACGCCAAGATGGACCGCCTGCCGCCCATCCACCAGCAGTACAAGCTCTATCACGGGGTCAAGCCGCTTAGGATCGACCATTTCAACCTGTTCAGCCCGGACGTGGACGGGGCGGTCGCCTTTTACAACGACTTGGGCTTTCGCGTGACCGAGTATACCGCGGATGAGGAAACTGGCCGCAGTTGGGCCGCCTGGATGCACCGCAAGGGCGGCGTGCACGACATCGCCTTCACCAACGGAACAGGACCACGCTTGCACCACGTGGCCTTCTGGGTGCCCAACCCGCTGAATATCATCGATCTGCTGGATCTGATGAGCACGACGGGTTACTGCGATCACATCGAACGGGGTCCGGGACGGCACGGGATATCGAACGCCTTCTTCCTCTATATCCGGGACAAGGACAGCCACCGGACCGAAATCTATTGCTCGGACTATCAGACCGTGGACCCCGATCTGGAAGCAATCAAGTGGGATCTGAAAGACCCCCAGCGCCAGACCCTCTGGGGGGCACCCGCGCCGCGCAGCTGGTTTGAGGAAGGGTCCGCTTTCGAGGGCACGGCGCAGAGTGAGAGTGATCTCAAAGCACAGCCGATCGTCGCACCATGAAGTGGGATGAATTTCGCAAGCGCGGTGCAGAGGCCGCGGAATGGGCGGCGGACTACCACGAGGGATTGCGGGACCGTCCCGTAAGGGCGCAGTCAAGGCCGGGGGAGGTCCTTGCGCAATTGCCCGCCGCAGCCCCCGAGGCGGCGGAGCCGCTCGATGACATCCTCGCCGATCTCGACAGTACGATCATGCCCGGCATGACCCACTGGCAGCACCCGCGTTTCTTTGCCTACTTCCCCGCCAACGCCGCCCCCGTTTCGGTTCTGGCCGAAGCCTATGTGAGCGCGATGGCCGCCCAATGCATGCTCTGGCAGACCTCCCCCGCCGCGACGGAGCTGGAAACGCGCGTCTGCGACTGGCTGCGGCAGTCGGTCGGGCTGCCCGAAGGATTTGCAGGGGTCATTCAGGACAGTGCCAGCACCGCCACCCTCTGTGCCGTATTGACCATGCGAGAGCGCGCGCTGGACTGGGCGGGCAACCGGAAGGGCCTTTCTGGTCAGCCCCGCTTGCGTATCTACGCCAGCGCCGAGGTTCATACCTCCATCGACCGCGCCATCTGGATCGCCGGCATTGGCGAGGAAAACCTTGTCCGCATCCCGACCAATGGGCCGATGCGGGCGATGGATAGCGACGCGCTCCGCGATGCGATCGCCGCCGACCGCATTGCGGGTCACCTTCCCGCGGGCATCATCGCCTGCGTCGGGGGCACCTCGGCCGGGGCGACGGACGATATCACCGCCGTGATGGAGGTGGCCGAGGCCGAAGGACTCTATAGCCATGTCGATGCCGCCTGGGCCGGGGCGGCGATGATCTGTCCCGAGTTTCAGGCACTTTGGGCCGGAGTGGAAAGGGCGGACAGTGTTGTACTGAACCCCCATAAGTGGCTTGGCGCGCAGTTCGACTGTACGACCCATTTCCTGCGCGACCCTACCACCCTGGTCAAGACGCTGGCCATCCAGCCCGAATACCTCAAGACCCACGGTGCCGACGGGATCATCAATTATTCGGAATGGTCCGTGCCCCTTGGCCGCCGCTTCAGAGCCCTCAAGCTGTGGTTCCTCCTGCGGGCGCACGGGCTTGCGGAACTGCGCGAGATGATCCGTAACCACGTTGCCTGGGCGGATGCGCTCTGCAAGCGGCTGGAGAAGCTGCCGCAGATCGAAATCGTGACCCAGCCTTTCCTGTCGCTCTTTACCTTCCGGCTGTCAGCACCGGAGGGCGGCGAGAGTGACGCGCTGAACCAGCAAGCTGTCAATGAAATCAACGACGAAGGCCGCATCTATCTGACCCAGACCCGCATTGACGGGGCCCTTGTCATCCGCTTTCAGGCCGGGGCCTGGACCTGCACCAAGGAAGATGTCGACGTGGCATATGATGTGATCCGAGAGACGGCCGAAAGGCTCTGCCCATGAAACGCCGTTTCGCCACTGTTCGGTATAAGGACCGCAGACTTTGGGGGCTGATCACCGACGCGGGCTTCCACGACCTGAGCGCGGCCCATCCCCAATGGGTCGGGCTGCGCGATGTGATCGCGGCGGGCGCGTTGGCGGCACTGCCAACCGAGGCCGATCTGACCTGCGGGCCCGAGGATTTCACCTTCGAGATCCCCATCCCCGACCCCGAGAAGATCATCTGCGTCGGCGTGAACTTTCCCGACCGCAATGCCGAGTACAAGGACGGGCAGGAAGCGCCGCCGAACATGTCCCTTTTCCCCCGCTTTCCGCGCTCCTTTGTTGGGCACGGCACACCCCTCACCCGTCCGCCGGAGTCGCACATGTTGGACTACGAAGGCGAGATTGCCGTGGTGATCGGCCAAGGCGGACGCCGCATCCCGCAAGAAACCGCCCTGAGCCATATCGCGGCCCTGACCCTTTGCAACGAAGGGACGATCCGCGACTGGGTGCGCCACGCGAAATTCAATGTCACGCAGGGCAAGAACTGGGACGGATCGGGGGCCATGGGCCCCTGGATCGTACCCTTCGATGACCCCGCGCAGATCGAGGATGTCGGCCTGAGTACCCGCGTTAACGGAGAGGTTCGTCAGGAGGATAGGACAGGCCGGATGCTCTTCCCCGTAGCGCGGCAGATTGCCTATATCTCCACCTTCACCACTCTGGTGCCGGGCGACATCATCGTGACCGGCACGCCGACCGGTGCGGGTGCGCGGCTGGACCCTCCGCAGTTACTGGCCCCCGGCGATGTGATCGAGGTGACGGCGGAAGGGATCGGCACGCTCAGCAACGGAGTGGTGGACGAATGACGCCCGCAGAGATCGAGGCCGCGGCATCCCGCCTGTTCGAAGCCGAACAGCGCGGTGAGCAATGTGGGCTTCTGAGCCTCGCCTATCCTGACATGAGCCTTGATGACGCCTATGCCGTGCAGGATGCCTTTGTTGCGCTCAAGGAGGCCACGGGACTGTCCCGGATCGGCTGGAAGATCGGCCTGACCAGCCGCGCGATGCAGCAGGCACTGGGGATCACAACACCGGATTCAGGTGTATTGCTGTCGGATATGCTGTTCCACAGTGGCAACAGTGTGCCTAACGGCCGCTTCATCCAGCCCCGGATTGAGGCGGAGATTGCCTTTGTGATGAAGAAGAACCTGTCCGGCGCTGGGACTACCCGCGCTGATGTACTGGCGGCCACCGATTATGTCGCCCCGGCGCTGGAGATCCTCGACACCCGGGTGATGCGCGCTGACCCGGAGACCGGAAGGTCGCGCGTGATCTTTGACACCGTTGCGGACAATGCCGCCAACGCAGGCGTCGTTTTGGGCACCGCGCGGCATGATCCAAAGGCGTTCGATCTGGCCTGGGTCGGGGCCATCGTGACCCGCGACGGGGTGGTCGAAGAAACCGGCCTTGGCGCAGGCGTTTTGGGGGATCCCGTCATGGGCATGGTCTGGCTTGTGCAGCGGCTGGCAAGCTACAACTGCGGGCTTTCGGCCGGGGACATTGTACTGTCAGGCTCCTTTATCCGACCGCTTGAGGCCCCCGCAGGCAGCGAAATCCAGGCGAATTTCGGTGCCTTCGGAGAGATATCGCTGGCATTCGAATAGTGCCACATGCCGAGAGGCGCACTACTGATCCGCTTCCAGATCTGAATCACGGCAGAACTGCAGCGCGTGGTTTATCAGCAAAGTTGCACCCTCATGCCTGATCGACAGGCTGACGGCATTTATTGTGGTCGGTGTTTCGGTCAGAGAGAACGATACACCACGTGTGCCCGAAGCCGTCCGCGCTGGTCCAAGGGCACGGGAGAGATAGAGTCTGCCCTCCGAACGCCCCAGCGTGAAATGCGTGTAAAAGGCAGCCGCGCACCAGTAGGTCCTTGCCCCTTCACTGGGCCCCTGAAGCACCTCAATTTCCGTGGCTGAAATGGGATTGACCTGCAATTGTGGCACGAAGAAAGTGCCCTGCAGTTCTGCCTTGGCAGTTGTCCCGGCCCCGATCAGAAGCAGCGCCGCCGCAAGGGCGCGGCGCGCCATCATAACCCGTCCTCCCGTCCACGAATGCGGTCCCGGCAAAACTGGAGAGCGTGGTTTATGAGCAGGTTTTCACCAACCCGTCTCACAGTGACCGAAACCGAACTGCGGGCCCCTTCAACAGCTTCGGTCGTAAAAACGACACCTGTCGCACCGGAAACAGTGCGCGCAGGACCACGCGCTTCGGCTACCCAGATGCGGCCGCGGTCCCGTCCCAACGCAATGGCGTAACGGGCGGCGGCACACCAGATGTCGCGGGCCCCTGCCCCGCGCGCCTCGATCACCTCGAAACTGCGGGCGTCGACGCGGTTAACCTGCAATCCGAGGTCGGGGAAAAAACCACGCGCCTGAAGACTGAAAGGAGCAATGATCAGCGCAAGGACCAGTGCGGCGGGGCGGATCTGTGATGAGAGCTTTTTCATGGGGAGGAAGAGTAGTCCGCGCCCGTAAAAGGTGAAATCACGACTTAGTGCACCGGATTGCGTTTGCGCGAACCTCCGCTCGGGACAGCACGCAGGGTTCGATCCTCAGGGTGAGATCAGGGTCACCCCCGGCATCCGTTCGATGATCTGGACGTCCTCGTCGTATAGCTCGGTCATCTCATCGACCAGGGTATCGGTCCAGCCCGCCATGTCGAGCTCTTCCTCAATTTCCTCTTCCAGGGCGAACTTGTCGAGGAAGGCGGCGATCACCCGCCGCTTTTGCATCTCGGACATGCTGGGGTGGCTGTCGATATAGGAACGGAACCGCTGCATGCCTTCCTTGCTCATGATGGCCGTCAGCAGATCGAACCCGCCCGAGATCTTCTCATGGTGCTCCAGACCTGCCATTTCACGCAGGGTCTGAGCCCAGATCAGCGGCATGTCTTCGTTGCACCAGACGGTGATGGGGATATGCGGCACGGCCTCGCGGATCTCGGCGATCGTATCGGACCAGCGTATGTCCAGAACGCCCCTGCCTCCCCAAAAGCCCGCGTCGGTCTTGTTTAGCGCCACGCTGTATAGAATCGGAAGGAGGGCCGCAGGGTTACGTATGCCCAGGAAAATCTCCAGGTCATCGTCGGGAAAAAGCGTGGCCATGTACCCCATCCTGGTGGCGGCAGCGGGATAGAGCCTGCCTTCCTGCACCGCCGTTCCCGCGGTGCGAAAGAAATTCGGATCGGAGAGGATTACCCGGTCAGCCGGAGCCTCATCCAGGATCGCGTCAAGCAGGATCTCGCGCGCGTTGTCTGCAGCTGCATGGCGGTGCATCGCGTTGAGGGTATCGCGGATCAGCGAACGGTATTTAGCGGGCCCGGGGACGGCCACGCCACGCTTGCTCAGCATGTCCTTGTTGCGCAAGAGCGATTTGATCAGTCGGTCCTGCTCGGTGTAATGCACGCCAGTGTGCAAGATCAGCTGCATGTCGGCCTTTCCGTCTCGATTACCCTGCCGAGGGATAGCCTGCCTGCCAAGCCCGACACAACGTCTAATTGCGCTGCTTCTCGGTCATCTCCCGGGGCATGTGAGAACCCACCTGCCCTGCCCCGGTACGCGAATAAATTCGCGGTCCTCGATGCCGCAACACCACTTGCATCCCAAATATCTATCCCCTAAAGAGCGCTCAGTTCGCGCGGCCCTGCCCCGCGGGCCCCGACGCCCGGCGCGTCTGCCCCTATAGCTCAGCTGGTAGAGCAACTGATTTGTAATCAGTAGGTCCGCGGTTCGAGTCCGTGTGGGGGCACCATTCTTCCTGATCAATTTGAGACGCCAGTGTCCGCTTTGAACTGGTCCGTGCCGCCATCATGTCTGCCTTCGCCATCGCTCGAAATCTTGTCGAACGCGGAGCCCGGTAAGGTCCCGGAGTTGCCGCGACTCATCGTGGCAAACTGGGGGCAATTGCCCCATTCTTGCCAAGATCTGCGATCTTCCGACCACCTTACGGCATTTCTCGATCTTCTCCGGACGCTGCGGCGCGGCGCACCTTCAGCTGCTGAATCCTCAAATGTGGCGATAAAGCCCGGATTTTCCCCTGTTTTGCGAAACAATCCTCTGAATAGCGCGTGATTGTTTCGTTGCGTCGAGAAACAGACTGTTTCGCAGATATCTCATCAATAAAGGCGAAAAAATGTTATTGATTAGACGTAGTTGAAGCCGTTTGTTCAGACTTCGTCTTTTCTTTTCGCAATCGCCGAGAGAGACCGGGGGAACAGCAGATGGCCGGAGACTATCCCCAGAGTCCGCTCATCTAGCACTGCCAGGGACGCCGGGGTTGGGTGGGAAAAGCTTTCAGTTCCGGATCATCCGGGGCTGCTTTGTACTGCACACTTTGACCCTGGGGGTTGAGATGAAGAAGATGATCGCTCCGG
>JABDKA010000171.1 GCA_013002405.1 Sulfitobacter sp. | reverse complement strand
TAAGCAGCATTCAAGGCTTTAGCCTGACCGCAAAGACATCTTCCAACTCACGGTTCAGTCCCAGCATGCTCAACCCGTCCGGGGACATCTGAACAAGGCGCCACCAATCGCCTACGTCGGGCTTGATTCGGCACCCGTCCGCCCATCGGTTCTTTCGAACTCGAAGAACTGGCCGTAATCGGAGCGGATCTGGTCTATTCCCTCTGCGCTGGGGAAAATGACATCGTATTTGACATACATTCCCCAGCCATCTTCATCCGTGGGATTGCCGATACCCTGCAGGCCCGTGCCGACCTGTGAGCCAACGGGTTTGGAGCGCCTGTAGCCCTCGACCGCCGCCTGGGACGGCTCTCCTGCATCACGCGTCCTGTAGAGCGCGTTGTAGATAACCTGCGCGGCCCTTTCCTCGCGACTGTCTTCCCGGTCATAGGCCGCGCCCTGGCTTGTCAGGGCGGCAATCATGACAAGCGTGCAGATGAAAAGTCTGAGAAGTGAAACAATGATTGAGCTGAGGCCCCCCGGCCCTTTCCGGTCTCTTTTCTTCGATGTGGGGGAGTAAGGTTGCGTGTGTTGCAGCATAGCCTGGTCCTTCCAATTGGGAACCACCGACCGCAGGGAGCATCCGCCTATCGGGACCTGACCAGGCCGATCCGCCGTCTGTGCCTGCGAAGAACAGTTCCGTCCTCAGCCTTTGGGGAAAGTGCGTTGCGGTGGGACGGCTGACCGCATCCCGGCCATCCGCCCCGGCGCCGAACTGACGAAGAGACGCCCCCCTTTGAAAGGAAGCCTATAGAGGTGGGGGCGGGCTGCTTTTGACGAAAGTCAAAACACCCGGGGCCTCCGCCAACGTTCGCCTGTTGGCCCAATACGAATGCCGGGCGGTCGGAAGATTTGCGCTGGCCTGAAGCCCGATGCCGCATCCGAAGGCCTTCGCGTGGGCGTTGCATTCAAACCGGTATCCATCATGTGCCGCGCTTGCCCGGAGATAGGAGGAAATCGTCGCGCCAAGGTATCCGTCCTGAAAAACAGAGTGATCATTTGATACGTCGCTATCCCAGATCCATCCTGCCCTCGCCGGGGGTTAAGCTTTCATTCCGGGTCAGCGGCAACCTGATCCAGCTACTCATCCGTGGACCCATGCAGGTCAGGAAAGGCGACATGATCGGCCAGATCGAAAGGCGTGATTTTTGAACGCAAATGGCGCAAGTGCCTTTGCAGGTCGAAATCCTGAAGCGAACGTCCCTTTTGGCTTGGGGCAGTTGCGCGTGAAGGAAACCAACGATCAAGGCAGGACGCTGCGGGTCGGTTTGAGCTGCGCTGGCCTCGCAGAATTTTCTCATCGTATACCATGGTATACTGTCGACTTCCTCCAAGGCATCCGCTAAGGAGCGGCTAAGTCTTTTACAGGAGGTATTCCATGTCCGATATCATCTACACCAAAGTGGACGAAGCACCCGAGCTGGCCTCGGCGTCCCTGCTGCCGATCATCCAGAAATTCGCCGACGCCGCAGGCGTTTCCGTTGGAACCAAGGACATCAGCCTTGCGGGCCGGATCCTGGCTACCTTCCCTGAGCATCTGACTGAAGATCAGCGCCAGTCGGACGATCTGGCCGAACTGGGGAAGCTAGTGAAAACGCCCGAAGCGAATGTGATCAAGCTGCCCAACATTTCCGCTTCCGTGCCTCAGCTGGTGGCCGCGGTAAAGGAGCTCCAGGCACAGGGGTACGCCCTGCCTGAATACCCCGAAACACCCTCAACCGAAGAAGAGAAGACCGTCCGCGCCAGGTACGACACCATTAAGGGCTCAGCGGTAAATCCCGTCCTGCGCGAGGGCAACTCCGACCGCCGCGCGGCAAAGGCCGTGAAATCCTTCGCCCAGAATAACCCGCACCGCATGGGCGACTGGTCCGCCGTCAGCAAGACGCGCGTGGCGTCGATGTCTGGGGGCGACTTCTTTTCCAATGAGGTTTCGGCGACGCTTGATAAGGAAGCGACCGCAAAGATCGTGCTTGAAACGGCAAATGGCGAGACCGTGCTGAAAGAAGGTGTTTCCTATCCTGCGGGCACCGTTGTGGATGCCACCTACATGAGCGCCGCCGCCCTCGATGCTTTCCTCGCAGAGGAGATCGAAAACACCAGGAACGAAGGTACTCTCTTCTCGCTGCACATGAAGGCCACAATGATGAAGGTCTCCGACCCGATCATCTTCGGCCACGCGGTCAAGGCCTTCCTGGCCCCGGTATTCGAGAAGCACGGTGACCGGATGAAGGAACTGGGCGTGAACCCCAATTCCGGCCTTGGCGACCTGCTGGAGCGGGTGAAGGGCGAGGCAGAGATCATGGCTGATATCGAGGCCTGCATGGCCGAGCGTCCGCCCATGTACATGGTGGACAGCGATCGGGGCATCACCAACCTGCATGTCCCTTCGGACGTGATCATCGACGCCTCCATGCCCGCCCTGATCCGCGCGGGTGGCAAGGGTTGGGGCCCGGACGGTAAAGAAGCGGATGCAAACTGTGTCATCCCCGATAACTCCTACGCCCCCGTCTATGACGAGACGATCAAGTTCTTCAAAGAGAACGGCAAGCTAAGCCCGGCCACTGCTGGTACGGTCCAGAATATCGGCCTGATGGCCCAGAAGGCCGAAGAATACGGCTCTCACCCCACTACATTCGAGATGCCGGAAGCGGGTACCGTAAAGATGATCCTCGACGATGGTACAGTGCTGCATCAGCATTCTGTTGAAGCCGGTGACATCTGGCGGTCTGCATCTGCCCGCAAGGCGCCTATCGAAGATTGGGTCAACCTCGCCATCGACCGCCAGCGCGCCGAAGGCTGCCGCGCGATCTTCTGGCTGGATGCGAACCGCGCCCATGACGCGGAGCTGATCGCCTACGTCAAGCCGATCCTCCAAGCCAAGGGCGTGGCCGACAAGTTCGAGATTATGGCCCCGCGTGAGGCAACCCGTGCCTCTCTCGAGACGATTACGAAGGGTGAAAACACCATCGCTATCACCGGCAACGTGCTGCGCGACTATCTGACGGACCTCTTCCCGATCCTGGAACTGGCCACCTCGGCCAAGATGCTCTCCATCGTGAAACTGATGAACGGCGGCGGGCTCTTCGAGACGGGCGCCGGCGGCTCAGCGCCCAAGCACGTGCAACAGTTGCAGGCGGAAAACCACCTGCGCTGGGACAGCTTGGGTGAATTCTGTGCGCTGGGAGAGAGCCTGAAGTTCCTTGCCGATGCGACAGGAAACGAGAAGGCCCGCGTGTTGGGTGAAGCCGTCGATGCAGCGACGCAGGGTATCCTGGACCACGGACGGTCCCCTTCACGCAAAGTGGGAGAGCCCGACAACCGCGACAGCCACTACTGGTTTGCCCGCTACTGGGCTGAGGCACTTGCCGCACAGAGTGACGACGCTGACCTTGCAAGCCACTTCGCCCCCATCGCCAAAGCCCTGGCCGAGAGCGAAGGCAACATCGTCGCCGAACTGGCCGCAGCCCAGGGCGCACCGGCGGACCTTGGCGGGTATTATCATACCGACGCGGCCAAGACGGCCGCAGTGATGCGCCCCTCCCGGACGCTGAATGAGATCATTGGGTAAATCCATCTAATCCCGAAAGAAAGGGCCGCGGCGCATTGGCACCGCGGCCTTTTTTTGTTGGTCGTTGAGACATAAGTTGCCTGCAGTCCGCTCTTGCTGTCCGTGCTGCGGCTGCAAAATCGGCCAGGAACTTTCGCAGCCCTTCCCGGGTTTGCTTGCCATCGTTTTTCCAAAAACACGCAGGCCATCTTGTCAGATCAGGACAGCAACAACCGCGCGGGGCGCTGGCTCTGGCTTGTCGCCGGCGTGGTCGTACTGGCCGCCGGTTTCGGCGTGAACCGATACCTCGCTGCAGCCGCGCCGCCAGACGGGGCACAGCGATCTGAACCCAACGCACCACTGGTCGGCGTCGCGTCGGCCCGGCAGATCAAAGAAATTGAAATCCGTCAGACCGGATTTGTTCAGCCCCGCTTTGCCGTAGAAGTCGCCAGCGAAGTTGCCGGACGCATCGAGACGGTAAATGCGGATTTCCGCGTTGGCGCGCTTGTCGCCGAAGGCACGCCGTTGGTCACACTGCGCGAAGATCGCTTTGCTGCCGACGTGGAGGCCGAAGCGGCCGTCGCACAGGGACGCGCAGCGGTCGAGCAGGCCACGGCCAACTATGAGCGGCAGCGCACGCTGGCCAAGCAAGACTTTGCTTCGGAGGCGCGTCTGGAAGAGGCGCGCGTGGCACGGGAAAAGGCCTCCACCGAACTGGCCCTCGCGGAGGGCACGCTGATCGCAGCCGAAACGGCCCTGGATGAGACGCGAATCGTCGCCCCTTACGACGCACTTGTGGTGGAGGCCGATGCCTCTGTCGGGCAGATCATTCAGCCGGGCGTGCCGGTGGGCCGTCTTGTCTCTGCCGCCGCTGTTGAGATTTCCGTGGGCCTTACTCCGTCGGACCTGACCCTCATCGGGGACCTGTTTTCAATCACCGGCCGGACCGTCGAAATCTATGCGACCGAGGATGGCGGCGCGCGGCTGGCTATTGGTGAGATCAAAACCCTGGACCCCCAGATCGCCGAAGGCAGCAGAACGGTCGACATCATCGTCGAGGTCGCAGACCCCTTCGCCGCGGACCGCCGCGCACTTCGCTTGCGGGAGCTGGTCGAGATGGCCATCCCGGTCACGGTCGGCGATGATGTTCTCTCCATCCCGGCCAACGCCATCAAAGCCCGCAATCAGGTCTGGGAGTTAAATGCAGATAGCACGCTCAAGTCCCACACGGCGGTTGTTCTGAACTACGAGGACGACACCGTCGCCGTGCGCATCCCGGATCTTGCTGACGGGTCTTCTATCGTGACAACCGATTTGCCTGCCACCTTCGAAGGGCAGAAAGCACGCAGCCGCTCGGCGCAAAACCAGACGAAGGGCCCGCAGGGTTGAGCCGGATCATCACATGGTTCATCGGCAATCGCGTTGCGGCCAACCTGCTGATGACTTCGCTGGTGGTGGCGGGCATCGCTTCAGCCATGACGCTGACCGTGCGAACCTTCGCAAAAATCACGACAGGAACAATCACGGTCACCACCGTTTTCCCGGTGCCACCCCTGCAGAAGTCAACGAATCCATCGTCATCCCGATTGAGGACCGGTTGGAGGGTCTTGAGGGTGCGCGCAAGATCACCTCGACCGCGGCAACAGGCCTTGGCACCTTCACGCTCAGCCTGACGCGCAGAGCCAAGGTCCGCGACGTCCTTAACGACGTTGAAGATGAAATCGACCAGATCACGGTCTTTCCGGAAGCGGCCGAACGCCCGCGTATCACCCGCGTAGATCCGGATGAACTTGCCGTCCAGTTCGCCCTTTTCGGGGGCACCTCGATCCTCGATCTCAAGGGTCTGGCCGAAAGGGTGCGCGATGATTTGCTGGCGCTGCCTGGCATCAGCCAGGTCGAGATCCTGGGGGTGCCGGAAGACCGCATTGACATCGAAGTGCCCCCCGAAACGCTTGAAGCCTACGGTCTGGGGCTTGGCGATCTGGCCCGCGCGGTAGCGGCGCAAAGCCTTGATCTGTCGGGTGGCTTTATTGACGCCGGCGCGGCCCGCATCCAGTTGCGCACGGTCGGGGAGCAGGAGACCGCCAGCGGCTTTGCGGGGCTGGTGCTCTTCGACGGGGTAAATGGCGCACGCGTTTCGCTTGGCGACATCGCCACCATCCGTGAAACGCTGGATGAAAGCACCATCCGTTCGCAGGTGGGGGATGCGTCCGCCGTATTCGTCTCCGTCTACCGCGGCGGAGGTGAACAGGTACTGGACGTTGCCGATGCAGCGATTGCCTGTCTGGTGGATGAACTGCGGCCCACCCTGCCAGACCAGATCAGTGCCGAGCTGTGGCGAAATGAGACTGAGCAATTGCGGGGCCGGATCAACCTTCTGACCAAAAACGGCCTGATCGGTGTGACCCTCATCCTGACCATCCTGATGC
>JABDKA010000151.1 GCA_013002405.1 Sulfitobacter sp. | reverse complement strand
TTGATCCCGTGCATTGCAAGAAACCAAAAGTTAAGACCAAGATAGAGCAAAATCGCTACGAGCCCTGACTTTTCAACAGGCTTGTTGAATAGGCTCCAGACAGCCCACATTCCGATGATCCCATTTGACAGAATGCGCACGGGTTCCACCTGATTGGTGCCGACATGGATCGCGATATCGAATAGTTGAACGGCGACCAGCGAAAAAACTAGCCCTGGTACTGCCTTGCTGTTCGACACGTTGGAGACCTTCCCTTAAGCGCCACATCTCCGAGATTAGCGGGGGGGTAACTGGTCATGCAACGCAAAAGCGGGTATCCATCGGCAGCGAAAAATTTTGGCAGTTCAGCAGCATTCGTCGCATCCGGCTCGCCCGCGTCGAAACGGCGCCGCTTCTCCGGATCGCTGAGCAGATCGTTAGCTGCGGAGACGGCCTGAAACTCAGCCTTCTTCGCAGGGTTATCGGGATGAAGGTCAGGATGCAGCGACTTGGCGAGCTTTCTGTAAGCCTTCTTGATCTCATCCTGACTGGCGGTCTTGGAGACGCCCAGGGTCTTGTATGGATCTTCGCTCATGGTCTTGCTCACCCTATTTCACCTGGGCCTCAGCCCCGACCCAATTTGCGATTTCATCCGCGGGTGTCACGCCCGCACGACGTCCGATCTCGCGCCCGCCCTGAAAGGCCACCAAAAGCGGGATACCACGGATAGCGTAGCGGGTGCTCGCGGCCGGGAAGGCTTCGGTATCAAGTTTTGCCAAGCGCGCACGCCCCTTTAGTGTCTTCGCCGCCTTCGTAAATTCCGGAGCCATCATCCGACAGGGCCCGCACCAAGCGGCCCAGAAATCGACGACAAGCGGGATATCGTCGATCCGCTCCGCTTTTCTGAGGACATCGAGGGAGATGTCGACCGGCGTATCCTTCATCAAAAGGGTGCCACAGTTGCCACATTTTGGGTGAGACCCGAGCCGGTCCCGGGGCACGCGGTTGCCCTGACCGCAATTGAGGCAAGCGAGTTTGACGCTCATCTGATCAATCCTAATACATTCAAGTTATGCGATATATAGGAGCCCTTGGGAAGTTTTTAATGGGCTGGAAGTTGCTGGCTAGTATTTTGTCATAGCCTGCTCATCTGTGAGGCGGCGAGGGAGGCCGCCGCACGCGTCAGACATGCCATGGTTGACTGGCGATGGAGCAGCACGCACTTGATTCAGCGATGATCGGCCGCCTTGCGGGATTTCGAAGCCTATCGCCCCCTCTCCCTTCACCAGTGCCCCCTTTGAATCAAAGTGCCCGTAAAAGTCACCAAGGGTCAGACCTGCCGCCTTTTTCGTAAGTCAGAGCAACGGGTTTTGCCAATTTGCCGGTGCAAGATTGATCCTTGTCTACCCGGTCTGAAGAGTAACCGGAGAGCCATCGCCGCTCGCCCTCGGACAAATCGGACAGAAGAAAAATGAAAGTCGTCGTGCTTGGAGCAAACGGGCGCGCGGGGGAGCATGTGGTGTGCGAGGCGCGCGATCAGGGATCGATTGTTACCGCAGTTGTTCGTTCGGACGCGAAACGCCCCCACGATCCTGCACGAAGGGTTGAGGTTGGTGCCCCGAGCGATCCAAGGTTTCTGGCTTGGGTATTTCGTGGGCATGACGCCGTGATCTCAACTCTCGGCGGGCGGAGCCCCACGAAGAAAGCAACATCTATCTGTCACAAATCCGCACGATCGATCGTCGATGCGGCCTGGGATACGGGCCTGAAGCAGGGGGCAGTCACGTCCAGTGCGCTTCCCTTCCCGTCCGAACGGCTGATCAACAGATTGCCGGCAGCAATCGTTTGCAACCTGGTCAAAAGTGCCACACGGATTGAGCGGATCCTGCAGACAGCCAACCTTGATGTGGTCGTCGCTGGATGTGGGTTTCTGACCGATGGTGAGGAGACGGGTGATCGGGCAGAACCCGTTTCACTACCCAATGGTGGTTCCTCTATCTCGCGCCCGGGCCTGCCACCCTCCGCACATAGTCTCAGGAGCGGAGTGGCGCGATCACCATCCCTTGGAAGTCGGCCCTTTGCCGGATAGGCTTTGGGTCAGCATGACGCAGCTCCTTATTGTCTATCACTCCAAAACAGGCGGCAGCCGACAGATGGCACAGGCTGCAGCGGCGGCCGCCGAGGAGGAGGTCACGACCGTCCTCAAGCCAGCCAGGGATGCGCAGCCCCGCGATTTGCTGGCTGCGGACGGCTACATCTTTTGCGCTCCGGAAAATCTTGCTGCAATCGCGGGCGTGATGAAGGACTTCTTCGATCGATGCTACTATCCGGTTCTGGGCAAGATCGAAGGCCGCCCCTATGCCCAGATGGTTTGCGCCGGTTCGGACGGTGAAAACGCCGCGCGCCAAACGGCCCGTATTGCCCAGGGCTGGCGGCTGCGGGAGGTGCAGCCGCCGCTGATCATCTGCACCCATGTCCAGACGCCCTTGCAGATCCTGTCGGAGAAGAAGATCGGCGAGAAAGACCTTTCCCTGTGCCGTGATCTGGGGGCTGCGATGGGGGTCGGCCTGACCCTTGGCATTTTCTAGCTGGCCCGCACGGAAGGACATCATGTGACCCAAATAGATACCAACGCACCTCAGTCCGCGGCCTACTACGATAACGATGATACCGCGGCCTTTTATCAGCTCTGCTGGGGCGGGTCGGATATTCACATCGGGCGCTACGACACGGGTGCCGAAACGGTGGCCGAAGCCTCTGCCGCGATGACGCGCTATCTTTTGTCGCTGACCAATCTGAACAGGGGGGACCGCGTGCTTGACATCGCCTGCGGATATGGCGGCACGCTCAGGGAACTGGCCCGGATTGGATGCCATCCAAAGGGCATGGACATCTCCCGGCTCTGCGTGGAGGAGGCGCGGCGGGCCAACAAGGAGGCCGGGCTTGGCGACACTGTTCCGGTCGAAGTCGGAGACTTCCACGATATCCCGGGCCCGGACGCGCACTGGGATGCCTGCGTCTGCCAGGAATCGATCATCCACTCCACCAAGCGCCCGAGGGTCTTTGCCGAAGTCTACCGGGTTCTCCGGCCAGGCGGCGTGTTCGCCTTTTCCGATATCCTGTCAGCGGAGAAAGCTGATCTTGCACTGGTGGATGCCGCTTTTGTACGGCTCGGCGTCAGGGGCGGTGCCACACCGGCCGACTACCGTGATATGGCTCAAGAGGCCGGCTTCGAAATAGAGCATATTGAAGAACGCCCCGCGGACATCAAGAGGCACTATGACAAGCTGGCACTTGAGCTTGCTTCCCCGCCCGCCAGTTTGAGCGACAGCGCGGTGGCCCGCCTGAGTGCGAGCATTCAAAGTTGGCAAAAGGCCCTGGCCGCCGGACATATCACCTGGGCCTGCTTCGTCGCAAGAAAGCCTGACCCCGCTAAGTAATCTTCCGGCTTCAGGAAGCGCTTCCGCTCCCGTGACGAACCTGTCACCTGGGGCTTCCTTCCTCTTCAAAGAGCGGATCACACCATGAA
>JABDKA010000091.1 GCA_013002405.1 Sulfitobacter sp. | reverse complement strand
CCGCCATCGCATACAAAGAGACCCCGGATCAGGTCCTGGGCCACGCCAGCGCGCTAACGACCGCCCTCAGGCGTTGATATTCGCCTCCAGCATCTTCGGCGTGATCCGCCAGGCGGCATAGGCCTTGCCATCCAGCTCCCTTTCCAGCGCTCTCAACTCCATGTCGAACTGCTTGAAGGCACTCGCCCCGGCCCCGTCGATGGCGAAATAGGAGAAATCCTGCATCAGCTTCGCCCTATCGACGTTGAGGTTGAAGTTGGCGTTCAGAAGCCGCTGGAAGACGTCGATTGGTATCCGCTGTCCATTGGTGTGGATGCGCACCGGGTTCTTGTCGACCCACATCTGATAATTCCACATGCAGCTGCCCAGCGCCTCGTGCTGGACCGACGCCATATAGATGAACCCCGCACAAAGCCGCGCCACGCTCTCGCGGGTCACCTCGCCCCCCGTCACGTCATCGACCCCGTTCGGGATCATCTTGTTGAGGGCGGCGATCCAGGCCTGCACCGTCTCATCCCGCTGCAGGGCCTGATCGCTGTCGTAGTAGATGTTGATGTAGCGGGTCGTGTGAGCGTGCATCACCTCATAGAGCTGCGAGAGGTTGTCCTGCACCGGCGTGTCGAACTGATCCACCGGCAGGCCCCGGCGCTCCCAGTCCAGTCCAGGCACCATGACAGAAGCCCGGTAGCCCTTGTAGGAGCGGGAAAAGAGGTCGCACATCCCCTCGTGGGTGAAGGAAAAGATCGTCTCGAAATCCCCCATGGGCAGCATCTGGCCCTTGGTCACCAGATAGTTTGAATTCTGCGTGCCGAACATGTGCGGCCACATCAGGCGGCAAAGGGCATGATCACTGTAAAGGTGGTTGCGGGTGGCTACCGACAGGGGCCCGCCGCAGGCCAGGTGCACACCGTTGAAGTGGTTCACCAGCGAAATCTGTGTGGAGGCCGCACACATGGCCGTGCGCACCGCTTCGTCCCAGCGGTCCTCTCCGGCCCTGAATTCCCCCAGCACGCACTCGATCCTGGTTGCCTCCAGCTTGCGCGCCCGCTTGTTGACTTTGAAGAAGACCCGGCTGCCCAGGGGCCTCAGCCCCGGATGGACCTCGTGATCGTCCAGGTCGCGGAAATCCCAGACCAGGTTGCCCTCCCCGTCCTTCTCCAGAAAGCAGGCGTAGGGGCTGGCCACTGCCATCTCTCCCAGATCGGGCATACCGCCCACGCGAAAGGCCTCGGGCCTCCGCGGCGCCGGATAGAGCGCGCGGTAATGACGGTTGCAGGCCCTGCGCATGGCCTTGTCCATGTCCGCGTCGATCTGCGGCAGCCCCGGCACCACGGGGGGCAGGACCTGTCCCAGCCAGATCCGAAAGGTGAAGGAAGCCCGCATGATGAGAGAGCTTTCGCCCTTCGGGATGCGGTCGGCCATCATGACATGATCCACCTGGACCCCCGGGATCCGCTCGGACACCGGGATCAGTTTCAGCGGGCGCGGGTACTGGGGCGGCAGGGGGATGTGCTTGGCCTTCTTGAACCGGAAGATCAGCAGGGAAACAGAGTTCCAGACAATGCGCCGGAAAGTCCAGCTGAGGGGCGGTTTCTGGCTCATGATTGGTTCCTCTTGCTCAGTCCTGGCCCAAAAAGGCCGGATCGCGCTTGGCCGATGGAATGGGTTTCCAGCTTGTGTCAAAGTATTCGCCCCGCGCGCGCGCCCAGGGGTCGAAGGCGTTCTTCACGGGCTCCAGCTGGTCGCGCAGCCCTGGCAGGTTGCGCATCAGGATGCGTTTCAGCGGCAGCACCTCGATCCGGTGACCGTTGACCTTGCCCTTTTCCATGCGCTTGTCGGGGCCGTTGTTCTTGACCCAGTCCAGACCGAAGGTCGAATAGAACTCGGGCCGGAAGCTGGAGGTGAAGAAGCGGTCCGAGAAGAGCCTGCGGGAAGCATTGATGATGAAGATCTGGAATTGCGTCTCGGAGATGGCGAAACCATGGGGCCGCGTGCTTTCGGCGAGGTAGCCGACGATGGTGTCCAGATCCTCGACATTGTCGACCATGGTACCGTTATCGTGCCCCAGACAATCGTTCGGGAAGGGCGATTGACCCGTCCCCCCGGCGGCTGAATCGGGGGAGTGCTGAACGGTGCTGATGATTTTGTTCTTATCGCATTTGTGCTGGCCGTAGACCTCGCGCAGCAGCAGGACAAGCGCCTCCTGCTGCTTTAGCGTCGCCTCCTCTTCCTTGGTCCGATCCCCCTTGTCCTTCAGCCTTTTGTCCACGAAATCGTTGAAACTGGTCAGCTGCCGCAGTCCGATCTGGCGGCGGAATTCGTTGAAACGCGGAATGCCCCGCTCCCGGTCCCGGATGATGTCGAGCGCGGTGACGTCGATCACCTTGGTGTCCCCCTCCGGGCGGGAAGGCATCATCAGGCTCTGCAGAAACCTTGGCTGGTTCTGCAGGGCCAGGGCCCCCAGCCGCTGTCGCCCGAAGGAAAGCGCGATGCTCTCCAACCCGTGCTTGTGCATCGCATCCGTGGCCTTGTGCCGGAAGGTAGTCACGATGGGCAGTTTACCGGCGATGGTGTTGGGGCGCGCGGGCTCTCGCACTTCGATCAGGTCCGGCAGAAGCGGGTGCAAACGGTAGACGCTGACGAATTCCTCGGGTAAGTTGAAGGGGGAGCCGAAGTGATTGACCCCCGCATTGACGTAGTCAAGCGTGGCGATATCGCCCTCGGCGTTCACCGTACCGGTCCCGACAATCCCGGCACCGGAGGAGAAGACCGAATACCAGGTCGTCTCATGCTCCGCATCGCCGTCGTGGCCCAGGTCCATGACGATCTCGTGCAGGACATCGTCAATCCTGGGATAATCGTGCGCCAGCCCGTACCAGTTGGAATTCATCGCCGTATAGAGGGGCTCATCGTAAAGCAGTTGCGTCGTCCATTCGATGGTGTGGATCTTGGCAATCATCGCCGCAACGACCAGCCGGGTGATCTCGAACAGCTCCTCCGGCTCGATGTCTTCGTAGGTCACCACCTCCTGCGGGGCCTGGGGGCGGCGCAGACCGCTGTCGGCATTGGGATCCTTCGCCGCATGGGCGCGGAAGGCATCGACAAAGCTGTTGTGTTCGCGGGCAAAGAGGTTGTGGAAAAAGCTCATCCCAATGGACCAGTTCTCCGGAAAGGCCACGGCCTCCTGCCCATTCCATTTGGGGTTCATCGGACTCACCTCGCAGGTGGCATCAGCCGCAGCGCACTCCAGATGCAAAAGCGACAGATAGCCCGCCGTGTCCCCCGCCTCTTCGCGTGCAGGTACCGGCCGCAGCAGCAGCTTGGCCGGGTCGCTGGGGTCGATCTTGACCCGCGCGCGGGAGACATCGTCGTAGCCGTAAATCTGGCTCGCGTCCCACCAGGCCGTCACGGTGCTGGGGGTGGTCTTGTAGGCCCGGCTCAAACGTGATCCACCGTCGAAACGCGCGGGTGGATCGGTCTCGGCAAAGAGAGCGGCATATTCCCGGGCCTTCGGATTACATTTCAGTCTTTTCACTTCTTCCGAAGTCAGATCCCGCTTTGCATCACCCACCCCGGTGGTTTCGCAGCCCATGGGGATTTTCAGGTCCAGGTTGTTGCGCCCCTCCTGAAGGTGACTGAACCAGTCATGCGTCATGAACTGGATCCAGTAGGCCGCCAGCACGTTGAAGAAGGGCGCCGGAGTATAGTCGCACTGGGCCGTCACGTCGTTGTCCGGCAAACCGTAGCCCGCATTGCACAGCTCGGGCCGCTTCTGCGGACGGGTGAAAAGCTTGCGGCTGATGACCTGCGGATCGGGGGTCAGGGCGTCGATCCGGCCCCCGTGGCGGTTCTCGACGACCGTATCGCCCAGCTTTGCAGCCTCAATGGGAAAGGTCGCCTCAAAGGCCACGTTGCGCGGATAGGACATGCCGGTCGATCCCATCGCCGGGTTGCGCATGTCGTTGCAGGTTCCGTCCAAGTTGCGAAAGCGGATCATCTCGCCCCGGCAGACCTGCACCCCTTCGCCGCCGACCTTGCCATAGTCGGGATGGCCAGGAGGCAGCCGCATCTCGGGCCAGCTCTTGATCGTGCGGCCATCCTGGCCGTCGCGGCCCAAGACATATTCGGTATAGGTGTAGTTGTCGAAGAGATTGAACTTGATCAGTTCCACACGCTGCCGCTCAAGGTCCATCAAGGCCCCGTCCACGCCACGTCCGTTGCGCTCCAGATGCTTGGTAATGAAGGTCAGCGGATGGCGGTTGCCCGAGCGCGAGGTGTCATCGCCCGTCGCCCAGTAGTTTGACCAGTCGACCCAGGGCGTATCGCGATATTTGGCGGCATGATCGCCTCCCCGGCAGCGCGCCGTATCATCCAGCACCTTGCCCAGGAACCGCTCCGGCTGGGTCTCGGCAACCGGAAGCAGACCTCTTTCCGCCATGGTAATGCAGCTGCGCACGGAGGGATCCAGCGTGATCCAGAGTGCCACCACGAAAACACCGATAAAACCCAGGCCCGCCGCCGCGTACTTCAACATGAAAACCTCTCACAGTGGCCCACCGGGCCAAAGCCCTGCACCACGATTTGTCAAAACAGGATCACTCGCAATAAATCGGCGCTACCGTCGCCAAAGAAACCAAAGCAGGGACAGGACAACCGCAACATCCAGAACGACAATGGGCCAAAGCCACCAGTTGGGCACCGCCGACCCGAAATGGATCATGATCAGCGCCCCCGGAATGCCGATCCCCATCAATATCAAACCGGGCCAGGTCCACAGATCCGACCGCCCAAGATAGGTGCGCGCGATGGACAGGTAAATCAGCCCGATCACCAGGAACAGAAATGTGCTGAAATGCAGCCCGGCCACGATGATGGCACTTAGATGCATGGCCGCCGAAATGCTCAGAAACACCCCGGCGAGCGCCAAAGCCTTGCTGTCAGATAATCGCGTCACAGCAGCCCCCGAACCGACCGCGTCCCCCTAGCGGTACCCCTTTGACGATAAAGAGAGCGCGGAATTAATCAAGCTGCTTGATGGGCCCGATTTGTGCCGCGCCCGCACATGATCATTGACGCAGGCCAGACGCGGTCTCATGCTGAGGGCTCAAATCGTCGTCGCCGGGGGGAGGCACGCCTGTAATGTCGAACGTGGCCGGGAAAGCCTATTGCCTCAACGTGGTCACACCCACGACGCGCTGGCATTCCTTCTTGAAAAGGCTGATCTTTTTGGCGGTGCGGGCGTTCCCGATCCTGTTGGCCGGACTGCGCGGCCTTTCCGTGATCCACTTCGCCCGTTGGGTGATCATTCCACGCCGCGCATGGCCGCGTTTCGGGCGCAGACCGGTGCGCTTGTATTATGACTACACGCTCTTTTGCAGCAACTTCAATGGAACCTGGGACCAGTATATCGATGCCTTCTCGGACGGCATTCCCTACATGCTGGACCTCGCCTGGTACCACGATTTCGGCTATCCCGGTTCGATCCCGCTGGAGCCCTTTCAGGGCTATATCCGGCACAACCAGATCAATACCGAATACTACTACAACGCCACGCCAGGCGCCGCCCAACGTGACATCAAAGCATCCCTACGGGTCTGGCGCGCGGTCCGCGCCCTGGACGAGATCAAGGATACGCTCGATCCCCTCTCCTTTGCCCGCGAATACCGCCGCATGTTCACGCAACTGCAGAACGATCTCGGCTCAATGGGCCCCGGTGCCGTGCCCAGCCTGCCGACAGAGGCGGCCCACCGACTGCGCCAGTCGGCGATCAACACCGAATGGAAAGGCAAAGCCAAGTCCAAGCCCCGGAAGGAGCCCGCAGATGGCCAACTATGACGCGGGCCACTATTTCCTGACCACCATGGCCCCAATCGACAGGAATACTTTTGTCGAGGTTAATGGCGTCAACCGCTCCGCCATCGACCATATCCGATTTCTGCTAAACACCCTCCCCACCGCTCAGCAGGACGACGTGAGCGCCGCCAGCGGCTTGCAGAGCCCCTTCGCCTCCGTTCCGGGCGTCCACTTTGCCCATTTCTTCGTTATCGACGATGTGCGCTACAACGGCCGCCGCCCCTCCAATCCGATCCTCAACCTCATCTTCAATACAAAGATGACAAACCCCGAAGAGGTCGACCGCCTGCCGGACGCCTACCTCGTTCTGGTCACCGACTTCGACGCGTCCGATGGCAGCAAGGGAAACCTGAGGGGCCACACCGATGCCCTTTGGGCGAACATGGGTGACATACTCCGGGACATCTACGCGCACGTCGAAGGCTTCGACCGCGTTGAAACGTCGGCCGATTTCTACCGCTTCGTGCGGGAGGGCCAGATTGAGACAACCATGCCCTTCAACGACTACTGGGCCGAACCGGTTAGGCTGCCAAGCCCCTTGCCATGGATGCTGGGTGCCACGGCCCTGATCCTTTTCGTGACGATCCTTCTGGGGGCCACAGGCACCTGGACCGGCAGCCTCTGGGGTCTCTGGGGGCTCGGCCTGCTGGCGCTTTTGGCTGTCAACATCGGGATCGTGGTCAAGTACGGGCTCACGCCCTTTCCGGCGGCCCCCGACAGCGATCTGCAATCGGTCCTCAAGGCCATCTACATCCAGCAGATGTTCACCGGCTTCGCGATTGACCACCTTGGCCGTCCGGAGGAAGAACTCAAGGGCGCCTTTGAGGCCTTTTGCGAAAGGCACGTCCCCCGGGACCCAAGCGGGCCCAGCCAGGACCCCGGCGTCCTCCTCACGCCCTGGAAATCGTCATGACCATGGAATTGGACCTGCGCGACATCCAGGGCAACATCCTGCGCGCCTACGGGCGCTACGGTTATCCGCACGCGCGGTATTTCCTATTTCACATCCGTGAAGCTCAGTGGGGCCGCGAGCTGCTGAAAACCCTTCTGCCAAGGGTCACCACGTCAGAGCGATGGATCGATCCCAACGACCCCGACAATGGCGCAACGGCCGAGCGGCCCCAGACCACTCTCAACGTCGCCCTCACATGGACCGGCATGCGGGCCCTCGATCTGCCCACTATCACCCTCTCGCAGTTCCCCCGCGAATTCATCGACGGCATGGCACGGCGCTCGCATATCCTTTCCGACGTCGGCGCTTCGGGCCACGAGCACTGGAACGAGGTCTGGCAAAACGCGCTCCGTAACAAGC
This sequence comes from Sulfitobacter sp., assembly GCA_013002405.1. Taxonomy (GTDB): domain Bacteria; phylum Pseudomonadota; class Alphaproteobacteria; order Rhodobacterales; family Rhodobacteraceae; genus Sulfitobacter. Next base: position 9,234 of record JABDKA010000091.1, on the reverse strand, counting down.
GCGGCAAGGAAATCCATCTCCTCGTCACGGTCAATTCGCGGATGCAGTCCAACGGCGATCCGGTGCCCGAGATGGACGAGGTGACCAGTTGGCTGCGCAAAATCGGCACCTGGCAGGGCATTCACCTGCTCGCCGGTCATGACAAATCCGGTGCGGATTACCAGCAGGCGGGCGCGCGGCTGGTCGATGCGGGCAACGGAACCAAAAGGATCGGCGCGCAGGAACATTTCGGCTACGAGGACGGCGTGGGAAACCCCGTCTTCGCGGGCCAATACCCGCCCGAGATCGAGGCCAAACGCGTCAAGGGCCGGGGCAAGATCATGCCGGATCAAAGCTGGGCCCCGCTGGCCACGGGCGAATTCCTTATCGGTCACGTGGACGAAAGCCAGGAACTGCCTTTCGCTACCCAGCCGCCGCGCTTAATGCACAACGGCACCTTCCTTGCCTTCCGCAAACTGCACGAAAACGTGGGCCGCTTTCAGGACTACGTCGAGGCCCAGGCCAGGACCTATGCAGAATATAACGGCGTTTCGAAGGAAGAAGCAGCCCTAACCCTGCGCGCCAAGATGGTCGGACGCTGGCCCAATGGTATCCCTCTGATGGAGGCACCGACCTACGCCGACATGAAGCGGTTTGAAGCCGAATGGGCAGATATTCCGGCCATTCAAGCCAAGTCGGGCCACCGGTCGCCCGCCGAACAGGCGCGGCTGGATGACTACAGGCAGGTCCTGATCGACTTCAAGTACCGCGATGACCGCGACGGCGCACGCTGCCCGATCTCGGCCCATATCCGGCGGGGGAACATGCGCGACATGCTGGACCCCCGCATGGATTCGCCCAACCCCGCTACCTGGGACGGCACAGCACTGACCAACCGCCGCCGCATCCTGCGGCGCGGCTTGCCCTATGGCCCTTTCGATCCCGACGACCGGAACAATGAGACGGAGCGCGGGGTGATCTTCATCGCCATGTGCGCCAACATCTTCCGCCAGTTCGAATTCGTCCTGCAGCAGTGGATCAACTACGGGCTCGACTTCAACGTAGGCAACGACAATTGCCCTCTGCTTGGCTACCACGAGCACAGGGACGCGAAATTCATGATCCCCACCGACCCCGACGGCGATACCTGCCCCTGGGTTCTGAACGCTCTGCCCCAATTCGTCGAAACCCGTGGGGGTGAGTATTTCTTTGTGCCCAGCATCAATACGCTGAACATGATGGCCCTTGGCGTGGTGGATCCCACATGACCCGCTGTCCCGCATCAGACGCGGAAGTGCTGGCCGAACTGATCGACATCAATGTCGATTACGTAGCCAAATCCCCCTACCCTGCCCAACGGTCCGAACACGGCAAGGGCGTCGCGGACCTGGAGGGTGAATTCCGGGTGCCGGGGGATCTGCCGCCGCAATTCCGTATCGGTGTCTTTGCCGAACCGCGCAGCTTTCCGGCCACCATCCGCTTTTCCAACGGCGCGGTGCAGAACGACGGAAAGAGGGACACGCACGGGTTGGCCATCAAGCTGCACGATGTGGACCTGCCCACCGCCCCGAAGGACGCAGATGGGCGCGGGTTCCAGGACTTCATCCTGCTCGACAGCCCGATTTTCATCATGGGCGGTATCCGCCCCTATGTACCCTTCAACCGGCTTTTTCTTGAGGCCAAGGTCAGCCTCTGGGCCAAGCTGAAATTCGGCCTTTATCTGCTGCGCCACCTGCCGCTGATACGCCCTGTCCTGCGGCTGGCACTGAACAAGGCCAACGCGCCCCTCTCCACGCCCTATTGGAGCACAACACCCTACCGGCTGGGCGACATGGTGGTGAAATACAAGGTGGTCCCCCTTTCCCCGCACCGCCCCGGCCCGCGCATCAGTGGCTTCAACGGCCGCCGCGATGCCCTGCGCGAACAACTGGACCGGGCGCCGGGTGTACTCTCTTTCGGTGTTCTGGTGCAGACGGACCCCAGAAAACAGCCACTTGAGGACCCCACCGTCGATTGGGAAGACATGGGTGTCAGATTTCAGGCGTTGGCCGAACTGCACATCCCCTCGGACCAGCCGGTTGCCGCACCATCCGACAGGGAAAACGCCCTCTCCTACTCCCCCGGCCACGCCGCCTGGGAACATTTCCCGCTAGGCGCGATAAATCGGGCGCGGGTCGCCATCTACGCTGCTGCCAAAAAGGCACGCCGCGCAGCATTCGATCATCGAAGCTGATTTCGAAGGCTCAAATCCGCGCCACCGCTCTTGCGCCGACCGGGCTTGAGCGCGACACTGGGCTTGGAGGCACCCAACGTAATGCAAGCCGATACCGTCAGCCAGAAGCGCACTGGGACTGTCCTGTTCGCGGACGTCGCAGGCTTCACCGCCTTTGCCGAACGCATTGGCGAGGAGGCGGCCTTCGAGATGATCCGTGACGTCTCCTCCCGGATGCAAAACGCGATCCGGGACCATTCCGGCACGGTGGGCGAATTTCGCGGCGACGGGATCATGGCGCTTTTCAGTGTGACCGAGGGGTTGGAGAACGGCCCCTTGCGGGCCTGCCAGGCCGCCCTGCAAATTCGGGAAGGGATCGCCGGGGCCGAAGCCGAGATGAAGAAACGCTACGGCGCGGCGCCCCGGGTGCGCGTTGGTCTGCACTGCGGCCCACTGGTGGTGGGCGATGTGAGCGGCGGGACCAAAGCCCACGTTACCATCATCGGCGATACGGCCAACACCGCCTCACGGTTGGAGAGCATGGCCGAACCGGGCCAGGTCGTGATCAGCCGGGACCTCTTTGCGCTGGTCGAAGGACAGGTTGATGCCACAGACCTTGGCCCGCACCGGATGAAGGGCAAGGCCCAGCCGATGCAGGTCTACGCGCTCAACGCGGTGAACGAAGGTGTCTCCCGCTTCGACGCGGCCCGCTCAAGGGGACTCTCGACCTTTTTTGATCGCGAGGCCGAAATCGCGGCACTGAACGAAAGCCTCGCCCATGCCCGCAGCGGCAAAACCGCCGTCGCCCTTGTCGAGGGGGAGCCGGGCATTGGCAAGTCCCGCCTGCTCTACGAATTCGAACAGAGCCTGCCGGAGGATGAGGTTCGCCTGCACAAGGGCGAATGCCGCGCCGACGGGGCTACCGTACCCTACCTGCCCTTCGCCGAACTGGTGAGAACCGCGCTCCGCCTAAAGCCCGAAGCAACCCCGGATGAGGCCCGCGCCCAGGTCGCCCGTATGATCGAGGTCATGGGCTTCGATCCCGATCGCACGCGACCCTACTTGATGACGCTGCTGGGCAAAGCGGCGGATGATGACGCCCAGCGTGGCGAAAGTCCGGACATGATCGGCGCGCGCATCCGACAGGTGCTGATTGATCTCATCGAATATTCCTGCGCCCAGAGCCCCATGGTGCTGGTCATCGAAGATCTGCACTGGGCCGACCCCGGCACCGTGCAACTGCTGGAGACCCTGATCGAGGAGCCGCGCGACTGGCCGTTGATGATCATCGGCACCTTCCGCCCCGGGTTCCGGCAGGAATGGTACGGGCGGTCCCATGTCACGCACATCACTCCCTCCCCGATAAGCGAGGATGCGGTCACCGCTCTTATCCGTGAGGTCATGTCAGGTTCCGACCGGGCCGACGATATGGCCGCCCTCGCCATCCAGAAGGCCGACGGCAACCCGCTCTACGCCGAGGAGATCGCGAAATTTCTGGTCCAGCAGCGTGAAAACGCGGGCGGTGCGACGGGTGAGATAGGCGATATCGTGCTGCCCACCAACCTGCAGAACATGGTGATGGAACGGTTTGACCGGCTTGGTGCCGAATGCCGCATGATGCTGCAGGCCGCCTCTGCCATCGGGCGGCGCTTCGACGCGCAAATCGCCTCTCAGGTGGCGCAGAAGGAACCCCCGATTAGCATCACGCTGCTTGAAGAAGCAGTCGAAGTGGACCTCATCCGCCCCACTGCAACGGGCTATGAATTCAAGCACGCGCTCGTGCAGGACGCGATCTACGACACACTTTTGCGCGGCCCCCGCAAGACCCTGCATGCGGCCATCGCCGAAGAACTAGCGCACCGCTATTCCAATCGCCCCGAAGAGGCGGCAGAGGGGCTTGCCCACCACTATGACAAGGCCGACAAGCCGGAGCAGGCCGTGCCCCACCTCATCGCCGCGGGGCAGCGCAACCTCAGCCTCTTTTCCCTCAATGTGGCCGAAGACTTCTTCGCCCGCGCCTTTGAACTGGTGACCAGCAACGAACTGCCGCTCACATCCGAAAAGGTGGCCGGACTTTTCTCCGGTTGGTTTGAGGTGCAGCAATGGCACGCCGAATTCGGCCGCTCCATCCGCCTCTTCGAGGCCGAGCGGGAACGGATCGAAACCGCAGCCTCCAGCCCGGCGCAATATGCCCGCATCCTGGGCCTTGTCGGGGTTGCCTATACCCAGGACATGCAATTCGACAAAGCCCGTCCCCTCTTTGACGAGGCCATCGCCATCGGCGAACGCACCAACGACCGCGCCGCCATCACCGACGGTTGCCTTGGACTGATGGTGCTCAACTGCACCCAGCCCCGCGCAGGATCCTGGGAGGACACGCAAAGCCTGGCGGAGCGTATCCACACCCTCTGGGGCGACGATGCGCAGCCCTACCACCGGACCTACTGCGACTTTTACCAGAACTGGAGCCACTCGATCCGGGGCGACATCGACTTCGCGCTTGAGAACGGCAAGGCACTCTATGAAAAAGGCCGCGAAATGCAGTTTTCGGGCGCCATTGGTTGGGGCGCGATCTGTATCGCCTTCAACAACGCCTACAATGAGAATTACGAGCGCGCCATTGAGATCGCCTCGATTGGGGCCGAAGAGGGCGGCGGCATGGTGGACAAGCTGGTCTGCCTGGGGCTGAAGGGCCTGTCGATGGTGCTGAATGGCGACGTCAAAGGCGGGGCCGCGATCCTGGACGACATCTTCGCCCAGCGCGGTGAGCTAGATTTTCGTGGGATCGAGAATATCGTCGATGGCCCCGTGGGCCTAGCCAAGGCCCTTGGCGGCGATCTGGCGGGCGGCGTCAGCTGGATCAACGATGCTATCGAGCGTGCCCGCAGCGGCGGCAACATGCACGGTGCCGCCATGTCCCATATCTCGCTCGGCACGCTCTATCTGCTGCTTGCGACGGGCGACGAAAAGCCCGATTTCAAGACCCTCGCCCGCAACGCGATTTTCCTGCTGCGCAATGCCCCTTTCGCCAAGTCCAAGGCCATCGCCCATTTCGATGCGGCGCTTGAGATGGGCCGCGCTGCTGGCATGCACGGTGTTGTGGCCCAGGCGGCCCATGGCAAGGGCCTGGCCCTGAAGGCCGCCCGCAAGATCGACAAGGCCCGCGCCGCCCTGACGGAGGCGAAGGAGGCCGTGGGCCGGATCCGCTGGTCGATGATGGCCAACCGGATTGAAACGGACCTAGCCGCCCTCGGCTGACCCCCGTTTTACTGCCCACACCCGCCTTTTGCACAGTCCGCGCCGGTCGGGCGGCACCGGGAAAAGCATCCCCGTGGCAAACCTGCTTTAGGACGCGCCTTTCGGCATCCATACGGGCATGGAAACGCCCTTCCTGCACTCGCCCGACGGGCGCACCATCACCCACGCTGCCTTGCTCAACCTCGCCGCTATTTCCCAAATGTCCTGACCTCCCTCGGCCTTTGCCCCGGTGACCGGATCGCACCGGAACCCTTCGCTCCACTGGCAGCGCCTATCAGACCCTCAACGCACCGCGCATTCGTTTCAGCTTTCCGGCCCCTCGCTCAGAATACACATCACGATGGAGCTCTCATCCAGGCCCAACTCCGCCCGCTGCCCCTCATCCAGCGCCAGCAAGGCCGAAACCCCCGCCGCCCCCGAAGGGGTCGAAGGATAGCCCGCTACCATCACGGTACCCGCCCCGGCTTCCCCTTCGGCCTCGGAGATCAACGCGAAGGCGTCCGCATCCCGCGCCAGCCCCTTGAGCGCAATAAGCGAGGGCATCTTGCAATCAAGCCGCCCCATCTCGCTCACCGGCCCGTCGCTTTCCTCCGGCCTGCCCGCCTTGATCGACCCATAAAGGGCAGCGGCGAATTCCGGCTCGACCACAACTATACAAGGCCCTTCGCCCCATCTTTCGCGGATCAGCGCCGCACAGGCCCCGGCCAGACCGCCGACACCCGCCTGCAGAAAGACATGGGTCGGCACCCGGGGCATATGGCGGATTACCTCGTCCATCATGGCAAGGTAGCCCTCCATCAGCCGGTGCGGCGCTTCGGTGTAGCCCGGCCATGAACTGTCGGAGAGCAGGGTCCAGCCCCGTTCATCCGCCGCACGCTGAGCCGCCGCCATCGAAGCCTCGTAGATCGCCCCTTCGCGCACCACTTCGGCCCCCTGCTCGCGCAGGCGGGCGGCAAAGCTCTCGGGCACCGTCTCGGCGATATAGATGACCGCCCGCGCCCCGAAAGCCGCCGCTCCGGCGGCGACGGACATGCCGTGATTGCCAGCACTTGCGGTGACATAGGTGCGCCCCTTGGCCTGCCCGCGCTCCGCGTCGTAGGCGATGACGTAAGCCGCCCCCAGCGCCTTGAAGCTCCCCAGCCCCATGCGCCCGCGTTCGTCCTTGAGCCAGAGTTCGTCCACACGCGCCTCCGATCCGATGGCATCGGCCCGGATCAGCGGCGTCTCCGCTGCCACGGGGCAGCGTTCCAACAGCGCCAGCGGGGCCGCCGCATCGGTGGATGGCAAGGGAATGTCATCAAGGCCCGAAAGGGCGACGGGGCGGGAGACCTGCAGAATATCCATACCGCACCGGACAGCGGCGCGCCCCTTGCGTCAAGTCACAAAAGGCTCTCTCAGCGGCAGGGCGTGCCCGCTTCGCCCCAGACCAGCAGGTCCTGCGCAAAGGTTTCGGGGCCACCCGGCGCCCCTTCCCGGCCCGCACCGGGGGCAAAGCCCCAGGCCACGAAGGGGGAACTTCTCACGTGGTCCGCCATGCTTTCGATATCGTGCCCGTCGTTCCGTTCGGGGTCACGCAGCTGGGCGCAGAGTTCCGCCGAAGAGGCCCCGAGCCAGGCCAGTTCAACAGGGGGCAGACGCCAGGCCTCCAGGATATGGGGGGCGGCATGAGCCACGGTATTTGCGCGCCCGGAGGTGACGTGACAGGTCCGGCAAGGCACGCTCTCGGCCCCGATCCGGGTCTCATCGGCCCGGATATTCATTCCGTGGATGGCCCCTGCTCCGTAACCCAGCCCCTCCCACATGGGCGCTTCCTGCGCGCCAACATGGCAGTTGGTGCAGCGCGGGTGGCTAGCCACGTCGTAGATTCGGTCCCAGGCCGCCAGCCCCTCCGACTCTTCCGCCGCCAGCGGGGAAGTGGCGATGAGCAGAGCAAAAAGCGCCCGCATCAGACGAAGTCCACCTCATTGTAGAAGGGCAGCGCACGAATGCGTTTGCCCGTGGCAGCAAAGATCGCGTTGCCCAAGGCGGGGGCAGCGGGCGGCACGCCCGGCTCACCTATACCCTTGATCTTGGGTCCATTTTCCAATGCCCGCGCTTCGATCTGAGGCGTCTGGTAAAGCCGCAGGCCCTCGTAAAGGTGGAAGTTGTCCTGCTCCGGCACACCCCCGGAATAGGTCAGTTCGCAATTCATGGCGTGGCCCAGACCGAAGATCAGCCCGCCGGTCAACTGCGCCTCGATATTCACGGGGTCCAGCACGCGGCCTACGTCCGCCACCACAAAGGCACGGTCCAGGCGGATGCCGTCCCCGGTATCTGTAACCTCGATAACTTCCACCACGGGCACCCCGAAGGAAAGAGTGAAGGCCAGCCCACGTCCCCGTCCCGGGCCCAGATCACTGCCCCAGTTCGACATCTCGCCCACCATCTCCAGCACCTTGCGCGATGGCTCATGGTCGACCAGCCGGAGGCGTTCCTCAAGCGGGTCCGCCCCGGCGGCGTGGCAAAGCTCATCCATGAAGGTCTCATGCAGAAAGCCGTTGCCGGAGGCCCCTACAGAGCGCCAGGAGGAAACCGGTACCATGGCGGGCACGCGGTATCCGGTGACGCGGTAGTTGGGGATGGCAAAGGGCTGGTCCCAGGCCCCCGCGACGATGGCCACGTCGGGACCCAGGGCGGACTGACCAAGGCGTTTGAGCGAGGATTCGGTGACCGAAGGGGCCGCGATGCCCAGATCGAAGGCCTGCACCGCCCCCTCTGCCACGCTCCCACGGGCCTTGGCGACGGCGAGCGGACGAGGGAAATCGTGGCTGAAATCCTCCTCTCGCGACCAGGTCATCTTGATCGGCGTATCGGGCAGGGCAATCGCGATTTCAACCGCCTGGCGAACGTAGTCATCCTCCAGCCTTCGACCGAAGCTGCCACCGGAGGTGAGCACGTGGACATGCACCTGTTTAGTGGCGAGACCCGCGATGGCAGCGGCGCTGTCCTGCATGAAGCGGGGGATCTGTGTGCCGGTCCAGATGTCGAGCCGTCCCGCGCTGAACTTCACCGTAGCATTCATCGGCTCCAGCGGCGCGTGAGCGAGGTAGGGGATACGGTATTCCGCCTTGATCACCTCACCCGAGGACAGCGCCTCCCCGACGTCGCCCAGATCGCGGAACTGGCTGTCCTGGTGATCGGGTGTCATGGCGGCGGCGGCAGCTTGGAACATGGCCTCCATGTCGCCGATATAGGGGGACGGCCCCCAGTCGCATTGCACCGCCTGGGCGGCCTGGAAGGCGCGCCAGGTATTGTCCGCCACGACGGCAATGCCGCCGACGATGGGCTGGATTTTATGAACGCCACGCATGCCTTCGGCTTCACTGGCATCATATCCGTTGATGCCCCCGCCCAGCGCAGGATTGGTGCGGGTGGTGGCATAGACCATGCCCTCCATCGCCATGTCGATGCTGTACATCTCGGTCCCGGTGGATTTGGCCAGCATGTCAGTCCGCTGGTGCGGTTTGCCAAGTGTGCGCCACTCAGATGGATCGCGCAGGGCCACGTCTCGCGGTGGATCGATCTGAGCCGCTGCAGCTGCGAGAACAGTGTAGGCAAGACGCGTGCCGTCGTGCAGAACCACCGCGCCATACTCGGTCTTGAGTTCATCCCGTGCCGCTCCGGTCTGCTCCATTGCGGCGGCGACAAGAGTTTCGCGCGCCATCGCTCCGGCCTCGCGCAGGCGGTCGTACATGTCGGGCACGGTGGTGGAGCCGCCGGTCAGTTGAAGGCCCATGACCTTGCCC
>JABDKA010000080.1 GCA_013002405.1 Sulfitobacter sp. | reverse complement strand
CAGCGCGCCCCACTCGATGTCATCGCCCAGCACCCCATGGGGATAGCGCCGGGTCGGCTCGGCATACTCCGCGGACAGGATCAGGTTTGGCGGCGTCGCCACCGCGGCGGCGGCCAACCCCGACAGGGCGAGGGCCAGCCACCAAAGGCGCATCAGATCTGCTTTTCCGGCATCTGCACCCGCAGACCGTCCAGCGCGTCAGACACCTTGAGCTGGCAGGTCAGGCGCGAGCGGTCGGGGTCGGGTTCGTATGCGAAGTCGAGCATGTCTTCTTCCATATCGTCCTTTGGTGGCAGCTTTTCGACCCAGGCCGGATCCACGTAGACATGGCAGGTCGAACAGGCACAGGCCCCGCCACAATCGGCCTCGATGCCGGGGATGTTGTTGTCCCGCGCGCCTTCCATGACCGTCAGGCCACTGGCCACTTCTACCACGTGCTCCTTGCCGCCGTGTTCTACGTAGGTGATCTTTGCCATCAAAGCTGTCCTTGCTTGCTTGCGTTTGGCCTTATCTAGCCTCCCCCCGGCCCCGCTTCCACCCCCAATTGGCGGGCTATTTCACCGCTATGCAGGCTGCCGGGAAGGGGATAGGGTGGCGCCAAACCACGAGACCCAAGAGGCATTGGGCCATGATTGAGGCACGAACCGTCACCGCACCCCGGCCCTTCGCCGTCCTGCTTCTGCTGACCCTGACGCTGGGTGCCTGCACCCAGACAGGTGGCGGACGTCCCGAACTCCTTGAGCCGGGTGTTTTCACCCCCACCCGCGACGGGCCCGAAGGGGCCCCGCCCGGCACCTGCTGGGGCCGCACGGTGACGCCTGCGGTGATCGAAACGGTCAGCACGCAGGTCCAGGTGAAACCGGCCAAGGTGAACTCCGACGGCTCCATCGCCAAGCTGCCCGAGTTCCGCACCGAAGAGCGCCAGCGGATCGTGAAGCAGCGGGTCGATAGCTGGTTCGAAACCCCCTGCGCCGAGGTCCAGACCGAAGAGTTCCTCGCCTCCCTGCAGCGCGCGCTGCAGGCCCGGGGCTATTATGCGGGCCTCGTGAACGGCAGGCTGGATCCGGTCACACGGGCGGCGGTCCAGCGCTTCCAGGTGGACAATGGCGGGCCCGACAGCAGCCTCCTTGCGCTGGCAACTGCGCGGATGCTGGGGCTGATCGTCACCAAGAGCGGCACATCAGACGCGTAAAGGGCGCCCCGGCGGGACGCCCTTCGAAGCTTGACCCAAGAGGCCGCTGTCAGTCGGCCAGCGAGAGCGCCACGAAACGCGGATCGCCGCCCCGGCGCACCAGCAGCAGCAGCGATTTGCGGCCGGCATCCTTGGCTGCCTTTACGCGCTCCTCCAGCATGGTGATGCTCTCGACTTTCTGCTGACCCGCTTCGGTAATGATATCCCCCGCGCGCAGACCCTTCTCATAGGCTTCGGAGGCTTCATCCACCTCCGTGACGGCCAGACCAACGGTCGAGGCATCGGCACCCAGTTCCGCGCGCATCTCATCGGTCAGGGGTGTCAGGGTCAGACCCAGGAGCGACTTGGTCTGCGGCTCGGTCGGGGTCTCTTCCTCCGGGCTGGCGGCGGCCTCTTCACCGGCGTCCTCACGGCGGCCCAGGGTCACCAGGAAAGTCTGGGTTTTGCCCTCACGCATCACGGTCACGCGCACGGAGGCACCTACCGGGCTATTGCCCACCTGACGGACCAGGCCGCGCGTGTCGGCCACGTCAACGCCGTCAAAAGAGAGGATGACATCCCCGGTCTCAAGCCCGGCTTCTTTCGCGGGTCCTTCGGGCACATCTGTGATCAGGGCACCGGCCGCCTCTTCAAGACCCATGGCGTCGGCCACGTCCTCGGTCACATCCTGAATGCGCACACCCAGCCAGCCGCGGCGGGTTTCGCCAAATTCCTTGAGCTGATCAACGACCCGCGTCACCACGTTCGATGCCATGGAAAAGCCGATCCCGATGGATCCGCCGTTGGGCGACAGGATCGCGGTGTTCACGCCGATCACCTCACCGTCCATGTTGAAAAGCGGCCCACCCGAGTTGCCCCGGTTGATTGCCGCGTCGGTCTGAATGTAATCGTCATAGGTGCCCGAAAGGGCCCTGTTGCGGGCCGATACGATCCCGGCGGAGACGGAAAAGCCCTGTCCCAGCGGATTGCCCATAGCAATGACCCAGTCGCCCACGCGCGCGATGTCACTGTCCCCGAAGGTGACGAAGGGCAGCGGTTCCTCTGCATTCACCTTCAGCAAGGCAATGTCGGTATTGGGATCAGTGCCGATCACCTCGGCCTTCAGCTCTTCTCCGGAAAAGAACTCGATCGTAATCTCATCGGCGCCTTCGATCACGTGATTGTTGGTCACGACAAATCCATCTTCGGAGATGACAAAGCCCGACCCAAGCGCCGAGGACCGGCGCGGCCGCTGGCCTTCACCGTCGCGGTTGCGATCCTGGAACTCACGGAAGAAATCCTCGAAAGGAGAGCCTTCGGGCACGATGCCCCTTGGCCCGGTGCGTCCCTCGACGACCGTGGAGGTGGTGATGTTCACTACCGAGGGGCTGATCTGCTCGGCCAGGGGGGCCAGGCTTTCCGGTCGGGCCAGAACCTGCACCGCCTGCACCAGAACAAAGGCCAGGGCCAACAGACTCAGGGCAAGGGCCCGGAACGGCTGACTTTCCTTCAGGGGAACTACCAGCGCTTTCGCCTGTGACTGCATCGGGTCTCTCCTCATATTCGCATGCGCGGCACAGAGTGGACCCTTGGGGGCCCTGACCGCAACCTCAAAGATGTGTCCGATCACGGTCATTTCAAGCGGTCCTGACAATCCCGCTGCTCTTTATCACCACAAATACACTGGGGGGAGTTTGAGGGGGCAAGACCCCCTCATCAGAAAAAATAGATCGCGTGCGGGCCTGCCCGCGCCGGTGGATCAGACCCCGATCTGGAAGGCGACCCAGACGAAAATCAGACCGCCCACGATCACCAGAAGTCCGATCTGGCGCACGGCGCTTTCGGGCATCTGGCGCAGGACCTCGAGCATGCGCTCCAAAAGCGAAGGGGCCAGTGCATAGACCAGCCCCTCCAGTATCATCACCAGCCCCAGGGCCAGGAGCAGCAGGCTCACTGCCGCTCACCCTCTTCCGACCGACTGCCCTGGTCCGACCGCAGGTAGTTGAAGAACTCACTGTCGGGCGACAGAACCATGGTGGAGTTCTCTCCCTTCAGGGCCGCTTCGTAAGCCGACAAGGAGCGGTAGAATTCAAAGAACTCCTGATCCTTGCCATAGGCGACTGCAAAGATGCGGTTCCGCTCGGCGTCCGCCTCACCTTCGATGATGCGGGCGTCACGACGGGCCTCGGACAGAATCTCTTCGTAGGTCCGGTCTGCCAGAGCGATCACGCGCTGCGCCGCTTCCTGACCACGGGCACGTTCGTCGGTTGCTTCCCGGTCCCGCTCGGCGATCATCCGCTGCAGGGTCGCGTCAAAGTTCTGCTCCGGCAGGTTGGTCTGGCGCAGGCGCACGTCGACCACTCTCAGGCCCAGCGCATTGGCACGGGCGTCGGCACGGACACGGATCTGTTCCATCAGCTCGGAACGTTCGGGCGACAGGATAGTGTTGGAGGTCACACCCTGCGAACCCAGGACCGCACGGATCTGGGATTCCAGAATACCGCCCAAATCGTTCTCGGCCTGACGCTCACCGCCGACACCGATGGCTTGGCGGTACTGCACGATGTCCTCGATCCGGTAAAGCACGAAGGCGTCGATCTCGAGACGCCGGTCATCGGCCGGGGTCACCTCGATTACCTCGGTTTCAAGGCTCAGGATCCGGTCCTCGAAGCGCACGACCTCGTCCAGCAAAGGCACCTTGAAGCCGATCCCCGGCTCCGTCACCACCTGCTTGATCTGACCAAAGCGCAGCACCAGCGCCTTTTCGCGCTCGTCCACCACGAAGATGGCGGAAAGGGCGGCAACGATGGCAACCACCACGATGGGGATAAGAAAACCTGTCTTACGCATCAGTTCGAACCTCCGCTGCGACGCAGCTCATTAAGTGGCAGATAGGGTACGACCCCCTGGGCGCCGCCGCCGACGGCGTCCCCCTCCAGAATGATCTTGTCCACGTCACCCAGCACCTTCTGCATGGTTTCGAGGTAGAGACGCTTTCGGGTCACTTCGGGGGCCTGCTGATACTCGGTCAGCACAGCCTCAAAGCGGCTCGCCTCACCGATGGCGTCGTTCACGACGCGGGCGCGGTAGCCTTCGGCGGCTTCCAGCAGCTGCGCGCTTTCACCACGGGCCTCAGCGGTGCGCCGGTTGGCGTAGGCGTCCGCCTGCCGCTCCACCCGGTCACGCTCCTGCTCCGCTGCCTGAACGTCCCGGAATGCATCGACGACCGACGCTTCGGTCCGGTTGCCCTGGGCATCCACCACAACCACCGTCTGGCTGGGCGGGTCCACCTTGTTCACGTTGACACGCAGGATGTTGATCCCGGTCTGGCGATTGTCGAGCGTGTTCTGGATCAGTTCCTTCACGCGGTCGGCCACTGAGGCACGGTCCCGGTTGAGGATCGGGGCCAGTTCAGACTGGGCAATCACTTCGCGCATGGCCGATTCCGCGATGGCCCGCACAGAGGCATCGGGGTCACGCAGGGAGAACTTGAAATCCTTCGCGTTCTTGATGTTCCAAACCACCTGGAAGTCGATGTCGACGATGTTTTCGTCCGTGGTCAGCATCAGACCATCGTTGTCCGAGGCCCCCCTGCCCACGCCGATCTCCTCGGTCCGGTTGGTCGTCACATCGAAGACCTCTGCCGTGACCACGGGCCAGGGGGCAAAGTTCAAACCTTCGGTGCCGATTTCGGAAAACTCACCGAGGAAAAGTTCAATCGACTGCTGTTCGGGACGCACCGTGTAAAAGCTGGCGAAAAGCCAGGCCACTACCAGCGCCACCAGGCCAAGGCCTACGGTGCCGCGGGTAAGGACCGGGCCACCGCCGCCGGTGCCGCCACCGGTGCCACGGTTACGGCCACCGCCGCCGCCCATCAATACGCGAAGCTGTTCCTGGCCCTTCTTGACCAATTCGTCGATTTCGGGGATCGGGGGCTTGTCGCCGCCGCCGGGGCCACGGCCACCGCCGCCCTGGTTGCCGCGATTGCCGCCGGAACCGTTGTCCCTGCCGCCACCGCCGTCATTGTTACCGCCCCCACCCCAGGGGCCGCCTGTGTTACCAGCCATATTGTTCTTTCCCTTCACATGCCGCCCGGGGCGGCTTTTCTATGCTTTATCAGGTATCGTCGCAGATGTGTGCACTGCCCTGCCGAATTCAAGCGGTACGCGTCGGCTCCCGCATCGTCACCAGCTCTTCTGACATGGTCGGATGGACCGCGCAGGTGGTGTCGAATTGTTCCTTTGTCAGCTTGTTCTTTATGGCGATGCCCACCATTTGGATCAGCTCCCCGGCGTTCGGTGCGACGATGTGACATCCCAGCACCACGCGGCTTTCCTTTGAGACGATGAGCTTCATCAGCACCCTTTCGGAGCTGCCGGCAAAGGCCGACTGCATGGGCCGGAAGGAGGTGGCGTAGATCTCCACCGGCTCAGCATCGCGGGCCTCCTCCTCGCTCATACCGACAGTGCCCATCTCGGGCTGCGTGAAGATTGCAGAGGGGATCAGCTCGTGATCCACGGGCGTCTTTTCCCCGCCAAAGACCGTCTGGGCAAAGGCCATCCCTTCGCGGATCGCCACCGGGGTCAGGCTGACCCGGTTGGTCACGTCACCGATCGCATAGATGGAAGGCACATCTGACTGGCTATACTCATCCACCAGGATCTCGCCCTGGCGGCCCAGCTTCACGCCTAGATCCTCAAGCCCCATGTCGCTGGTCGAAGGCATCCGTCCGGTGGCGAAAAGCACCATGTCAAAAACCTTCTCGCCGCCATTGCTGGACTTGACCCAGATGGGTCCTGCC
>JABDKA010000002.1 GCA_013002405.1 Sulfitobacter sp. | reverse complement strand
TCCTTCCGCGTGGGTCCAGCGGGAAGGATAGGGACAAGCGGCCGTCGGTCAATGGGGCCTCATTCACCGAATCGGGGAGGCGATTCGCATTTTTCCGGCGATTGATTCGTTTTTACTTTGACCTGCGAATCACTCTTTGCCTATATGGGTGCACTCAATACCAGATGTAGGGGCCAAGCGCCTGGTACATCATATCGAGCAGGGCGTCTTGGGGGGACGGCGGATGCAGCGGACAAACAGGCAGTTCAGTGCATTTCGTGCATGGATCGGGATGGGCAACGACCCATCCGTGACGATCTGCGCACCCCCCCGAACGCGAAGTATCTTCGGCAGGTTCGCTGGCAGCTTCAGGGCTGGTGCGGTGTTTAAAGGACCTGGCCGAAAACAGATTGGCCAGCGTCTAATAACCCCAGACAAAAAATAAACACAGGCACAGCAGCCAATCTGGCAGCGGGCCGTCCCTGGGGCGGCCCGTTTGCTTTTGGTGGCTTGCGAATTGCGCAGCGGCACCGCTTTGTGCAGGGTGAAGGCCGCGACCAGGGAGAGGGCGATGCAGCGATACCCCAGAGATTTCCGTGGCTACGGGCCAAATCCCCCCGATGCCGCCTGGCCGGGTGGCGCACGGATCGCCGTGCAGTTCGTGCTGAATTACGAAGAGGGGGGCGAAAACTGCCTCTTGCACGGCGATGCGGCGTCAGAGGCCTTCCTGTCCGAGATTGTCGGCGCTCAACCCTGGCCGGGGCAGCGGCACTGGAACATGGAATCGATCTACGACTACGGCGCGCGCGCCGGGTTTTGGCGGCTGCACCGGCTCTTCACCACGGCGCGGATCCCTCTGACGGTTTACGGCGTCGCCACCGCCCTTGCCCGGGCACCCGAACAGGTCGAGGCGATGAAAGAGGCCAACTGGGAGATTGCCAGCCACGGGCTGAAGTGGATCGACTACAGGGATTATGGCGAGGAGGCGGAGCGCGCCGACATTGCCGAAGCGATCCGTCTGCACACGGAGGTCGTGGGCGAGGCGCCGCGCGGCTGGTACTGCGGCCGGACCTCTATCAATACGGTTGCTCTGGCCGCCGACACCGGTCAGTTCCGCTATATCTCGGACACCTACGACGACGATTTGCCCTACTGGATGGAGGTGGACGGGCGCGAGCAGCTGATCATCCCCTATACGCTCGACTGCAACGACATGCGCTTTGCCACGCCCCAGGGTTTCAATTCGGGCGACCAGTTTTTTACCTACCTGCGTGACACCTTCGACGCGCTCTACGAAGAGGGGCGGGCAGGCAGTGCCAAGATGATGTCGGTTGGCCTGCACTGCCGCCTCATCGGACGGCCGGGTCGGGTTCAGGCGCTCAAACGCTTCCTCGATCACATCCGCGGATATGAGGGCGTCTGGTGCCCGCGCCGCATCGACATCGCCGAGCACTGGCGCGCCGCTCATCCCCCGCCTGCACGAGGTCTTCGCCCCAGCCACATGGGACGGGCGGAATTCGTCGCGCGTTTTGGCGGCATTTTCGAGCACTCGCCGTGGATCGCCGAACGGGCCTTTGATCTGGAACTTGGACCCGCACATGATGCTGCGCCCGGTTTGCACAATGCTCTTTCGCGTGTCTTCCGCTCCGCCACCCACGCCGAACGTCTGGGCGTTCTGACGGCCCACCCCGATCTGGCGGGTAAGCTGGCCGCCGCAAAGAGGCTCACGGCGGAGAGCACTGCGGAACAGGCGAGCGCTGGCCTCGATGCCCTGACAGACGCAGATCGTGCCCGCTTTGAAGCGCTCAACGCCGACTACACGACCAAACACGGGTTTCCCTTCATTATCGCGGTGAAGGACCATGACAAGTCCGGTATCCTGCGGGCCTTCGAGGCGCGCATCGCCAATGACTCGGAAACCGAATTCGCCACCGCCTGCGCTCAGGTAGAACGGATCGCGCGGATCAGGCTGGAGGATATGTTGTGAGCTACGCCTTTCCCCCCGGCGGACTGCCGGACCAGTCGGTGAGCCCCGAAGGCACCGCCATCTTCACGGAGGCTTACGCGGTTCTCCCCGCTGTGACACAGCGCGACATCGTCACGTCCTACCTGCCCGGCTGGCGCGGCATGCGCATGTGGGTGCTGGCGCGGCCCCTTTCGGGGTTTGCAGAGACCTTCTCGCAGTATGCGGTTGAGTTGCAACCGGGCGGCGGCTCCGGCGCGCCGGAGGTGGACCCAGAGGCCCAGTCGGTGATTTTCGTGGCCGGGGGCACAGTTACGCTCAACATCGACGGCAAGCGCCACGCCCTTGCGCCCGGCGGCTATGCCTACATCCCGCCCGAGGCGGTCTGGACCGTCTGGAACGATGGCGAAGGGCTGGCAAAGTTCCACTGGATCAGAAAGCGATACATCGGCTCCGAAGGGATAGAGCTGCCTGAGGCTTTGGTGACCTCCGATCAGGAGGTGGGACCAACAGAGATGCCCGACTGCCAAGGTGTCTGGGCCACGACCCGTTTTGTCGATCCGGCGGACCTGCGCCACGACATGCACGTCAACATCGTCACCTTCCAGCCGGGTGGGCGGATCCCTTTCGCCGAAACCCACGTGATGGAGCACGGGCTTTATGTGCTTCAAGGGACCGCCGATTACCTGCTGAACAAGGATTGGGTCCCGGTCGGACCCGGTGATTTCATGTGGCTGCGCGCCTTCTGCCCGCAGGCCTGCATCGCCACTGGAAACGCGCCTTTTCGCTATCTCCTCTACAAGGACGTCAACCGGCACATGCCCCTGTGAACCGCGAGATAACCATTCAGCCCCTCACGGCAGAGGCCTTCGCCCCCTTTGGCGATGTGCTGGACACCGAAGGTGCGCCTGACAAGATGATTAATGCGGGCCTTTGCGGGCGCTACCACGACCGGGCAAGGCTCGATTTCGGGGAGGGGCGTGCGGGCATCAGTCTTTTTGAGGCGCAGGCGCGCAGCCTGCCCTATGAGTTGACGCTGCTGGAGCGGCACCCCGAGGGCAGCCAGGCCTTTCTGCCGCTCACCGGCAATCCCTTCCTTGTGATTGTGGCGCTGGACGAAGGCGGCAGCCCCGGCACGCCACGCGCCTTTTGCATGGCGCCCCACCAGGGGATCAACCTGCACAGGGGCACCTGGCACGGTGTTCTGACGCCTCTTTTTTCACCGGGGCTCTTTGCCGTGGTGGACCGGATCGGCCCTGGCGCCAACCTAGAGGAAGTTTTCCTTGATCCGCCTTACACCGTCGTCCCATAAACGATTCAGCCTAAAAAATAGGCAACACGGGACAACAGGGATAGTCAAATGACAGATCAACTCGCCGCCGGAATCTATGCCGACCCCGATGAAACACCGCCGATTGGCCGGGCCATACCACTGGGCCTGCAGCACGTTCTGGCGATGTTCGCTTCGAACGTGACGCCTTCGATCATCGTGGCCGGGGCCGCCGGACTGGCTTTCGGCGGACCCGAGCAGGTCTACCTCATTCAGATGGCCATGCTTTTCGCGGGCATCGCCACGCTCTTCCAGACCGTGGGTTTCGGCCCCGTGGGCGCACGGTTGCCGATCATGCAGGGCACTTCCTTTGCCTTTGTCGGGGTCCTCGCCGGGGTCGCGGCAACCCAGGGCCTCAGCGTTGCGCTCTCCGCCTGCATCATCGGCGGGTCGATCCACTTTCTTCTGGGCTCCGTCATCCGTCATCTGCGCTGGCTCTTCCCGCCCCTGATTACCGGCCTCGTTATCCTGGCCATCGGTCTCTACCTCATCCCCGTGGCGATCAAATACGCGGCCGGTGGTGCGGCCCCCTTCCAGATGGAAGCGGAGAGCTTCGGCTCGCTCATGCACTGGACCGTGGCCCTGTCGGTGGTCGTGGTGGCCCTGGTGCTGAAGTTCTTCACCCGCGGCACCACAAGCAATGCCGCCATCCTCATTGGCCTGCTGGTGGGCTATGTGGTGGCCTATTCCTTCGGCATGGTCAGCTTTGACGCAGTTGCCAGGGCCAGCTGGCTGACGGCCATCACCCCTCTGCCCTACGGCTTTGAATTCTCGCTCGGCGCGGTCATCGCAGTGACCCTGGTCTCCATTGTCTCGGCCATAGAGACGGTGGGCGACACATCGGCCACCACCAAGGCGGGCGCGGGGCGCGAGGCGACAGATCGCGAGATTGCAGGGGCCACCTACGCCGACGGTCTGGGTACGGCGGTGGCAGGTGTTTTCGGCGGCCTGCCAAACACCTCCTTCAGCCAGAACGTCGGCATCGTCGGCATGACCGGCATCATGTCCCGGCACGTGGTCACCATCGGGGCCATCGTTCTGATCCTCTGCGGCCTGGTGCCCAAGATTGGCGCTATCATCGCCTCCATGCCCCTGCCGGTGCTGGGCGGTGGCGTGATCGTGATGTTCGGCATGGTGGCGGCGGCCGGCCTCAACGTCCTGGCGGAGGTTGAGATGAACCGCCGCAACATGGTCATCATCGCCGTGTCGCTGGCCGCTGGACTGGGCCTCAATCTTGTCCCCACGGCAGTGCAGTACCTGCCGGGCGTGGTAAGGACGCTGGCCACCTCCGCCGTTGCCCCGACGGCACTGGTGGCAATCCTTCTCAACCTTGTCCTGCCGGACGAAACCTGACATCGAAAAGGGAGAGGGGGTTCTTCCCTTCTCTTTTTCACAAAAAATACTCCCGCCGGAGGCCCCCGTCGGCCTCTGGCTCGACCCCTGGATAAAAGCCCATGTACGACCTTGCCGCCATGTCCGCCTGGATCGAGTTTGCGGTCCGCTGGACCCACGTGATCGTGGCCATCGCCTGGATCGGGTCATCCTTCTATTTCATAGCACTCGATCTGGGCCTGCACCGTGACCGCAACCTAACATCGGGTGCAGACGGGGAGGAATGGCAGGTCCACGGTGGCGGGTTCTACCACATTCAGAAATACCTCGTCGCCCCGGACCAGATGCCGGATGATCTGGTCTGGTTCAAATGGGAAAGCTATTCGACCTGGCTGTCGGGCTTCGCGCTTCTGGTGCTGGTCTACTACTTTGGGGCGGATTTCTACCTTGTCGATCCGGCGGTGGCCAACATCGGCACACCTCTGGCGATCCTCATTTCCATGGTCTCTCTGGGCCTCGGCTGGGTGGCCTATGACCTGATCTGCAAAAGCCGCTTCGGCGATGACAACACCCGCCTGATGATCCTGTTGTACGTGATCCTGGTGGGCATGGCCTATTTCTACACCTCCGTCTTTTCCGGACGCGCCGCGATGCTGCACCTCGGCGCTTTTACAGCGACAATCATGACGGCCAACGTCTTTTTCATCATCATGCCCAACCAGCGCATCGTTGTTGCGGATCTCAAGGCAGGGCGGGTGCCCGACGCCAAGTACGGCAAGATCGCCAAGCAGCGCAGCACGCACAACAATTACCTGACGCTCCCGGTCATCTTCCTGATGCTGAGCAACCATTACCCCCTCGCCTTCGCATCGGAGGCCAACTGGATCATCGCCTCGCTCGTTTTTCTGATGGGGGTCACGATCCGGCACTACTTCAACACCATCCACGCCCGCAAAGGTGATCCGATCTGGACCTGGCTGGTGACCGCACTGATCTTCATCCTCATCATGTGGCTCTCCACCGCGCCCATGTTCCGCGCCGTGGAGCCTGAGGAGGCGCGCGGCGCGTCGCTCAGGTTCGCCCAGGCCGAGGGTTTCGACGAGGTGCAGAATATTGTCACCGGGCGCTGTTCCATGTGCCACGCGGCGGAGCCTTTCTGGGAAGGTGTGCTCTGGCCCCCCAAGGGCGTGCGGCTTGAGACCGAACACCAGATCGCCACGGCGGCCAAGCAGATCTACCTGCAATCGGGCCTTACCCATGCGATGCCGCCCGCGAACCTCAGCTATATGGAGCAGGCGGAACGGGACAAGATCGTGGCCTGGTACCGCGCGGCAACCTCAAACTGACACAGGAAGGCCAGCGCGCGCCCGACTTGGGATCTTTAGCCTGCTGATCCCGTGGAGCAGGCGGAATTATGGCAAAAAGGAACACGGCCTTTCGCTCCGTTTTGCCCGAAATACGCCGATGCAACCGCTGTCATGCGCGCCCCTTAGCAGACGGTGCGCGAATGCCCCGTTGGCTGAAATCATCCCATACGAATCGGGTTCAGTCCGAAGCCGCGTCATGCTAGGTTTTGCGTTATGAGCGCCCCGCACCCCAACATAAGCGATACACCCCCCGTGATTCGGCAGTTGGACGAGGCCGCGATCAACCGCATCGCGGCAGGCGAGGTCGTTGAACGTCCCGCCTCAGCCGTCAAGGAACTGTTGGAAAACGCGCTCGACGCGGGCGCGCGGCGGATCACAGTGGAATATGCAGACGGGGGCAAGACCCTGATCCGCGTGACCGACGATGGCTGCGGCATCGCGGGGAATGATCTGCCTCTGGCGCTCAGCCGTCATGCGACGTCAAAGATCGACGGCAGCGATCTTCTGAACATCCATACCTTCGGCTTCCGGGGGGAGGCGCTGGCCTCGCTGGGGGCCGTGGGCCGCCTGACCATCCAGAGCCGAGTGGCGGGCCAGCCAGGTATGGAGATAGGCGTGCGTGGAGGACGGTTGGAACAGCCGCGTCCTGCCGCGCTGAACGGGGGTACGGTGGTCACCGTGCGCGATCTTTTCTTCGCCACGCCCGCGCGCCTCAAGTTCCTGCGCACCGATCGGGCAGAGGCCCAGGCCATCGGTGATGTGGTCAAGCGGCTCGCTATGGCGGAACCTTTCGTCCATTTCATCCTGCGCGATGTCTCGGGTGAGGGACCGGGCCGAAATATCCTGAACCTGAGTGCGGCGCAGGGTGATCTCTTCGATGCGCTCCACGCCCGTCTGGCACAGGTCCTGGGACGGGAATTCGCCGAGAACAGTCTTGCCATCGATGCCACCCGCGAGGGGCTCTCGCTCACCGGTTATGCGGCCTTGCCAACCTATTCGCGCGGCTCCGCGGTGGCCCAGTTCCTTTTCGTCAACGGCCGTCCTGTCAAGGACAAGCTGCTGGTGGGGGCCCTGCGCGGGGCCTACCGTGATTTCCTCAGTCGCGACCGGCACCCGGCCGCCGCCCTCTTTGTGGAATGCGACCCCACGCTTGTGGACGTGAACGTCCATCCGGCCAAGTCCGAGGTGCGCTTCCGCGATCCGGGCCTGGCACGGGGGCTCATCGTCTCGGGCCTTCGGCACGCGCTGGCGGAGGCGGGGCACCGGGCCTCCACCACCGTCGCGGGCGCGACCCTGGGTGCGATGCAACCGGAACCCACCGGCGCCCGGATCTACCAGATGGACCGGCCTGCCGCTGGGCGGATGGCGCCACCACTCGCACCGGGTTTTGCGGAGACCCAGGGCATGTGGGCGCGCGTTGACATTCCCGCCGAAGAGGTCGTGGAAGCGGCCGATGAGGTCCCCGATTATCCACTCGGTACGGCGCGGGGACAGGTGCACGAGAACTACATCATCGCCCAGACCGCCGGCGGCATGGTCCTTGTCGATCAGCACGCCGCCCACGAGAGGCTGGTCTACGAAAAGCTGAAACGCCAGATGGCGGAGACGGGTGTCGCCGCGCAGGCGCTCCTCATCCCCGAAATCGTGGAGTTCTCCGCCGGGGATTGCGCGCGGCTTTTGGAACAGGCCGAGGTGCTGTCCCGCTTCGGTCTGGGCATCGAGGCTTTCGGCGGCTCCGCCATCGCGGTACGCGAGACCCCCGCCATACTGGGAGAGGTCGACGCAGGCGCCATGCTGCGCGACGTCCTGGATGAGTTGGCAGATCAGGGTGGCAGCGACCTTGTCCAGAGCCGGATCGAGGCCATTCTCAGCCGCATCGCCTGCCACGGCTCCATCCGGTCGGGTCGAAGGATGCGGGCCGAGGAGATGAACGCACTTCTGCGCGAGATGGAGGCGACACCCCATTCCGGCCAGTGCAACCACGGCCGACCCACTTACGTGGAACTGAAACTGAGTGATATCGAAAGGCTTTTCGGACGGACATGATCGAGATTGCCGGTCAGACCTATGCGTTGAATGATCCGCTTGTCCTTGCCGCTATTGCGGGCGGGGCGCTGGTGCTCCTGGTGCTGATCCTGCTGATCCTCGCCGTCCGCGCGGCGGGTCGCTCCGCCCGCATGACTGCGCCGTTGGGTCAACAGTTGCAGTTGCTGGGTGGCAACGTGCAACAGCTTGCGGCCAACCAGGCGCAGCTTCAGGGCTCCATACAGACTGTTTCGGACACCCAGGCCACGGCCCAGACCAAGATGATTCAGACGGTGGAATCGCGGCTGGCCCATGTGCAGCAACAGATGCAGGACCGTTTGGCTGACAACGCCGCCCGCACCCAGCGCGGCCTGACGGAAATGCAGGAACGTATGAACCAGTCTCTGCACGGCTCGGCCAAGCAGACCACGACCAGCCTGACGCAACTGAAGGAACGGCTCGCCGCCATCGACAAGGCGCAGGACAATATCACCAAGCTGTCGGGCGATGTGCTGAGCCTGCAGGATATCCTGTCGAACAAGCAGACGCGCGGGGCCTTCGGCGAGATCCAGCTTCATGACATCGTTTCCAAAGCCCTGCCCGCTGACAGCTACGCCCTGCAATCCGCCCTCTCGAATGGCAAGCGGGCCGATTGCCTGATCCATCTGCCCAATCCGCCGGGTCCCATCGTGATCGACAGCAAGTTCCCGCTGGAGGCCTACGAGGCGCTGCGCCGGGCCGAGAGCGATCAGGCCCTGCGTGAGGCGGTAGCAAAGATGAAGGTCTCCGTCCGCACCCACATCCGGGCCATCTCGGAAAAGTACATCATCGAGGGCGAAACGGCGGACGGGGCCTTGATGTTCCTGCCGTCGGAAGCCGTTTACGCGGAGTTACACGCCAACTTCCCGGAGCTGATCCGCGAGGGTTTCGCGGCCCGGGTCTGGATCGTCTCACCTACCACCTGCATGGCCACGCTGAACACCATGCGGGCAATTCTGAAGGATGCCCGGATGCGCGAACAGGCCGGGGCCATTCGCAAGGAGCTGGGGCTGTTGCACGCCGATGTGGAGCGGTTGGTGACGCGGGTCGGCAACCTTGATCGTCACTTCGGTCAGGCGCGCAAGGATGTGGATGAAATCATGATCAGCAGTGAGAAGGCAGCGAAGCGGGCAGGCCGTCTTCACAACTTTGACTTCGAAGAGCTGGCTGATGAGAGTGGCGCGAAGAACGTGGTGCCACTGAGCAAGACGGAACCGCAATAAGCGTGAGGCCCCGGATCAGGTCCGGGGCTGCAGATCTCATGAGAGCAACGAAGTCCCGGACCTGATCCGGGACCTCTTCATCGCTCAGATTCCCACAAACCGCTGTACCATCCTTGGCAGCCAACCGCTGAACTTCAGCGGCGCATCCGTTACCGCCAGACAAATGCAATCCTCACCAATGTCGGCCACGGGCTGGTGGTGCACCTTGTCATCGGCGATCTCGATATCGCCCCTTGCAAAGCGGTCTTCCTCATCGGCAAAGGCACCCTGCAAGACCAGGGTGAATTCCTGCCCGCTGTGGCTGTGATCGGGGATCGCGGCGCCGGCGGGAATCAAAAGAAGCCGTGCGCTTGCCGTGTCCGAGGTGGGCAGGAGCGCCTGCTTGACGCCCATGCCGACGGGGCGCCACTTGACCGCTGACAGATCCCCGCCGACGTAGGCCTGAACCGGCGCGGGCAGGGTTCCGGGTGACACAGGCGCGCGCGGGGCAGGGGCTTCGGTCTCGATCCGGGCAAGGGCGCGGTCCAGGCTGTCCTGCTCAAGTCCGACGGCCGCGGTTTCCTCCAAGAGCGCGCCGCCTACCGTGTCGAAGGTTTCAGCAAGCGCGCGGCACTCGTCGCAGAGGGAGACGTGGGCAGCCACGACCAGATTGACGGCCTCGGGCAGATTGCCGGTTGCGTAGGCCAGCAGGGTGGGTTCGTGAAGATGGTGTTTGATGGGCATGTGCGGGTTACTTCATTGTGTGGCGCAGACGGTCGAGCGCCAGCCGTAGTCTTGATTTGATCGTGCCGAGCGGCAGACCGGTGATGCGTGAGATTTCAGATTGGGTGAGTTCGCCAAAGTAGGCTTTCTCGATCAGATCACGTTGAGCGGGGGGCAGGGTTGCGATGGCCTTGCCCAATTGCCTTGTTTCCTGTTGCAGGCTGATCACCTCGGCCTGATCAGGTTCGGGTTCGGGCCCCCAAGGCAACTCCTGCGGCTCGGGCCGGTTCTCACGGCGCAGCAGATCGATGCGGCGGTTGCGGGCGATGGTGAAAAGCCAGGTAGAGAGGGACGCACGCGCAGGATCAAACTGGTCCGCCTTGCGCCAGAGGGTTGTCATCACATCTTGGGCGCATTCTTCTGCTGTCGATACATCCGCGCCTGACCGCACAAGAAAACCTTTGATCCGCGGAGCAAAATGGCCGAACAACGCGGCAAATGCCGTCCGGTCGCGATGGTCGCGAACGCGGATCATCAGGGCGACCCACTTGGCCGCCTCACCGGCCTTTTTCCCCTCAGACTGGGCGTCTGGGTTTGGCGGGCTATCATCCTTCGTCGTCATGACATTCTGCAACACACGCTTATCTAACGCGCCAGGTCGCGCGGCGCTGCCCGAAGGCCGGGGCTGTGAAGCAGGAGCTAGCATATACCCAATACGGGGCAAAAGAGGCCCCGGATCAAAAAATCTGCAACTCATTCCAATCCGGGCTCGTGTATGCCGCGTATGCCCAACATACGAGTGAAATCGAACAGGAACTGACTGAACATGCCATTTGAAGCACCCGCCCCGATGACTGCACACAGCACGGGGCAAGGACGCAGGATTGCCGTGATAGGCGCGGGGATCTCCGGAATGGGGGCCGCTCACCGGCTTGCGGACCACAACAGCGTGACCCTTTTTGAGGCAGGTCAGCGGTTGGGCGGTCACGCCCGGACGATCATGGCAGGCAAGCGCGGGGATCAGCCGGTGGATACCGGTTTCATCGTATTCAACTACGCAAACTATCCATACCTTGCTGCTCTGTTCGATGAACTGGACGTACCGGTGGTCAAGTCCAACATGAGCTTTGGCGCGTCCATCGACGGGGGCCGTCTGGAGTATGCGCTGCACAGCGGGGACGCCTTCTTTGCCCAGCGCAAGAACGCACTGAACCCTCGCTTTATCCGGATGCTCCGCGACATCTTCAAGTTCAACAAGAATGCGCTGCGCGTGGCCGAGGATCGTTCCCTCAGCATCGGTGAGTTCCTGGATGTGCTGGGAACGGGCCGGTATTTCCGAGACTATTATCTCGCGCCGCTTTCCGGCGCGATCTGGTCAACGCCGACCGAAAGGATCATGGATTTTCCGGCACATGCGATGGTCAACTTCTTTGAAAACCATGCGCTGCTGAACTACTCCGGACAGCACCAGTGGTACACCGTAGAGGGTGGATCCATTTCCTATGTGACACGGCTTGAAGCCGCCATGCAGGCCAAGGGGGTCGCTATCCGCCTGAACGCAGCCGTGCAGGGCGTCCGCCGCACGCCAATGGGGCCAGAGGTCAAGACCTGGGGCGGTGAGTGGGAACAGTTCGATGAGGTCGTCTTTGCCACCCATTCCGACGACAGTCTCTCCATGCTGACAGACCCGCACGCACAGGAAAGCGCCGCCCTTGGCGCAATCCGCTACCAGCCCAACGACATTATTCTGCACGCCGATGAGCGGATCATGCCGAAGCGGCGCAAGACATGGGCCTCCTGGGTTTACACCGAGGACAGCGATACCGCCTCCGAGCGGATCGATCTGACCTACTGGATGAACTCCCTTCAGCCGATCCCGATGGACGACCCGCATTTCGTGACGCTCAACACCAAGCGGACCATCCGCGAAGAATTGATCTACGATCAGGTCACCCTGCGCCACCCGGTCTATGATCTTGGCGCGCTTGATGCGCAAAAGGACGTGGCCGCCTTCAACGGCGCGCGGAACACCTGGTTTTGCGGGGCCTGGATGCGCAACGGTTTCCATGAGGACGGGCTGGCCTCGGCGATGGAGGTGGTCCATGCCATCGACCGACTGGCCGCGGCGCCGCTGGCGGCGGAGTGATCGCCACCGTCGATCATATCGCGGGTCACACCTACCATGGCCGCAAGGGTGCGGTGGAAAATGCCTTTCGCTATTCCATCGACTACGTCTTGTGCGATGCGGAGGCTCGGCCACGCACGCCCTTTCTGTTCGGTCGAAACCGCGCAGGCCTGACATCCCTGCAGGACCGTGACCACGGTGGGCCACCGGGAAAGGGTGCCGGGGCGGCTTGGGCGCGCGATGTGCTGGCAGAACACAACGTGGCGGGCGTTCAACGGATCGACCTGCTGGCACAGCCCCGGGTAATGGGCTATGTCTTCAATCCGGTCAGTTTCTGGCTTTGCCGCACGGGGGAAGGTGCGTTGATCGCGGTCATAGCGGAGGTGACGAACACCTACGGGGACCGTCACAGCTACATCTGCTTTCACGAGGACCTGCGGCCCATCGCGCCCGAAGATCATCTCAAGGCGACCAAAATTCTCTATGTCTCTCCCTTTCAGCCGGTCGAGGGCGGATACACTTTCCGGTTCGATATCCGGAAAGACCGTATCGGGATCTGGATCGACTATACCGCTGGCAATGGCGGCCTGATCGCGACCCTGACAGGCAAGCGCAAGCCGCTGACCAACGGGGGCATTCTGCGTGCGATGATCCGGCGCCCCTTTGGCGCACGGCGGGTGCTGGCGCTGATCCATTGGCAGGCGCTCAAGCTCTGGTGGAAGGGAGCGGCCTTTCGCACCCGGCCCATGCCGCCCGAAAAAGAAGTCAGCCGGTGAAATCCGGAATCGCGCAACGGCTACCGGCTTATGCGCTTTTTGCCTCCCTGCTCTCGGCAGCGGGGCTGCCCATTTATATCCACGCGCCGAAGTTCTACGTTGATGAATACGGCGTTTCTCTGGCGGCGCTGGGCTCGGTCCTTTTTGGTCTCCGTCTGCTGGACGTCGTGCAGGACCCGCTCCTGGGTCGTCTTTCGGAAAAGCTGCGCTTTCGAAGGGGCTGGGCCGTCACCATCGGGGCCCTGGTCATGGCCGGTGCCATGATCGGCCTTTTTGCTGTCACGCCGCCAGTTCTGCCCATCGTCTGGTTTGCCGCCATGCTGACCTTGGTTTTTTCCGGCTTCAGCTTTCTGACGATCTGCTTTTATGCTCAGGGCGTCGCCAAGGCCGACGCGATGGAAGGCAAGGGCCACCTGAACCTGGCCCGGTGGCGCGAAACCGGGGCCCTTCTGGGTGTCTGTGTGGCATCTGTTGCACCCGTTGCGCTGGGCTCAATCATGGACGCGCCCTTTGCGGGCTTTGCCATTGGATTTGCGGTCCTCGCGCTCTGCGCCATTGCCGCGATGACGGGGGAGTGGCGGGCGGCGGACCTACCTCCCTCATCGGGCTTCGGCACGATCCTGAAAGACCCGCTGGCGCGCAAGCTGTTGCTCATCGCGCTTCTGAACGCGGCCCCCGTTGCGGTCAGTTCAACGCTTTTCCTCTTCTACGTTGAAATCGCGCTCGACGCACCGGGATGGGAGGGGCCGCTGCTGCTGCTCTTCTTCCTCTCCGCGGCCATCGCCGCGCCCTTCTGGGGGCTTCTGGCCGAAAGGTACGGCGGCAAGCGCATTCTGCTCATCGCCATGGTCCTCGGCATCGTCTCTTTCGGCGGCGCGCTTTTTCTTGGCGCGGGCGACGTATTACTTTTCGCGCTTGTCTGCCTGGCCTCGGGTGCGGTGCTTGGTGCGGACCTGACGCTTCTGCCTGCCATGTTCGCCAATCGCATGGCTCAGATCGCGCCAACGGCCGCCGAAGGCTTTGGCCTATGGTCCTTTGTTTCAAAGTTCACATTGGCTTTGGCCGCAGTCGCCCTACTTCCATTGCTTGAGAATGCGGGTCTGCAAACCGCCGGGGCCGAAAGCCCTGCGGAGGCTGTGCGGCTCCTGATCCTGCTTTATGCAGGGGTGCCTTGCATTCTCAAAGCGTTTGCCATCGTTTTGTTAAGCCGCGTGCGGGAGATCGACGAGACATGACAGAAGCGGTGTTCTTTTTTGCCTTGGGCATTGTCGTGGCGTCTATGGCGGTTTTTGCCCGTCGACGCTACGCGGAGTTCTATGGCCAGAAGCCGAACGATTACGATGACAGTTTCCCGATCCTGGACATCAAGGATCACCTGAACGGAGACATGATCTGCGAGGGAGTTATCTATGGGCCTTTTGGCCGCGTCACCAGCTCTTTCGCAGCGGACTTCAACATCACATGGGAAGACGACACCGGTGTGATGTCGGAGCATTTCCGGTACAACGACGGGTCGATCCAGGACCGGGCCTGGCGAATATCGTTGGGGCGTTTCGGAAAGTTCAGTTGCACGGCGGACGACGTCATCGGCGAAGGCAAAGGTAAGGTGGCCGGGTCATCGGTGCAGATGCTCTACCGGATTCGGCTGCCCGATGATGCGGGCGGTCACGTTCTTGATACCGTCGATTGGATGTATCTGACGCCCGACGGAACCATTGTGAACCGGAGCCAGTTCAGGAAGTACGGTTTCAAGGTCGCCGAACTGGTCGCGACCATCCGCCCCAAGGAGGCATGATGAGAAAGCTTGAAGGGAAACGCTACTGGCTGGTTGGCGCGAGCGACGGTCTAGGTGCGGCACTGGCCCACAAGCTGAGCCGGTCCGGTGTTGAGGTCGTTGTCTCGGCCCGGTCCGAGGACAAGCTGAAAGAGCTGGTCGAGGAACTGCCGGGCAGGGCAAGTTACGTCACGGTCGATGTGTCCGACAACGACAGCGTCATCGAGGCCCGCAAGCAGGTGGGCGAGATCGATGGCGTCGTGCATCTGGCGGGGGTCTACTGGCCCTTTGGTGCCAAGGAATGGGACGCCGATCAGGCTAACGCCATGGCCGATATCAATTTCACCGGTACGATGCGGGTCATGGGGCAGGTGGTGCCCGATATGGTCGCGAAGGACGATGGCCACATCGTGATCACCTCAAGCCTCACGGGCTTTCGCGGGCTGCCCGGCTCTATCGGCTACACCGCTTCCAAGGCCGCGACCATGTCCCTGGCTGAGTGTATGTATGCAGATCTGCGCAAGACGGGGGTCGAGGTCCAGGTGGTAAACCCGGGGTTCATCAAGACCCAGCTGACTGAGAAGAACGACTTCAAGATGCCCTTCCTGATGGAGACCGATGAAGCCGCGCAGCACGTGATCGACCACATGCGCTCGGACAGTTTCAAGAAAAGCTTTCCCTACGCCTTTTCATTGGTCTTTCGGTTAAGTCAGTTTCTGCCCGACTGGCTTTACTTTCGTATCTTTTCCTAACCGTCAGACATGTTCCTTGAAGGTGGCGCGGGCGCGGGCCCAGACGCCGCCGGGATCGTCCTTGAGCGCCTTCAGTACCGGTAGAAGTTGGCGCGAGTAGTCCTCCGAGCTTTCAAGTGGCAGCATGGAAGGCAGATTGTCGATGGCCATAACGTCCAGCGGTGGATCGTCGTGCACGCGCAGTGCGGGGGACTCCCAGACCGTGACGCGGTCGTAGACCTGAACGGGGTTGTAGTCCCCGTCGGGATCGCAGGCGATATCGCCGATGACGTTAAGCGCACGGGGCGCTTCGGGTGCATCGACGGTCACGAAGACGGGCGTATCCGGTCCGGCCAGAATACAATTGAGGAAGATGTCGTGGTCCAGGATTTCGGGGAAGGGTCCGCCGTGCGCGGTTTCATCCATGTCCCACGCGGTGACCGGCACGTCCATTGCAGTACAAAGATCGCGGGCTCCGGTGCCGACGCGCCCCAGGGCACCGATGATCAGGGCAGTGGGACGGCGATCCGCTGCCGCGTCCAGTTCGGCGCGCAGAGCCTGCTTCATCTTATCGGCATTCGGGTAGGGCGCAACGGCTGCGGCCTCTTCCCCCCTTTGCTGCGCGGCCCAGCACCTGAGCGCCACGGCAGCCCCGGCAAAGCCCGCCCAGTAGCCGAAGGCGGCCAGCCGACGCCCCCGGTCATCGACCAGATATTCCAGGTCCAGCAGTGTCCCGCCGCCCGCCTTTAAGCGATCCAGCAGGACGCGGCCCGCCGACTGGCCCTTGAAGGCATGGCCGAACATGATGTGCCTGTGGCGCAGGGGCGTGCCGTCCTCGGGCAGCTCTTTCAGGCCGAAGATGATGGCCTGATCTGGCGCATCGGGCCAGCTCCCTTCCGGCGCGATCTCGCAGCCCGCTTCGGCATAGGCCGAGGTGGGCACGACCCGGCTGTCGGAGGCTTCCACCGTAACGCGGAACCCATCGGCGATGAGCGCTGCCGCCCCTTCGGGCATGAGACCCACACGGGTCTCATTATCCCGCTGCTCGGCCCTCAGCCAAAGGTGCGGGGCGCTCACAACAGGCCCTTTTCGCGAACCGCTTTGACGGAAGGACGGGTCTCCATCCGCTCCATGAAGGCGGCGATCTTGGGGAAGTCGCTGAGCGGCACACCGTCCCCCTCCAGCCAGTTGCAGACGACGAAGAGGTAGGGGTCCGCAAGGCTCAGGCTCCCCCCCGCGACATAGTCGCCGCGAAAGGCGTTCTCTTCGACGAAGGCTGCACAGGCGCGCATGGTTTGGGGCACTTTCGCTGTCATATCATCAAAGCTTTCCTTACGGTCCGCCCAGCGACTGCCGCGCATCTTGTGGGCGTGCGCCACGTGCATGGTGGAGGCCATGTAGTACATGACGGCCCGGGCATGGGCTGCCAGCTCTGCCCGCTTCGGCAGCAGGTTGGCTTCCGGTTTCAAGGCCGCGATGTAGTCAAGCAACGCGCCGGTTTCGGTCAGGATGGTGCCATCCTCCAGCACCAGTGCGGGCACACGACCCTTGGGATTGGTTGCCAGGTACTCGGGCTTGGTTTGCTGCGCGCTGGCAAAGTCGACCTTGATGGGATCATAGGAAATTCCGGCCTCTTCCAGACCGATGGCAACCGCGATGGAGATGGTGCCGGGGGCGTAATAGAGCTTCATCTCTTCTTTCCTTCAGATATGGGTCTGGGCGATACGGCGGTCGGGCGTGTCGAGGTGCGGCACCGCGTTGAAAAGAACCGGGGACCAGTGGCCGCCAATCGGGAACAGCCGGTGCATGGAGGTGTGCATGATGGCCAAGGCGATGCGTGCCATGGCTGGGATGCCGAGCCCCATCGCCTGGGCCATGGCCATGGAGATCAGCCCGCCGGAGGTGACGACCAGCGCGGGGCCATGGCCTGCGGCGATTTCCTGAAGGGCTTCCTCGATCCGGGTATGGAAACTTTCCCACGTCTCGGGCGCCTCTTCGATCTTGCCGTCGCGCCAGTATTCAAAAACCGTTGGCAGGTGGGCGGTGAACTGGCCCTGTTCATGGGGGAAGGGGATCCCGTGCTGTTTCTCCAGCAGGGTGGCGAGGGTGAAATACTCCAGCTCATTGAGCCGCGCGTCGCGGGCAGGTTCCATCCCCATCTCCATCCCCTCGGCGGTCTCGATGTGGCGGGTCAGCGTCCCGGTATATAGGCGGGTGTGATGGCTTGCCGTGTCGCGCAGGTGGGCGCCCAGCCAGCGGGCCTGCTGGTGGCCCAGATTGCTTAGCTTGTCATAGCTCACCTCGTCCGTGGCCGTTGAATTGGCCTGGCCGTGGCGGATGAGGGTGATGTGCGACATGGGGGTCTCCTTTGTTCCGCCTAGATAGGGGAGCGCGGGACCGGTGGAAAGTGCGGGACGCACCGCAGGGAGTTTATTTGGCAAGATGAAGGACAAAGCGCGCAAAAGGGAAACGCGGGTGGCGCAAATTCGGGGTGCGGTGTCGGGATTGGGACTCCTGTGCGATGCGCAGGTTGGCTATAGACGAAAGGTGAGCGCAGGAGGGTGCGATGTCCGACAAGATTACCTTTACGCTGGACGGCAAGTCGGTTCAGGTTGAGCCCGGCACGACGATCTGGGAAGTGGCCAACGGGTGCGGCATCAAGATCCCGCATCTGTGCCACAAGCCTGCACCCGGCTACCGCCCTGACGGCAACTGCCGTGCCTGCATGGTTGAGATCGAGGGCGAGCGCACGCTGGCCGCCTCCTGTATCCGCGAGCCTGCTGAAGGTATGGTGGTCACCACGAACAATGCGCGGGCCGAAAAGGCGCGCAAGATGGTGATTGAGCTTCTGATGGCCGATCACCCGGAAAAGGAAGAGGCGCATGACCGCTCCTCCCACATGTGGGACATGGCGGCGATGAACGGCGTGGAAGAAAGCCGCTTTCCCAAGCTGGAAGAGGGGCGCATACCGTTGCTGGATGACAGTCACGTGGCGATGCGCGTGAACCTCGATGCCTGCATTCAATGCGGACTATGCGTGCGCGCCTGTCGCGAGGTTCAGGTGAACGACGTGATCGGCATGGCGGGCCGGGGGCATGACAGCTATCCGGTTTTCGACATGTCCGACCCCATGGGAGAAAGCACCTGTGTCGCCTGCGGCGAATGTGTTCAGGCCTGCCCGACCGGCGCGCTGATGCCCGCCACCGTTCTGGACGATGCCCAGCGGGGCGACAGTGCGGATTTTGACACAGAGGTGGAGAGCATCTGCCCCTTCTGCGGGGTCGGTTGCCAGGTCTCGCTCAAGGTCAAGCACGGCAAAATCAAGTATGTCGAGGGGATCAATGGCCCGGCCAACGAGGGGCGACTTTGCGTCAAGGGCCGTTTTGGTTTCGACTATATCCACCATGATCACCGCCTGACCAAGCCGCTGATCCGCCGCGCGGATGCGCCTGCCAAGGGGCTTAACGTGGACCCCGGCAACTGGCAGACGCACTTTCGCGAGGCAAGCTGGGACGAGGCTCTGGATTTCGCGGCCTCTCGTCTGAAAGGGCGCGGAACGGAGGTGGCAGGCTTCGGTTCGGCCAAGTGCACCAACGAGGAGGCCTACCTCTTTCAAAAGCTGATCCGACAGGGATTTGGCCACAACAACGTGGACCACTGCACCCGACTTTGCCACGCCTCTTCTGTGGCCGCCCTGATGGAGAATGTGGGTTCGGGCGCGGTGACGGCGACCTTCAACGAGATCGAGAACGCGGATGTGGCGATCGTCATCGGGGCCAACCCGATTGAGAACCATCCCGTCGCCGCCACCTATTTCAAGCAGTTCACCAAGCGCGGTGGCAAGCTGATCGTGATGGATCCGCGCGGTGTGGGTCTGCGGCGCTTTGCCTCCCACATGCTGCAGTTCCGGCCCGGGACGGATGTTTCCATGCTGAATGCGATCATGAACGTGATCGATGAAGAAGAGCTCTACGACCAGCAGTATATCGAGGCCTATACGGAGAACTGGGAGGCCGAGAAGAAGCACCTTGCGGATTTCACGCCTGAGCGGATGGCCGAGGTCTGCGGGATTGAGGCCGAGGTGCTGCGTGATGTTGCCCGGACCTTTGCCGGGGCCAATGCGGCGATGATCTTCTGGGGCATGGGGATCAGCCAGCATATCCACGGGACGGACAATTCGCGCTGCCTCATCTCACTTGCTTTGATGACGGGGCAGGTCGGTCGCCCGGGTGCGGGACTGCACCCCCTGCGGGGGCAGAACAACGTGCAGGGGGCCTCTGACGCGGGGCTGATTCCGATGTTCCTGCCGGACTACCAGTCGGTGATGAACGACGAGGTGCGGGCGGCCTTTACCGAGGTCTGGGGATCGGAGGACTTCTCGGGCCAGAAGGGCCTCACGGTGACTGAGATCATGGATGCGGTGCATGAGGACAAGATCAAGGCCATGTATATCCTTGGTGAAAATCCGGCCATGTCCGACCCGGATGTTGAGCACGCCCGCGATGCCCTGGCCAAGCTCGATCATCTGGTCGTGCAGGACATCTTCATCACCGAGACGGCCAATTACGCAGACGTGATCCTGCCCGCCTCCGCCTTTGCGGAAAAATCGGGGACCGTGACCAACACCAACCGACAGGTCCAGATGGGCCGTCCCGCCGTGCCGCCGCCCGGTGAGGCGCGCCAGGACTGGTGGATTGAGGTGGAACTGGCCAAACGTCTGGGTCTGGGCTGGACCTACGAAAGCCCCGCGGATGTTTTCGCCGAAATGAAGCTGAATATGCGATCCCTCAATAACATCACCTGGGACCGGCTGGAGCGGGAGAATGCGGTCACCTATCCCTCCCTTTCGCCCGAAGATCCCGGTCAGGCGATTGTCTTTGCCGATGGCTTTCCCCGGCCCGACGGGCGCGCGCGGTTTACGCCTGCTTCCATCATCGCGCCAGATGATGTGCCGGATCAGGAATATCCCATGATCCTGACGACGGGGCGGCAGCTGGAACATTGGCACACCGGTTCCATGACCCGGCGGGCGACGGTGCTGGACGCGGTGGAGCCGGAGGCCAACTGCTCGCTCCATCCATCCACCCTGCGCAAGCTGGGGGTGGCGCCGGGCGAACATGTTCGGCTGACGACCAAGCGTGGCTCCATCGAGATCATGGCGCGGGCGGACCGGGCGGTTTCCCCGGACATGGTTTTCCTGCCCTTCGCCTACGTGGAGGCGGCGGCCAACATCCTGACCAACCCGGCGGTCGATCCCTACGGCAAGATCCCCGAGTTCAAGTTCTCGGCTGTGAAGGTGGAAGCGGCCGAGGCGCGGGTGGCGGCGGAGTGATCCCAATGAGCGCCCCATGGGCGCAGACGGTTCGATCTTACTGATGAGGGGGCGCTGACCCCTCACCCCACCCCCGAGTATTTGGGGCAAAAAGAAACGGGAGTGTCACGTGAAGATCGACCCTGAGCGCTTCTTGTCGGACCTGCATCATCTTCGGACCTTCGGGGCTGCCGGTGTGGGCAAGGGAGTTGTCCGGCCCGCCTTTTCCCAAGCAGATGTGGCGGCGCGGCGTTGGCTGGCGGGGCGCATGGGAGAGGCCGGGCTTCGGGTCGAGCTTGATGCCATGGGCAACCTTTTTGGACTGGCCGAGGGGCCATCCTTGCTGATGGGCTCCCATTCCGACAGCCAGCCGGAGGGCGGTTGGCTGGACGGTGCGCTGGGCGTGATCGCGGCTCTGGAGGTGGCGCGGGCGGCAAAGGAGGCGGGCGGGCCCGCAATTTCGGTTGTGTCCTTCCAGGACGAGGAGGGGCGTTTTGGCGGACTGACGGGTTCCTCGGTCTGGAGCGGCCATACGCCATTGGCCAAAGCGGACGGTGCGGCGGCCTACGATGGTGTCAGCCTGCGGGAGGCGCGTGCGGCGGTGGCGGATATGGTCACGGGCGAGGTCGATCCGTCACAATTCACGGGATTTATCGAATTGCACATCGAACAGGGTCTGACGCTGGATGCGGCGGGCGAGAGGATCGGCGTGGTCACCGAGATCGTCGGCACGCGGGAGATCCCCGTTACCTTTGTCGGCCAGCAGAACCATGCGGGCACCACGCAGATGCATCTGCGGCGCGATGCCTTCCAGGGGTTGTCGGCCTTCAACGGCCTTCTGAACGACCGCCTGCGCAACGTGGTGACACCGACCACGGTCTGGACGATCGGGCACTTGGAGGTGCACCCCAATGCCTCCTCCATCGTGCCGGGGCGCGTCTCCTTCTCCATGCAGTGGCGGGACGGGGATGCGGACAGGCTGCGGCGGATGGAGCAGATCGTGCGGGAGACGGCAGCAGAAGTGGCGGCGGAGTGGGGCCTGGAGGTTTCCTTTGGGCCCATGTGGGAACTGGAACCCGTGGCAATGGACGTCCGCCTGCGCGGGGCTTTGGAGGAGGCAGCGGAAGAGGTGGCACCGGGGCGTTGGCGCAAGATGCCCTCAGGGGCGCTGCACGATGCAACGAATGTGGCGCGGCTGATGCCGGTGGCAATGCTCTTTGTGCCCTCCATCGGCGGGATCAGTCACGATTTCGCCGAGGATACGGAGGAGGCGGATCTTGTGGCGGGGCTCGAGGTGCTGGCGGGCGCGGCGCTGCGCCTGAACTAGGCCAGGTCCTTTCGGAAGGTGATCGAGGTGGGGCGGGTGAAGCCGGGATGGGCGGTGCGGGCGACTTCGCGAAAGCCCTCCTTTTTCAGAAGGTCGTGCACTTCGGTCATCTGCACCCTTGATTGTGCTTCGAGGGTCGCAAGCGCGCGTGCATGTGCTCTGGCTTCTGCAAAGGCGATCAGCCTGTCCGCCAGCCCTGTGCGCCGCGCCTCGGGGGCCACCGCGAGTTTCCCGATATAGAGAACCTCGGCTATCGGCGAGAGGATCATGCAGGCTGAAAGCGGAGTTCCCAGAGACCAGACCTCAGAGGTGCGGGCCGTCTCGCAAAGCCCTGCAAGCGTAAGCCTGTGCATCGAGCTGGGCGGGTCCACCCTGCCGTCCTGTTCCGCGAAGGCGCGGCGGATCAGGGCCAGCAGTTCCGACAGATCGGGGTCCTGGCGTCCATGCCGCCGTAGCGTCAGCTCCACGTCACGTCGCCAAGGAAAATGTAGCCCGCGCCGTAGATCGTCTTGATCAATTGCGGGTTCTTCGGATCCTCCCGCAGCTTGGTACGCAGGCGCGAGATGCGCACGTCCATGGCCCGGTCGAAGCTTTCCGAGGCCGCGCCGCCCAGGCTTTCCTGCATCTGGGCGCGGCTGATAAGCCGTTTCGGGCTTTCCAGGAAGAGGCGCAGCACTTCGCCTTCGGCATGGCTGAAAGGAGTTTCTTCGCCCGCCTGATCTTCCAGCACGTAGCGATCAAAATGAGCGGTCCAGCCTTTGAAGAGCGCGCTCTGACCTGCCTGAGCTGTGGGCCTGGTGCCGCGCAGGCGGGCGCGGATGCGGGCCACGACCTCGGCTGGATCGAAGGGTTTGATGATGTAGTCATCCGCCCCCAACTCCAGACCTGTCACGCGGTCCTGCACCTGTGCGCGGCCCGAGATGATGATGACGATGGCCCCCTGTTCCAGCGCCAGCCGGTGCACCAGGGCCAGCCCATCACTGTCGGGCAGCCCAAGATCAACGAGGCAGACATCGGGCGTATGACGGGCAAGGGCGGCCTCGAAGGCCCGGGCGCGGCCGAAGCTCATGGTATCGAAACCGGCCTCCTCCAGCACATCCACCAGCATCGACCGGATCTCCGGTTCATCGTCGAGGATGGTGACCAGCGGACGGGTCATTGGGCCGCCACCTCATCGGGGTGGATAAAGGCGGAGAGGTCGGCCTGCTCAAAGGGTTTGGTCAGAACCGGCGCCAGTGTCTGGGCCTCAAGGAAAAGCGGATGGTCCTGTGGCAGGGAGGTCATGAGGATCAGCGGCATGTGCCGCTCAAGCCGGGCGGCCAGATCGATGCCGGTTGCCTCGCCCACCAATTGGATGTCCGAGATGACCAAGGCGATGTCGGGCAGATCGGCCAGCAGCGCGGTGGCCTCATCCGCGCTGGCGGCCTCGATGACGGAATGGCCGATCTCCATGAGCATGTCGCGGACCGTAGCGCGGATGCCGTCCTCATCCTCTACCAGCAAGACCAGTCCGGTCGTCGCGGGCATGGCGGCGCGGTAGGGCAGGCGCAGAGTAACGCGCGCACCGTCCGTGGCTGCGTTGGCAAGGCGCAGGTCACCCCCCGCAGATTTTGTCATGTCATAGACCCTTGAAAGGCCAAGGCCCGAACCTTCTTTGCCCTTGGTGGTGAAGAAAGGATCAATCCCGTGTTTCAGGGCCGAGGCTGCGAAGCCGGGGCCGGTGTCACTCACCTCCCATTCGATCCAGGTGTCATGAACCAGTCGCTGCACCAGCCGGATCTCACCGCTTGTGCCGCAGGCGTCACGGGCATTGAGGATGAGGTTCAGCAGGCTGTCCTGTACCTGCCCCTTGTCGATGAGGGCGGTGATATCTGGCGTCTCATCGACCACGGACAGCCGCAGACCCTCCGGCAGGGTGGGGGCGGCGAGCGTTTCAATCTCCTCCAGCAGGGTGGTCAACTCAACCGCGGCCGGGCGCAAGGCGCGCGGGCCCGTCATGTCCGCAATCCCGCTGAGCAGGGCACCGCCTCGGCGGGCGGCGGTCAGGGTGCCGTCGATCATCTCTTCGGCCCCCTCGGGCAGGCCGGACAGGCGCTGTAGCTTGGATTGCAGACCCAGGATAATGGTCAGAAGGTTCGAAAAATCATGCGCCAGGCCCGATATCATCTGCGCCGCGATCTCCCGCTTGCGGGTCTGTTGCAGAGCGACGCGGGTCTGGGTTTCTTCCGTGATGTCCATAGAGAGGATGTAGACACCTCCGCGATCGTCCGGGGTGAAGGCCGCGCGGATGCGTCGGGCGCTGGGGTCGTCGCTGAATTCGAGAAGGGCGGCTTCACCACGGTAGGCTTGTCCCAGCGCCTCCTCGATCCGGCTGAAGGCGAATTTGCCCAGGGCGTCCCTGATGTGCTGGCCCACGATGTTGCTGGGGCGTCCTGGCAGGATGCTCGAGAGGCGGCGGTTGGAATAGGTGTAGTGCCCGGTCTCATCCACGTGGGCGATGTGGGCGGGCATCATCTCAGTGGTCAGGCGGGTGCGGGCCTCGCTCTCGGTCAGTTGGCGCTTGGTTTCTTCAAGTGTCGTGATCATCGCGGCCAGCTGGCGGTTGGTGGCGGCGAGTTCCTCCGCGTGGGCAATGACCTGGTCCGACAGGGCGTCCGAGCGGGCACGCAACAGGGCCTCCTGCTGCTTGGTCCGGGTGATGTCGGTATAGACCGTGACCCAGCCGCCCTGGGGCAGGGGCGAGCCTTCGACGCTGATCGTGCGGCCGTTGGCGCGCGTCCGCTCCATGTAGTGGGGCTGAAAGGCGCGGGCCTGTTCGACTCTTTCACGCACGAAGCTGTCGATGTTCCCCACCTCCCCGTACTCTCCGCGCGTGGCCAGGTGGCGGATGGTATCCTCAAAAGAGGCGCCGGGGGTAACCAACCCATCGGGCAGGTTGAACATCTGCTGGAAAGGGGCGTTGCAAACAGCCAGACGCAGATCGGAATCGTAGATCGTCAGAGCCTGTGCAATCAGGTTCAGACCTGCCGTGGTCATCGCTTTCCTTGCGCTGTCACCGATCTGCATGAGGCCCCTCCCTTCCTATCGCTACACCTGCGCCATCCCCGCTGCCAAGGCTGATTTCGCCGCTGTTACAATTCGTAAGGATTGAGAAACCATCAGGAAAAAGTTGACCTTCAACAGCATACTGACATCCTTGGGTTTCGACAGAATCGCCTAAGCGAACGCGTCTGCCCCAAATAAGGCGGACAGGGAGGAAGAGAATTGGCCAAGACGCTGACGCGCGCCGACGGACCGCAGTCCGTACCGGCGCTCTTGCACCGTAACGCGAAACAATTCGCGGACGCCCCCGCCTACCGGGAAAAGGAATTCGGGATCTGGCAAAGCTGGACCTGGTCCCAGACCGAAGCGGAGATCGAGGCGCTGGCCCTTGGCCTGCTGAACCTCGGGGTGAGCGAGGGCGATTTCATCGCCGTCATCGGGCGCAACCGTCCCTACCTCTATTGGGCCATGGTGGCAGCACAGATGGTCGGTGCCGTTCCCGTGCCCCTCTACCAGGACGCCAATGCAGAAGAGATGGCCTATGTGCTGGAACACTGCGGCGCACGCTTCGTGATCGTCGGCGATCAAGAGCAGGTGGACAAGGTGATCGAGGTGCAGGATCAACTGCATCAGTTCGAGCATATGATCTACCTCGACCCGCGCGGCCTGCGGAAATACGATCATTCCCATCTGCACCAATATAGCCACGTGCAGGAACAGGGGCGCGCCGCCTATGACGAATACATCAAGGAGCTGCGCGCACGTGAGAAAAAGCTGAACTACGACAGCACCGGGGTGATGCTCTACACCTCCGGCACAACCGGCAAGCCCAAGGGCGTGGTCCTGTCGAATCGCAACATCATCGAGACGGCGAAATCATCTTCGGAATTCGACGGTCTGCGTCAGACCGACGATATCCTGGCCTATCTGCCAATGGCCTGGGTCGGCGATTTCATCTTTTCCGTCGGGCAGGCGATGTGGACAGGTTTTTGCACCAACTGCCCCGAAAGCGCGGACACCATGCACGTTGACCTGCGTGAGATCGGGCCAACCTACTACTTCGCCCCGCCGCGCGTTTTTGAAACGCAGCTCACCAACGTGATGATCCGGATGGAAGACGCGGGCCGGTTCAAGAAGTGGCTCTTTGATCACTACATGGCCCACGCCCGCAAGGTGGGGCCCGCCATTCTGGACGGAAAGAACGTCAGCTTCGGGGATAGGTTGAAGTACCGTTTGGGAGAGCTTTTTGTCTACGGGCCTTTGAAGAACACCCTTGGGTTCAGCCGAGTCCGTGTGGGCTATACCGCCGGTGAGGCCATCGGACCGGAGATCTTCGACTTCTACCGCTCGCTCGGCATCAATCTCAAACAGCTCTACGGTCAGACCGAGGCGACAGTTTTCATCACCGCCCAGCCGGACGGCGAAGTGCGTTCAGATACGGTGGGGGTGACCTGCCCGGGCGTGGAGTTGAAGATCGCCGAGAATGGCGAGGTCTTCTACCGTTCACCCGGTGTCTTCGTGGAATACTACAAGAACCCAGAAAGCACGGCCGACACCAAGGATTCAGAAGGCTGGGTCGCCACGGGCGATGCAGGTTTCATTGAGGATGACACGGGCCATCTGCGCATCATCGACCGGGCCAAGGACGTGGGCCAGATGGCCG
Source organism: Sulfitobacter sp. (assembly GCA_013002405.1). GTDB lineage: Bacteria > Pseudomonadota > Alphaproteobacteria > Rhodobacterales > Rhodobacteraceae > Sulfitobacter. Next base: position 4,846 of record JABDKA010000002.1, on the reverse strand, counting down.
ACGGGTCGCTATTTGCGCCGAAGTACGTGGAGAACAAGCTGAAGTTCTTTCCCAACATTCTGGAGGCCGTGGTCTTTGGCAACGGGCGGGAAGAATGCACCGCCTTCATCAACATCGACCTGACGGCGGTAGGCAACTGGGCCGAGCGGAACAACATCGGCTACGCCTCCTACCAGGAGCTTGCGCGCCATCCGCAGGTGATGGACACGATCCAGTCCCACGTGGAGGAGGTAAACGTCTCCGTCGCGGGCGATGAGATGCTCTCGGGCTGCCAGATCCACCGCTTTGTGGTGCTTCACAAAGAGCTGGACGCAGACGACGGCGAACTGACCCGGACGCGCAAAGTGCGCCGCCGGATCATCGAGGACAAGTACCACGATATCATCACGGCTCTCTACGATGGTTCCAAGTCCCTCTCGACCGAGACGGAGGTGACCTACGAAGACGGGCGCAAGGGATCGATCAAGGCGACGCTGGAAGTGCGGGACGCAAAGGTCTTGCCGGTCGCCACCAAAAAGCTGGCCGCCGAATGAGCGATACCGCCCTGCAGGACATCTATCGCTGCTGCGATTGCGAAGCCGACCTGGCCGCGCTGGATCGTTGTGACGACTGCGGGCGGGTTTTCGTGACCGAAGATGGCTGTCCGTCCGCCTTTCCGAAGGTGGAAAAACATCGTCTTTTTTCGGTCGCGCCCGGGCAAACCAATCCGGGCACGATTCCGGTCGATCAGGTCTATCGATATCCCGCACGGTCGGGGCAGCGGGGCACGGCGCTGTATCACCTCGACATCGCGCACCAGGACCTGCTGGAGACAATGCCCTCTGACAGTCTAGTTCTGGAAATCGGCTGCGGCGGCGGTCAGATGCGGGAATGGGCGCGGGGCCGCGGGTTGCGCTACCTTGGCACCGATGTGGCCAGGACTCGGGTGCACGACTGGTTGCAGAAGTACGGCGGCGCTGACCTTTACTGCGATGCCCACGATCTACCCTTTCGCGACGGATCGGTCGATGTGATCTATGCCGCTGCTGTCTGGGAACATCTTGCCTTTCCGCAACTCGCCGCGCAGGAGGTTGCGCGTGTGTTGAAGCCGGGTGGCCACTTCCTCGGCTCCTCCTCCTTTCTGGAGCCCTGGCACGACGAGAGTTACTATCACAACACGCCAAACGGCGTTTACATGACCTTGACCCTGTCGGATCTGGAACCCTCCTACATCTGGCCCGAGACCGACTGGCCGGGGTTCCGCGCGATCCTGAGAATGGGCAACAAGGCAACCAACGCCCTGGCCTTTCTGGGCGGGGTCATGAACGCGATCTACCTGGCACCGAAAAAGCTTCAGCATTGGCTGCGCACGCGGGCCTGGCCGGATCAGGCTGCCCTGTTCCAGCCGCGCGCCGAGGTGGCGGGCGCCATCGCCTGGATTGCGCGCAAGCCCCTGGCAAATGAAAAAGATATGGGAGAGGCAGCACATGCTTGACCAGACCGTCACAGCGGACGGACGCACCATCGGTGGCGTCGTGATGGAGATGAAGAACATCACGCTTCGTTTCGGCGGGGTGGAGGCGATCAAGAACATCTCCTTTGACATTCGCGAGGGCGAGATCCGGGCCATCATCGGGCCCAACGGCGCGGGTAAAAGCTCCATGCTGAACGTCATCTCGGGCTTCTACATCCCGCAGGAGGGCGAGGTTTGGTACAAGGGATCGCGCCGTCCACCGATGAAGCCCTATCAGGTGGCACAACAGGGGATCGCCCGGACCTTCCAGAACATTGCTTTGTTCGAAGGGATGAGCGTGCTGGACAATGTCATGACGGGCCGTCTGACGCACATGAAAACCGGCCTGTTCGCCCAGTCCCTGTGGAAGGGCAAGGCCGAGGCTGAAGAGATCGCGAACCGTGAAGTTGCCGAAAAGATTATTGATTTTCTTGAAATTCAGGCGATCCGGAAGACGCCCGTGGCGCGTCTGCCCTACGGTCTGAAAAAGCGGGTGGAACTGGCCCGCGCGCTCGCGGCGGAGCCGTCGATCCTGCTGCTGGACGAACCGATGGCGGGCATGAACGTCGAGGAGAAAGAGGACATGAGCCGTTTCGTTCTCGACGTGAACGATGAATTCGGCACCACAATCGCGCTGATCGAACATGACATGGGTGTGGTCATGGACCTCTCCGACCGGGTTGTCGTGATGGACTACGGCAAAAAGATCGGGGACGGCACACCCGATGAGGTGCGCAACAACCAGGATGTGATCGACGCCTATCTGGGCGTGGCGCATGACTAAGCTGAGGGAGCAGAGAGATGCCTGAACAACTGGCTTTTACAATCGAGGTCTTCCTTAACGGACTCATGGCCGGGGTGCTGTACGCGCTCGTCGCTCTGGGGTTCGTGCTTATCTACAAAGCCTCCGGTATCTTCAATTATGCCCAGGGCGTGATGGCCCTTTTCGCGGCAATGACACTGGTGGGCATCCAGAACGGGCAGGTGCCCTTTTCCCACCTGATCAACGCAATCTTCGGCACGGACATCCACAAGTTCGGCTGGCACGTACATTCCTTCCTTGCCATCGCCCTGACGGTGCTGGTGATGATCGTGCTGGCCATTGCGGTCCAGCGCTTCGTTTTCCGGCATCTCGTGGGGCAGGAGCCGATCATCCTTTTCATGGCGACCATCGGTCTGGCCTTTTTCCTGGAAGGGGTCGCGGACCTGATGTGGGGGTCCGAGCTGAAGACGCTGAACGTCTGCGCGGCCGAAGGGGCCTGCCTGCCGCAGGGACTAAACCTCTGGATCGATGAGACGACCTTCAACGCCTTTGGCTATGGTTTCTTCATCGACAACCTCGATATCGTCGCCTCCGTTGTTGCCGCGATCCTGGTGATCGGGCTGGTGATGTTTGCACAGTACACCAAGCAGGGCCGCGCCATGCGCGCCGTGGCGGACGACCACCAGGCGGCCCTGTCGGTCGGTGTCTCGTTGAACTTTATCTGGATCCTGGTCTGGTCGCTGGCGGGTTTTGTCGCGCTTGTGGCGGGGATCATGTGGGGGGCGAAATCGGGCGTGCAGTTCTCACTCTCGCTTATCGCGCTTAAGGCGCTGCCGGTGCTGATGCTGGGCGGCTTCACGTCGATTCCCGGGGCCATCGTCGGCGGCCTCATCATCGGTGTGGGCGAGAAGCTCTTCGAGTTTCTGATCGGCGCACCGTTCCTGGGCGGGGCGACGGAGAACTGGTTTGCCTACATGCTGGCGCTTTTGTTCCTGGTGTTCCGTCCGCAAGGCTTGTTCGGGGAAAAGATCATTGAACGGGTTTGATACAATCGCGGTGCGCAGTGAATGCGCACCCTACAATCGCGCCGTAGGGTGCGCATTCATTGCGCACCAAGGGAGGCCTATGAATGTTCTACCGTGAAGCAGGCGATTTTTCCTCGACCTATGCTGAGGATCAGCAGACCTTTCCGATCAGGTTCGACCGGTATCGCTATTACGTGGTGCTGTTCATCGCCATCGTCGTGGTGCCGTTCATCATCAACGACTATTGGGCCAATTCGCTGCTGGTGCCCTTCCTGATCTATGCGATTGCGGCTATCGGGCTGAACATCCTTGTCGGCTATTGCGGGCAGGTGTCGCTGGGGACGGGCGGGTTCATGGCCGTGGGGGCCTATGCCTGTTACAAGCTGATGACGGCGATGCCGGAGGTCAGCATGTTCATCCATGTGATCCTTGCGGGGGTTATTACCGCCGCGGTGGGCGTATTGTTCGGTCTGCCCAGCCTGCGGATCAAGGGGTTCTATCTGGCCGTGGCCACGCTGGCGGCACAGTTCTTCCTGGTGTGGCTCTTCAACCGGGTGCCGTGGTTTTACAACTACTCCGCCTCGGGTCAGATTAACGCGCCTGAGCGGGACACGTTTGGTATCCTGATCACCGGGCCCAACACAGAAGCCTGGGCCACCTATCTGTTCTGCCTGATCTTCACCATTGCCAGTGCCGTGGTGGCACGGAACCTGACGCGGGGTGCGTCGGGGCGCAAATGGATGGCGATCCGGGACATGGATATCGCGGCGGAAATTATCGGGGTGAACCCGTTGCGCGCGAAACTGACCGCCTTCGCGGTGTCATCTTTCTTCATCGGCATTTCGGGCGCGCTGTTCTTTGCGATCTATCTGGGCGCTGTGGAAGTGGGCGAGGCGTTCGGGATCACCAAATCGTTCCTGGTGCTGTTCATGATCATCATCGGCGGGTTGGGGTCCATCTTCGGGTCATTCGCCGGGGCCGCGTTCCTCGTGTTGTTACCCGTGGTGCTCAAGGTGGTGGGGGTCGACTGGCTGGGCTGGCCAACGGACATCGTGGCGCATCTGCAGCTGGTTATCGTCGGCGGGTTGATCATCGTGTTCCTGATCGCGGAGCCGCACGGTATCGCGCAGCTATGGCGCGTGGCCAAGGAGAAACTGAGATTGTGGCCTTTCCCACACTAGGGCGGGCGCAGGGTGGGCGGATGGTCCACCGACAAGAAGAAATCGGATAGAAATCCAAGGGAGGAAACACCGATGAAATTGAAACTAGCAACCATGGCAGTCGCGGGAGTGATGGCCGCAGCACCGGTAATGGCGGACCTCGTGTTCCCGTCGCTGAGCTATCGCACCGGCCCCTATGCGGCGGGTGGCATTCCGTTTGCCGATGGGTACGCGGATTACTTCACGCTGCTGAACGAGCGTGACGGCGGCATCGGCGGCGTGATGGCAAAAGTCATCGAATGCGAGACGGCTTATAACACCGAAAAAGGTGTGGAGTGCTACGAGTCGACCAAGGGCGAAGGCGCGCTGATCTATCAGCCGCTGTCCACCGGCATCACCTATCAGC
>JABDKA010000077.1 GCA_013002405.1 Sulfitobacter sp. | reverse complement strand
ACCTCGCTCAACTGCTGGTCCTTGGCGAGGGACCGCAGCATGACGGCGTCGAGGTGGCACGCATTTTCGATCAGAGCGGCAGGCGGACAAAGCACCGTGACCAACCCGGCGCCGGCGCGAAGGGCTGATCGTGCCGCCATCCGGCCAGCGCCGCCCCGCCCGACGCCCCCGGCGAAAACGATGACGTGGCCGTGGTCATATTTGTGGCCCGATGGGCCGTTTTTACCGATGGTCGAATTGGGCCAGATGTTCGGGGGTGTCGCGTGCCCCAAGAACTTCGGTTCCACCAGACGGATACGCTCCGGATCGGGCGCGCTGCCAAGCATCGTGCGCTCCATCCCGAACTCCCGCAGGCCAATGTCCACGATCCTCAGTTCGCGGCAAAGCCCGGGCCCCATGGCCAGGTAGTGGCCCGGCTTGGGCGCATGAAAGGTAACCGTGAGATCCACCACGTTGAGGGTCTTGGGCCATGGATCGGCGCCTTCCTCTTCTGGATCGAAATCTGTCGGGAGCATTCCAGTGTCCAGATTGAGGCCCGAAGGGCAGTCGACCGCGACAGTCTTGGTATTCGTGGCACCCTTCCAAAAAGACTTGCCCCGATAATCCAGCGCCTCAGCAATCTGCTCGGGAAGGGGTCGGGTCAGACCGATGCCGAAGACCGCGTCGACGATCAGGTCTGGTCTGTGCCCGCAATAGATCTTGTCGGGGGTCAGCGGCAGAACTTCATGGCTCTTGGCCCAGCGGTCGTGGTTGGCCCGTGCATCGGGCGGCAATTTGGCCGGATCGCCGAAGAGATGAACGCGGACGGCCCAGCCCATTGCATCCAGCAGGCGGGCGATCACGAAACCGTCGCCGCCGTTGTTGCCGGGTCCGCTGAGGATAATGGACGACCGCGCACCTTCCGCCAGCTCGGGCCATTCTGCCATAATGGCATCGACAACGCCCTGTCCGGCCCTTTCCATCAGTTCCAGACCGGTCACCGCCCCACTGTCCATCGCGGCTCCCTCAACGCTCCGCATCTGCTGCGCTGTCAGCAATTCCGTCATGCTTGCCTCGCCCTCGATTCAGTTTCGCCTAATTAATAGGCGCAATGCGCAAAATTATCGCACGCACTCGGGAATCCTCTCGATCCGCTGCGCCAGACTACCGCCCTTTGTGGATTCACCACAGCCGAAATGAAATGACGCCCAAAGCTAAACACACCGGGAGAGGGGCAAACATGAAAAAGATCGAGGCCATCATCAAACCGTTTAAGTTGGACGAGGTCAAAGAAGCTCTTCAGGACGTCGGCGTTCAGGGGCTTTCCGTGATAGAAGTCAAGGGTTTCGGCCGTCAGAAAGGACACACGGAACTTTACCGCGGCGCGGAGTACGTAGTGGATTTCCTGCCCAAGGTGAAGGTTGAGGTCGTACTGGATGACGATCAGGTCGATGCCGCCATCGAGGCCATCGTCGCAGCCGCCAAAACCGAAAAGATCGGTGACGGCAAGATCTTTGTCTCTCCCATCGAACAGACAATCCGCATCCGTACCGGTGAGACCGGCTCGGACGCGCTGTAAATCAAGCAAACGAAATTCAAGGAAAAGGACAAGCCCTGATGAGCACCAAGGACCTTCTGAAAACAATCAAGGACGAGGACGTCGAATATGTCGACATCCGTTTCACCGATCCGCGCGGCAAGCTGCAGCACGTGACGGTTTGTTCCGACCAGGTCGATGAGGACTTTCTTGAGGAAGGCTTCATGTTTGACGGCTCCTCCATCGCGGGCTGGAAATCCATCGAAGCCTCCGATATGAAGCTGATGCCCGACACCGAGAGCGGCTATATCGACCCCTTTTATGCCGAAAAGACGATGTGCGTGCACTGCTCCATCGTTGAGCCCGACACGGGCGAGGCCTATGACCGCGATCCGCGCGGCACGGCCGAAAAGGCCGAAGCTTATCTGAAGTCATCCGGCATCGGTGATGTTGCCTATTTCGGCCCCGAGGCGGAATTCTTCCTCTTTGACGACGTGCGGTTCTCGACCTCGATCAACAAGGTCTCATACGAGGTCGACGCGACCGACGCCTCCTGGAATACGGATACCGAGTACGAGATGGGCAACATGGGCCACCGCCCCGGCGTCAAGGGCGGCTACTTCCCCGTGAACCCCACGGACGAATCCCAGGACCTGCGTTCCGAGATGCTCTCCACCATGAAGCGTCTGGGGATGAAGGTCGACAAGCATCACCACGAGGTGGCCTCTTGTCAGCACGAGCTGGGTCTGATCTTTGGCTCACTCACCAAGCAGGGCGACGAACTGCAGAAGTACAAGTACGTCATCCACAACGTCGCGCACGCTTACGGCAAATCCGCGACCTTCATGCCCAAGCCCATCGCGGGCGACAACGGCACTGGCATGCACGTGAACATGTCGATCTGGAAGGACGGCAAGCCGCTCTTTGCCGGTGACAAGTACGCGGACCTCAGCCAGGAAGCGCTCTACTACATCGGCGGTATCCTGAAGCACGCCAAGGCCCTGAATGCCTTTACCAACCCTGCAACGAACTCCTACAAGCGTCTGATCCCCGGCTTCGAAGCACCTGTGCTGCGTGCCTATTCAGCGCGGAACCGTTCGGGCTGCGTGCGTATCCCGTGGACCGAAAGCCCCAAGGCCAAGCGCGTTGAAGCCCGCTTCCCCGATCCGGCTGCAAACCCCTACCTGTGCTTCGCCGCGCTGCTGATGGCCGGTCTTGACGGCATCAAGAACAAGATCGACCCCGGCGAGGCGATGGACAAGAACCTCTACGATCTGCCCGCAGAAGAGCTGGCCGGTATCCCGACGGTTTGCGGTTCTCTTCGCGAAGCCATGGAAGAGCTGCAGGCGGACATGGACTTCCTGCTGGAAGGGGATGTCTTTACCCGTGACCAGATCGAAGGCTACATCGAACTGAAGATGGAAGAAATCGAGGCTTACGAGCACACGCCCCACCCGATGGAATTCCAGCTTTACTACAGCTGCTAATTCTTGGGCACATTGCAATCAATATAAGGGCGCATCGCAGGATGCGCCCTTTTTGTTGCGTGACAATATCCTGATGCAGCCCCGTCCCTGCCGCAATGACAAGGCATTCTGCGGACATTGAGAACCGTAGGATTTGATTATGGCCGACCGAAAGAACACGGCAATTCGCAGCATAGGACGAGCAGAACGCAGCCAGACAACGCGGCGCAGCCCCCGCGTGCAGTCCGTTGCCCTGCCCACGATTGTGGTGCTTGTCCTTTGCCTTATTGCGGCGATGACCTGGCAATCGCGAAATGCACCGGCCAATATACAAGGTGTTTCGCCCGATATGGTCAAAAAAGAGACGCTCGACTGACCAGAATCCGCAGCAAACCACAGAATTTACGTTGGCGTGGACCCCACCTCTCTAACCGATTGTGTCAGGATCTTGCCCATCGAACGATCTGAACTCCGGGCATATGCAGACAGGCCAAAGCAGGAAAATTCTACATTATTTGTATATATTGCAGAGACTTAATGGTATTGATTTCCCCAGGAGGAGGCCTTTCAGGCTGCCGCATTGTTCAGTCTTGGCTGTGCCCAAAGGATGAACAAGACCTTAACATTTCACCTGCGCGCCCCATTTTCGTCCGCTTTGCTGGTCAATCTGGCCTCAGATCAACGTTAAGGACATGAAGATGGCCATTTCGACAACCTCATTCGAAGAACGTGTCACACGGATTGAAGCCCGTCACGAGGAACGCTTCGGTCAGCCGAAACGTCGGCGTGGTTCCAGGATCACCTTCCCATTCTTCGCAGGCATCGGCATCGTGATGGGCGGCACAGCCTACGCTTTTGCGGCCACCACCAATGAAATCCAGTGGATCCTTGCAATCGCGCAATAATTACCACTTGAACGAGACGTTCTTCGTTGAAACCAGCGGTTTCGTCAGTAAATTGAATTCAATTTATTGATCGAGGGACGAAATGAAATTTTTTTATACATACCTTGTAAGCGCCGCTATGGCTTGCGCCTTGGGCGGAACGGCATGGGCCGCGCCCTGTGGCAATAATGCGAACGGATTCGCGGACTGGAAAGCCGGATTTGCGCAGGAGGCGCGCGCAGCGGGCGTTGGTCAGCGGGGCCTGCAGGCGCTGGCGAATGCCAAATATGCCTCCGTCACGATCAAGGCGGACCGCAATCAGAAATCCTTTCGCTACACTTTGGAAAAGTTCATGCAGGTCAGGGGTGCCGATACGATCGTGGCCCAGGGCCGCAAGCGCAAGGCCCGCAACGCGAAGTTCTACCGCGCGCTTGAGCAGCGATTTGGCGTGCCCGCGGGGATCCTGATCGCCATCCACGGGATGGAGACGGGATTTGGCGGCTTCATGGGAAATTCTTCCGTGGTATCCGCCATCACGACCCTCACCTACGATTGCCGCCGTTCGGATTTCTTCAAGCCGCACGCGATCGGGGCGCTGAAACTGGTCGATCAGGGTGCCATCACAGAAAATACACGCGGGGCCAAACACGGTGAGCTGGGCCATACACAGTTTCTGCCGGGTAATGCCCTTGTCTACGGCGTTGATGCAAACGGGGACGGCCGCATTGATTTCTACGATCAGGCCGATGCCCTCGCCTCTACCGCCAATTTCTTGCGCAAGAAGGGGTGGCAGCCTGGCAAGGGCTACCAGGAAGGTCAGCCCAATTTCCGCGTGATCCAGAAATGGAATGCCGCGGGCGTCTATCAGAAGGCCATCGCGATCATGGCAGCCCGTATCGACGGCTGATCAGAACTGATCGGAAGGCGGTGACGACAAGGAGGCTCAAACACGTTTCCGGCTATTCCGGCGCGGCATAACTGCCGTCGGGCCCGTGCACTTCATTCCCCTGCAGGGCAGGTGAAAAGACACAGATCAGGCGCAAAACCTCGGTCCCTTCCGGCACCCGTACCTCGTGCCGGTCGTGGGCATCGGGCGCGTAGAGGACGCCGGGATAGATTTCGTGAACCTTCCCCGTATCGCTCTCGACAACCTGCCCCCGACCGCCGATGCAGTAGCAGGCCTCGATATGATGCTTGTAGTGGAGCGATAGTCGGGCGCTTGGCAGGACCTGCGTTTCGGTCATGGAAAAACCCATGCCGTCGGATTTCACCAAAAGCCTGAGCGAGGTCCAGCCCGGACCCGCCGCATTCCGCGCCGTGCCTTCCAGCGCCGCCTTGCCCGTCACGATCATTTCATTCCCCCTTGGCCCGCGCCGCTTGGTCTTTCCTTTCCCGCGCTACCGCCTAGAGTGACCGCAGGCCTGACAGGAAAGACCCCGGCATGATCCTTCTTCACCATCTGAACCGCTCCCGCTCCCACCGGATCCTTTGGCTTCTGGAGGAACTGGAGCAATCCTACGATGTCTCCTATTACACGCGCGACAAGAAAACCAACCTTGCGCCGCCGGAACTGCTCACCGTGCATCCCCTGGGCAAATCCCCGATGGTCGAGCTCAATGGCCGTCTGATCACGGAAAGTGCGGCCATCATCGAAGTGCTCTGCAACCGCTTTGCGCCGCAGATGATCCCGGACCGCGACAGCGATGACTATATCAGCCATCTGGAACTGATGCACTTCGCGGAAGGCTCTGCCATGACGCCCATCCTGCTGAACCTCTATGTCAGCCGTCTGGGCGATGCGGGCAAGCCGCTGCATCCACGCATCACGTCGGAACTGAAAAACCACTTTGCCTATATGGATCGCGTGTTGCGCCCGTCGGGGCATTTCGTGCTGGATGATCTGTCCGCGGCCGACATCATGCTGAGCTTCCCGGCGGAGATCGCGATGCGGCTGGGCTACCAGGAGCAATTCGGCAATCTCGCTCAATTCGTCGAGATGATCCAGGCCCGCCCGGCCTACCAGCGGGCAGTTGAAAAGGGTAACGACTGACGATTGCGCCGTTGCGCAGACCCCAGACGCATGGCACCAAAGGGGCATGAAACAGACCCTCACCAGCCCCAACGGCACCCCCGCCAGCCGCTATGCCTTTGGCACCATGCAATTCGGCGGGGGCGCGGATAAGGCTGCCAGCCAGGAAATGTTCGAGGCCTGCCGCGCGGCGGGCATCACCCATTTCGACACGGCACATGTCTATACCGAGGGCGCGTCGGAAAGGCTTTTGGGAGCGTTCATATCGCGCGACCGTGACGATCTGGTGATCGCGACAAAGGCCGCCTACACCGGCGGCGCAGGGGCCGAGAATATCCTTTCCTCGGCCGAGACTTCGCGCCAGCGGTTAAATATCGATACGCTCGACGTTCTCTACCTGCACCGCTTCGATCCGGACACGGATATGGCCGAAAGCTTCGACGCTTTCGCCCAGTTGAAGGAGCGCGGGCACATCCGCCATGTCGGCCTGTCAAATTTTGCGGCCTGGCAAACGGTCAAGGCGGCGGGCATCGCCGCCGAACACGGGCTGGAGATTGCGGTGATCCAGCCGATGTACAATCTTGTCAAAAGGCAGGCAGAGGTCGAGATTCTACCGATGGCGGATGACCTTGGCATTCTGGTTGCCCCCTACTCGCCCCTTGGCGGTGGCCTGCTGACCGGCAAATACCTGGCCGGCAGCGGTGGCCGTCTGACGGAGGATGACCGCTATGCCGCGCGTTACGGTGTGCAGGCCATGCACGATGCCGCGGCAGGACTGGCGCAAATGGCGAAGAAGATGAATGTACATCCCGCAACCCTTGCTGTTGCCTGGGTCGCCAGGCATCCAACGGGGCCTAGCCCGATCATTTCAGCCCGCTCCGCAAAGCAGCTCCAGCCGTCACTCGACGCGCTGTCCTACAAGATGGATGGTGAAACCTACGCGCGGGTCTCTGCCCTGATGCCCGCCCCGCCCCCCGCCACTGACCGGATCGAAGAGGCGACATGAGCGACATTATCGTCATCGGAGGCGGTATCGCGGGCCTCTCGGCGGCCGCTCGGCTGTCAGCGGACGCAAAGGTCACGGTGCTGGAGGCCGAGAATGCTCTGGGCTACCACGCCTCAGGGCGGTCCGCCGCGCTCTTTGAGCAGAACTACGGTCTGCCCAGCGTGGTCGCCCTGAACAAGGCCAGCGCGGATTATCACTGGCACGCCAATGGCGGATACCTAAGCCCGCGCGGCTTCCTCTTGACGGCAAGTGCCGATCAGGAAGAAGCCTTTCGCAAAGACAGCGAGACCCTGGGCGCGCCGGAAATCCCCCTTGCCAGGGCGATGGAACTTGTGCCGATCCTGAACCCCGAAAGACTGGCCTTCGCGGGCTATCACGAGGCCGCCTACGACATCGACACAGACCGCATGATGCAGGACTTCGCCCGCGATGTGCGGGCAAGCGGCGGGGCCGTTCTGACCGGTGAGCGGGTCACAGGGATAAACCGAAAGGGAACCGACTGGGAGATCACCACCACCAAAGGCGTTCACGTAGCCGAACGGCTCCTGAACGCGGCCGGTGCCTGGGCCGACCGGGTGGCAGAGATGGCAGCGGTGCCGCCGATGCGGATTACCCCAAACCGTCGTTCGATGGCGCGGCTGGCAGCGCCCGGCGGACAGGACGTCGGGCATTGGCCCATGTTCTTTGGCGTGGGCGAGACATGGTACGCCAAGCCGGACGCGGGCGCGCTGCTGGTCTCCCCGGCGGATGAAGATCCGGTGGAGCCGCAGGATGCCTGGGCCGACGACTTGGTGCTGGCCGAAGGGCTGGCACGGTATCAGGAAATGGTCAGCGTACCGGTGACGCGCCCCATCGCAACCTGGGCCGGCCTGCGCAGCTTCGCACCAGATCGCGCTTTGGTGCTGGGCCCCGATCCGGATGAGCCCAGTTTCATCTGGTGCGTCGGTCAGGGTGGGTACGGCTTCCAGACCGCACCCGCCGCCTCTGCCCTTCTGGCCGATCTCGTGATGGGCCGCGCCTCGACCCTGCCCGCAGATGTTGTCGCCCAGATCACGCCAGACCGGCTGCGGCGATGAGCGACAAGCTACCGTCAAGCGCCTCAGTCGCGCATGCGGATGCGGATGCGGGGCCAAAGCTCTTTGCGCCAGCCGCCGCGCGTAACGTGGCAGACATCACCGCCCTTCTGCAGACCCACGCGCCAAAGAGCGGACGCGCCATGGAGGTCGCCAGTGGTACGGGACAACATGTGGTTTCCTTTGCGGGCGCGATGCCGCGGCTGCACTGGCAACCTACGGACATAGATCCGGCACGACGCGCCAGCATCGACGCCCACGCTGCCGAGGCGGGCCTGCCCAATGTCGCTCGCGCGATCACGCTTGATGCGACAGCAGCGGACTGGGGGGAAAGGCACGCGGGACAGGACCTGATCGTCCTCATCAATCTGCTGCACCTGATATCCGCCCCGGCAGCCCTTTGCGCGATCAATGAAATGGCAGTGGCCCTATCCCCCGGCGGCAAGCTGGTCTGCTACGGCCCCTTCAAACGGAATGGCCAACTGACCAGCGCGGGCGATGCCCGGTTCGACGCTGAGCTGCGCACCGCCGATCCCGAGATCGGATACAAGGACAGTCTGGACATGCGGGGCTGGCTTGGAAATGCTGGTCTCACCATCATTGCCGAGGTCGATATGCCCGCCAACAATCTTGCCTTCATCGCCGGAAAGCCTGCCTGATGCTTCGGCTTTTCGCGCTGCTCTCCGGGCTGATGCTGCTGCTCGCCGCCTGCGGTCCGGGTATCGATGAACCGCCCGCAGCGCCGGGCGTGCTTTTCGCGACGAATTTCAAGGATGCTGACCCTGTCGATTTCGCAAATCCGCGCCCTTCCCGCTTCGCCGTCCACGGCATCGATGCGGCGCGTTTCCAGAAAAGCATCAACTGGAACCGGGCGCGGGCCAACGGCGTAAATTTCGCCTTCATCAAGGCGACCGAAGGTGGCGACCTGCTGGACCCTGCCTTCAAGGACCACTGGCGCGGCGCGCACCGGTCAGGCATGCGACGTGGGGCCTATCATTTCTACTATTTCTGCACCGCGCCCGAGGTCCAGGCCCGCTGGTTCATCCGCAACGTGCCGCGTGTGGCAGGGGCCCTGCCGCCGGTCCTGGACATGGAATGGAACCCCTTTTCGCCCACCTGTGCCCGGGTCCGCCCCCCGGGGCCGGAAGTGCGCGCACAGATGCGGACCTGGCTGCGGATCGTCGAGGCGCACTATGGCCAGCGGCCCATCATCTACACCACGCCCAGGTTTTTTCGGGAAAACGATCTGGGCCAGTTCCGCGGCTACGATTTCTGGCTGCGCAGCACCGCCAAGACCCCGCGCGAGGTCTATCCCGGTCAGCCCTGGCGTTTCTGGCAGTACTCAGCCACCGGGGTCATACCCGGCATCCAGGGAAAAGTGGACCTGAACGCCTTTAGCGGTACGGCAGAGGAGTGGCGCGCCTGGCTCGCCGCGCGGACACGATAGGCCCTCACCGGCCAGCCTCGCCTCTCGCAAAGCTGCGCGCTGCGAAAAAGAGCCCGCCGATCAGCAACATCGGCAAGATGAATATGCGGAAGACGTAGACCCCCACGATGGCCACCATAGCACCGATCAGCTCGTCTGCCCGGCTCCAGACATTCCCGGCAATCCGGCGGTAGTCATTGAGGCTCAGATCCGCCTCGGCAATCACATCGCCGCCGCTGACCTGTTGGGTGATTTCACTCACAACGGCGAGGTTTCTGGAATAGGTCGCTTCGGTCAGCGTGCTCGCAAGCGGCGTTGCAAGGGCAAGGCTTACCGGCAGGGCCAACCCAAAGAACCCCCCGTACCAGCCCAATTGACGGCTAAGCCTGCGCTGCGGAAAGACCGCAGCAAGGGCCAGTGCCGCAGCCAGCAGCGCCAGACCCAGCGCGCTGACGGGCCCCAGCGCCACCGCCAAAACACCGGTTGCGACCATAATCCCGAAGACCAGGCCTGCGATACGCTCAACCGTGTCGTCCACCGGCTCGAGCACCTTGAGCGGCTGGGCTGTACCGGAGGCGATGAAAGACATCCCTACCTCAAGCTCTTGCGCGGTCGAAAGCACCGCGTTGAGGGTGCGCAGAGTAACGTAGGTTCCCGCCGATTTCGAAGCGATATCAGCAGCATAGGCTTGGGCTGTTCGGGTCAGCGGATCCTCGGATGACCGCGCGACAAAAAGCGAAAGGGCGACGCACAGCGCCGCCCCCAATGTGAGGAGAATGCGTCGCCGGTTCATCCGTCGATCCTGATCCGTTCGTTCTTGGGATCGTAGGGGCTGTCCTGGACGATCTCCGCGTCCCAGAGTTTGTTGAAGATCTTGACCGTCAGCTTGGTACCTACCTCGGCGTGCTCGGGCTTGACGTAGCCCATGCCGATGGACTTGCCGAAGGCCACCGAATAGCCCCCTGAAGTGAGACGCCCGGTACGCTCCTCGCCCACATACAGAACCTCGCGGCCCCAGGGATCGGCATCCTCCGGTCCGTCAATCAGCAGGGTGACGCATTTTGCACGGATGCCGGTTTTTTCCAAGGCCTTTTTGCCATGGAAATCCTTGGAAAGGTCCACGAAACGCGGCAGGTCCGCCTCCAGGGGCGTGGCGTCCCGGCCCAGCTCGGTGCCGAAGGCGCGATAGCTCTTCTCTTGCCGGAGCCAGTTTTGTGCCCGCGCGCCAACCAGCTTCATACCGTACGGTGCGCCCGCCCGCTCAAGCTGGTCGAAGAGATAGTTCTGCATCTCAATCGGATGGTGCAGTTCCCAACCCAGCTCTCCGGTATAGGCCACGCGGATGGCGCGCACCGGGCACATGCCCAGCTCGATATTGCGCATCGTCAGCCATGGGAAGCGCTTGTTCGACAGCACCGTCGCGGGATCGGCATCCTTGACAATTTCGTTCATGACCTCGCGTGACTTCGGTCCCGCGATGGCGAAGACGCCCCACTGGGTCGTCACGTCGTGGCACTCGACATAGCCAAACTCGGGCGCCTTGTCTTCGATCGCCTTGCGCAGGTAGTCGCTGTCATAGGCCGTCCAGGCGCCTGCACTGACGAGATAGTATTCGTCCTGCGCCAACCGCACGATGGTATATTCCGTGCGCGTCGTGCCATGTGCGGTCAGCGCATAGGTCAGATTGATGCGGCCCACCGAGGGCAGCTTATTGCAGGTGAACCAGTCGAGGAACTGCGTCGCCCCCGGCCCCTTGACCAGATGCTTGGTAAAGGCGGTGGCGTCGATCAGGCCCACGCCCTCGCGGATGGCCTTGGCTTCTTCCACTGCGTGTTGCCACCAGCCGCCGCGCCGGAAAGAGCGGCTGTCGTGATCGCTGAACCCCTCGGGGGCGAAGTAGTTGGGGCGCTCCCAGCCGTTGACCTGACCGAACTGGGCGCCGCGCGCCGCCTGACGGTCGTAGGCCGGAGAGGTCCGCAGGGGGCGACAGGCGGGGCGTTCTTCGTCCGGGTGGTGCAGGATGTAAACGTGCTCGTAGGCCTCCTCGTTCTTGCGCGCGGCATACTCGGTCGTCATCCAGTTGCCGTAGCGTTTTGGATCGAGGCTCGCCATGTCGATCTCGGCCTCGCCCTCGACCATGAGCTGCGCAAGGTAGTAGCCGGTACCGCCAGCCGCGGTGATGCCGAAGGAGAAGCCCTCGGCCAGCCACATGTTGCGCAGGCCCGGCGCGGGCCCGACCAGCGGGTTGCCATCGGGAGTGTAGCAGATGGGGCCATTGAAATCGTCCTTCAGGCCGCTCTCCTCGCACGAAGGAACACGGTGGATCATCGCGGCGTACTGTTCCTCGATCCGTTCCAGATCGAGTTGGAAGAGATCGGCGCGGAAGCTGTCGGGCACGCCATACTCGAAACGTGCGGGCGCGTCCTTTTCGTAGACACCGAGGATCCAGCCGCCCCTTTCCTCACGCACGTAACTCTGCGCATCGGCGTCGCGGATAACGGGGTGCTCGGGGTTGCCTTCTTCCTTGCGCCATTTGACCAGTTCGGCGTCCTGATCCATGACGATGAACTGATGCTCAACGGGGATGGCGGGCATCTTGATGCCCAGCATCTTGGCCGTGCGCTGCGCGTGGTTGCCGGAGGCGGTGACAACATGTTCGGCAGTGATGACCACCTGTTCGTCTGTGGGCACAAGGTTGCCGCCCTTTTCAGCCATCTTGGTGCAGGTGATCTCCCAGGCCTCTCCGTTCCAGTGGAAGGCGTCGGCCTGCCACTTGCGCTCGATCATCACACCGCGCTGACGCGCGCCCTTGGCCATGGCCATGGTCACGTCGGCGGGGTTAATGTAGCCGTCCGTCTGATGATAAAGCGCGCCCTTGAGGTCTTCGGTGCGGATAAGCGGCCACTTGGCCTTGATTTCATCGGGGGTCATGAAAGTGTAGGGCACGCCGCAGGTCTCAGCCGTCGAGGCGTAGAGCATGTACTCATCCATCCGCTCATCGGTCTGGGCCATCCGCAGGTTGCCCACCACGGCAAAACCGGCGTTCAGCCCCGTCTCCTCCTCCAGCGTCTTGTAGAAGCGGATGGAATAGTCATGAATGTGGGTCGTGGCGTAGGACATGTTGAAGTAGGGCAACAAGCCCGCCGCGTGCCAGGTGGAGCCTGAAGTCAGCTCGTCCCGCTCCAGCAGCATCACATCGTCCCAGCCCGCGCGGGCCAGGTGATAGGCGATGGAGGTGCCGACCGCGCCGCCGCCGACGACCAATGCTTTGACGTTCGTTTTCATGTCCCGATTCCCTCGTGCCCGATGTTGGCCCCTTTTTAGTCAGGCGGGGAAAAAAGCGCCTCCGCGCGACGACCTGTCATGGCAGAAAACCGACTGTTTGCGCTGGGGCAGATTGGAAAGAGGCGTCACATGCAGGGCCCGTCTGGGGCGGGCCGGGACCCCGCTTGTCGGGTACCGCGCAGTCATTGCCTGGGGCCTTTGGGTGATAGCCCAGGAACCGGGTCCCTGCGGCCGGGTCCGGAAGCTATGCAGCAAGCCGATCACAAAGGAGGCTTTCGGCTATGAACTTTCAAATCAGAGCCCTACCAGCGAATAGATGCACGCATCCTTTTCAGTTGACCGACGCAGAACTGGCCGCGCGTCAAGCCTGCCGACAGGTTGTAACCGCCACTGCGACGCTCTTGTCGGGTGAGCATTGAGGAGGCCGATGAGGGGGAGACGGTTATTCTGTTGAATCATCAGCACCAGCCGGGGATCAGCCCATGCATGGCAAACCGTGCGGTTTTGTGAGGGAAAAACGCAGAGACAGCGAAGCTTGCGGTGAATGAAGTGCCTGCGGTCATCTGTGCCCGGCTGGTGTCCCTTCGCTTTTTCGACCGCGACCATATGATCGTTGAGGCTGACGTGGTTTCCGGTGATGCGGTGCAATCGGCGAAATCCGAGGTCTTCGACAATGCCGATATTGCCTACGCCCATATTCACTACGCAAAGCCGGGCTGCTTTGCTGCCGCTCTTCACCGTGTTGATTGAAAGGTAGGGGCGGACAAAACCCGGCCAATCAGTCCGCTGGCCCGAGCATTGTCAGTATTGCCTCAGTGTCCACCGCCCCAATGGCCCCCGCGACCTGCCCGCGCTCACCCGCCAACCGCGTGGCGACGTAGGCATCTGTGACCGCCCCTTCAGCCCCTTGCAATAGGGCCGAGGCGGTGAGCAGCTGGGCGAGGCTTTCGGCGAACCATCGCGCCTCCGCCTCCTCCGGCTGTCCGGGCCATCGGGTGAGGTGGGCCTCCAGGGCCTGGTCGAAACGGCCATTCAGGCCCCTGACCGAAGCGAATTCCGCCTGCAGCACCTCAGCAGCCAAGGGATCGCGTGCCAGCGTACGCAGGATGTCGAGGCAGATCACATTTCCCGACCCTTCCCAGATGCCATTCAGCGGTGCCTCCCGGTAGAGCATCGGGAGCGGGGTGTCATCGACGTAGCCCATGCCGCCCAGCGCCTCCATCGCCTCACCGATGACCGGGCCGCAGCGCTTGTTGCTGAGGAACTTGGCCAATGCCACGCCGATGCGGGCAAAAGCGCGGTCCGCATCGGTTTTTCCGTCGAAGGCGCGAGCGACCCGCATGCCAAGTGCCAGCGCCCCCAGCCAGTCGAGCGTGAGATCCGCCAGCACCTGCCGCATCAGCGGCTGGTCGATGAGACGCCGCTGGAAGGCGCTGCGGTGTGCGCACCAGTGATGCGCCTCCGCCAGGGCCGCGCGCATCAGTCCGGCGGGTGCCATGGCCGTGTCAAGGCGGGTATGGTGCACCATCTCGATAATGGTTTGCACCCCGCGCCCTTCCTCGCCCAGCAGATGGGCAAAGGCGCCGTGATACTCGATCTCGGAGGAGGCATTGGCACGATTGCCGAGCTTCTCTTTCAGCCGCTGGATCTGGATGCCGTTGCGCCGGTCCTCGAGCCATCTTGGGACCAGAAAACAGCTCAGCCCCGTGTCAGACTGCGCAAGGGTCAGAAAGCCGTCCGACATGGGGGCCGAGCAAAACCATTTGTGCCCTGTCAGCCGCCAGCCGTCCGCTGTCCGCTCGGCCCGGGTGCTGTTGGCGCGGACGTCCGATCCTCCCTGCTTTTCGGTCATGGCCATACCCAGCGTGGCGCCGGCCTTCCAGGTGACGGGCCGTATCGACGGATCATAGTTGCGCGACACCAGCTTTGGCTGCCAGAGCTTGGCCAATTCTGCGTTCGCCGCCAGCGCTGGCACGGCGGCGTAGGTCATGGTCATGGGGCAGCAGTGCCCCGGCTCCACCTGGCTGGCAAGGTAGACCATGGCCGCGTGGGTCTGGTGGCCCGCGTCGCCCCCTTCCCATGCAATTGCGGAATAGCCCGATCCGATGCCAAGGGTCATGAGGCGATGGTAGGCGGGGTGATAGTGCACCTCGTCCAGCCGCCGCCCGCTCCGGTCAAAAAGATGAAGCTCGGGCGTGTGGCGATTGGCCTCCACTCCGGCCTCCCGCATCTCCGCCTGCCCCATTGCGGCCCCGTAGGCCGAGAGCACCTCTTCCTTCGCGCCCTTCGCAAAGTGCCGGAGGGTCGGATCACCCTGCCAGAGGTCCAGATCGCCGCGCCCCTCGGGTTGGTTGTAAACCTCGTGGCTGAATTGCCTGCTTCGTGGTGGGACAGGTGCGGTCATTGTTCGGTCTCTAGGCGGGCAGGATCTTGCCCGGGTTCATAATGTTGTCGGGATCGAGGGCCCGCTTGATGGCCCCCATGACGTCGATGGTTTCCGCGCCCAGTTCCTTAACCAGGTAGGGCCGCTTGCCCTGCCCGATCCCGTGTTCCCCGGTGCAGGTGCCTTCCATCGAGATGGCCAGATCGTTCAGCCAGCTGACAAACTTGGCCGCGCGCGCCATCTCATCGGCGTTGTCACGGTCCACCAGAACGGTCGCGTGGAAATTCCCGTCACCGGCGTGTCCCACCGTCGGGGCCTGCAGGCCCATCTCCGTCGCCTTCGCCTCCGCCGCCTCCACCGCGTCAGCGAGTCGTGAGATCGGCACGCAGACATCCGTCGCCACCGCCGTGCAGCCCGGACGGATCTGCAGCATTGCCCAATAGGCGTCGTGCCGCGCCTGCCAGAGCTTGTTGCGCTCCTCCAGCGTCGCGGTCGCCTCGTACCCGGTGCCACCATTTTCCTCCGCCAGAGCGCCGAAGGTCTCCGCCTGCTCCACCACGCCCGCGTCAGAGCCGTGGAATTCCAGCAGCAACAGGGGCGTCTCAGGCAGGTCCAGTTTCGAATAACGGTTCACCGCGCCAACCATCTGGGCATCGAGCAGCTCGATCCGGGCGACGGGAAGGCCATACTGGATTACCGCCATCACCGTTTCCGACGCCGCCTTGACGGAGGGAAAGGAGCATCGAGCGGCCGAGATCGCCTCCGGGATGCCCTGCAAGCGCAGGGTGATCTCGGTTATGATGCCAAGTGTCCCTTCCGAGCCTACCAGCAGCCGCGTCAGATCGTAACCGGCGGAACTTTTCCGCGCCCGGCTTGCCGTCCGAATTATCCGCCCGTCGGCCATCACGGCCTCCAGGCTCAGCACATTGTCCTTCATCGTACCATAGCGCACCGCATTGGTGCCGGAGGCGCGGGTGGCGGCCATGCCACCGAGCGAAGCATTGGCACCCGGATCGATGGGAAAGAAGAGGCCCTGATCGCGCAGGTAGGTATTAAGCGCCTCACGCGTCACGCCCGGTTGTACCCGGCAGTCCAGATCGCCCGCGTTCACTTCAAGCACCTTGTCCATCTGGGTCAGATCAATGCTGATCCCGCCGATGGGAGCATTCACGTGCCCCTCCAATGAGGTCCCCGTGCCGAAAGCGATAATGGGTACCCGGTGGGCGGCACAAACCTTGACGATCTCGGACACCTCCTGTGTCGACTGGGCAAAGACCACACCATCGGGCCACTGGTTTTCGATCCAGGTGGTCGTATGGCCGTGCTGTTCGCGGACCGAGTCCCCGGTCTGCAACCGCTCGCCGAACTGCTGCTTGAGAATTCCCAGCGCCGTTTCGATCCCCTCGTCGTTGCGTTTCAGCGTACCACCGTCTGCCATATCACTCTCCCAATACGATGCCTTCGCGGCGGGGGTCGGCTCCGCCCGTCAGCCCCTCACCAATCCCGATCAGGTGCAGACCGGAGGTAAGCGCACGGGTATTTACCTCGAACCCCATGGCCGTCAGGGGCGCTTCCAGCGTCACGGCCTCGGTCCCCTCCTCCAGATCGTAGGCTCCGAAGCGGTTGACCGCGTGAGCCACCGCAGTGGCCTGCTGCACATCGAGGCCCCAGTCGATCACCCCCACGATGGCCTGGACCACGTAGCCGATGATCCGGCTGCCCCCGGGGCTGCCCACCGCGAGGACCGGTTGGCCGTCCCTCAACACGATGGTCGGTGCCATGGAGGAACGGGGCCGCTTGCCCGGCTCCGCCCGGTTGGCGACGGGAACCCCGTCACGGTGCGAGCGGAAGGAGAAGTCGGTCAATTCATTGTTGAGCAGGAAGCCGTTGGTCATGAGCCTTGAGCCGAAGGCGTTCTCGATCGTGGTCGTCATCGAGGCGACATTGCCCGCCGCATCGACGATGGAGATGTGGGAGGTGGAGGGCAACTCGATGCTCTCATCATCCGCCCAGTTGAGCGCGTGATCGAAGGTGGGATTGCCCGGCGCGACGCTCTCCAGCGACCGGTCCGTTTCCAGCACCTTTGCCCGCTCAGCCATGTAGGCTGGATCAATCAATCCACTCACCGGCACAGGCACGAAATCACTGTCGGCCAGGTACCGCCCCCGGTCCGCAAAAGCGAGCCGTCCGGCATCTCCCATCAGCCGCCGCACTTCCGGATCGAGCGGCCCGCTGCTGAGATCATGACCTTCTAGTGCCCCGAGGATCTGCCCAACGGCCACGGCACCCGAGGAAGGCGGACCCATGCCGCAAACCTGGTACTCCCGGTAGGGCGGGCAGACGGCGGGGCGTTCCTTGACCCGATAGATAGCCAGATCGACCTCCGACAGCACCCCGGGATTGCCCTCGGCCCCCTGGACAGTTGCCACGATATCGCGGCCGATACTGCCCCCATAGAAGGCCGCGGCCCCTTGTGCGGCAAAGGTCTCGAGCGTGGCTGCATAGTCGGGGTTCTTCAGAACCGTTCCCGCCGAGACGGGCGCACCGCCCGGCAGGAAATAGGCCGCGGTCGCGTCCGAGCTGCGCAGCCGTTCCGCATCACCTGCCACCAGTCCCGCCAGCCGGGGGGAGACGGCAAAGCCAGCCCTTGCCAATTCCTGCGCGGGCTGCAACAGGCTGGCCCAATCCTGGCTCCCCCAGCGCGCGTGGACCTCGGCGAGCAAGGCAGGCGTGCCCGGTGTCCCCACAGACCGTCCGCCCACCACTGCGTCGAAGAACTTCAGCGGCTCGCCTTCCGCATCCTGGAAAAGCCGCGGCGTCACCGCCAGCGGGGCCGTCTCACGACCGTCCAGCGTGGTCACCTCACCCGTCGCCGCCTCGTACCAGACCAGGAAGGCGCCCCCTCCAAGCCCCGAGCTCTGCGGCTCGACCAATCCCAGCATCACCTGCACCGCTACCAGCGCATCCGCTGCCGTGCCGCCACGCGCCAGAACATCCGCCCCGGCTTTGACCGCATGGGGGTTTGCCGCCGCCACCATCCACTCCGCCGCCTCGACGGGGCGCCCCGCTGCCTTGGCATCGAGAGCCGCCGCAACGGCACCGCCCATCTCTTCGAAGCCTCCGGCCCCCGCACCTTCGGGTGCCACTGTATCCGCCGCCTGCTGCGCCTCCACCGTCCCTGCCAAAAGAAGGGCCGCCGTCAAGACTAGGTGCTTCATCCCGGGTCTCCTTTCTTGCCCCCAAATACTCGGGGGTCTGGGGGCAAAGCCCCCATCAGATGAATAAAACCGTGTGCGCCCCGGCAGGGGCGCTCAATGCTGTTACAGCATCGAGGGGACGACCTGATCGGGCGGGCGGTGCCCGTCGTCGAAGGTCTTGATGTTGATGATGACCTTCTCGCCCATCTCAAGGCGCCCCTCTTCCGTGGCCGACCCCATGTGCGGCAAAAGCACCACGTTATCGAGCTCCCTCAGGCGCGGGTTGATGTCGGTGCCGTGTTCGTAGACGTCCAGACCCGCGCCCTTGATCTCTCCAGCGCGGAGCATCCGTGTAAGGGCATTCTCGTCGATCACCTCCCCGCGGGAGGTGTTCACGACCACGGCCTCGGGCTTCATAAGCTTGAGCCGCCGCGCGTTCATCAAATGAAATGTAGAAGGGGTGTGAGGGCAGTTGATACTCATCACGTCCATCCGGGCCACCATCTGGTCCAGGCTTTCCCAGTAGGTGGCCTCCAGCCCCTGCTCGATCTCAGGGTGCAGTCGGCGGCGATTGTGGTAGTGCACCTGCATGCCAAAGACCGCGGCCCGGCGGGCCACCGCCTGGCCGATCCGCCCCATGCCGAGGATGCCCAGTCTCCGCCCCGAGACGCGCCCGCCCAGAAGGGCCGTGGGGGACCAGCCAGTCCATTCGTTCTTTTGCATGATCGCCATGCCCTCGGGCATGCGGCGGGTCACGGCCAGGATCAGTGCCATGGTCATGTCCGCCGTGTCGTCGGTCAGCACACCGGGCGTGTTGCTGACCAATACGCCGTGCTGGCGCGCGGTCGCCACGTCGATGTGATCCACCCCCGCCCCGTAGTTTGCGATCAGCTTCAGCCGGTCGCCCGCCTGGGCAATCATTCCTGCGTCGATTTCGTCCGTCAGGGTCGGCACCAGCACGTCCGACGACTTCATCGCCGCGACCAGTTCGCTCTTGGTCATGGGCGTATCGTCCTCGCGCAGGGTCACGTCGAATAGCTCGGAAAGCCGCGTTTCAACCGGATCCGGCAACCGTCGCGTGACTACAACACTCAGACGTTTCTTTGACATGGAGCTCCTCCCAGGGCTTGGCGCAACTTTCTTGCCCGTGCATGGTGTCCCATGCAGCGACGAGGCACAAGAACCCCGCGCCGCAAAAGAGCAAAAACAAAATCAGTGCAGGCAGCACCACATGCTTTCATCGACCCTCAAAGCCGCGCTCGTGGCCTTGTTGTCGGTCCCCTCTCTTCCGGTCGCATCTGCCGCGGCCGAAGAGGCCGGGCCCGTCACCAAGCTGCCGCTTCCGCGCTTTGTGTCGATGAAGGCCTCCGAAGCCAACGTCAGGCGCGGTCCTTCCCTCTCCCACCGGATTGACTGGGTCTTCAAGCGGCGCGACATGCCGCTCAGAATCACCGCCGAACATGGCCACTGGCGCAGGGTCGAGGACCGTGACGGCATGGGCGGCTGGATCCACTATTCGCTTCTTTCCGGCGCCCGGACCGTTCTTGTGGAACAGGACATGCTCGCGCTTCATGCCCGGCCCGATCCCGACGCGCCGGTCATGGCGGCGTTGGAACTGGGCGTCGTTGCGCGTCTGGGGGATTGCGTGCCCGAGTGGTGCGAACTGCGTTCGGGTGGCTACAAGGGCTGGGCCCCCAAGGCACGCATCTGGGGCGTGGGCCCGAATGAGATCAGGGAGTGAAAGCCCCTAACCAGTCGCCGCGATAAAGGCATTGATCCGACGTGCCAATTCAGGCCCCACATCCTCTTGCAGGAAATGCCCCGCACCTTGCAGCACCACATGCGCCTGCCCTGCTGTCCCCGGCATGCGCTTTTGAAAGACCTTCTCGGCCCCCGCCATGATCTTGTCATCCGCCCCAAAGGTGGTGAGCACCGGCGCCTTCAGCTTGTCCAGCACCTTCCAGGCGGCCCGGTTGGGCAGGGCAGCGGGGTCATCCGGCGTGGAAGGCACCAGCATCGGAAAGCGCCGCGCGCCCGCCTTATAGCGATCATCGGGGAAGGGCGCGTTGTAGGCCGCCACCTCTGCCTCCGTCAGCTTTGAGGTGGTGCCGCCGTAGACAATCCGGCCCGCGTTGAAATCCTCAACCTTCTGGGAATATTCCCGCCAGCCTTCAAAGGCCGGACCCATCGGCTGATCTCCGGTCGGAAGGGCGGTGTTTCCCACCACAATCCGCGCAAAGCGCTCCGGCATCGCCGCGACCAGCCGCAATCCGATCAGCCCGCCCCAGTCCTGGGCAAAGAGAGTAATGTCGCGAAGGTCCACCTGACCCAGCCAGTCCGACATCCAGTCCACATGGCGCCGGTAAGTATAGTCCGCCTGCTCGATCGGTTTGTCGGAGCGGCCGAAACCAATGAGATCCGGGGCCACCACCCGGTGTCCCGCAGCCACCAGTGGCGGGATCATGTGGCGGTAGAGATAAGACCAGGTCGGCTCCCCGTGCATCAGCAGGACAGGGGCCGCACCGCGCGTCCCTTCGTCCAGATAGTGCACCCGCAACCGCCCCCCTTCGGTGTCATTCACCCCGAGGTAATTCGGGGCGAAGGGATAGTCGGCCAGCCCTTCAAATCGGCTGTCATCGGTGCGCAGGAATTGCATGGACTTCTCCTTTGCCCCAGACTGGTTCCAAAAGGCACCACAATCAAGGACCCCCCCCATGCAGGCCATTACATATTCCGACTTCGGCAGGGCGCGCGATGTGCTGGGCCTTGAGACGCTCGAAGACATTGCTCCTGGCCCGGGCGAGGTACGGGTCAAGGTGGCTCTCTCGGGTGTGAACCCATCAGACGTGAAATCCCGTGCGGGGCGTCCGGGCCCTGTCAAACCGGCCTTCCCCAGGATCATCCCCCACAGCGACGGGGCCGGCACGATCGAGGCGGTGGGCGAAGGGGTCGATCCGGACCGCGCCGGACAGCGGGTCTGGATCTGGAACGGCCAATGGCAGCGCCCCTTCGGCACGGCCGCCACCCATATCACACTTCCCGCGGTGCAGGCAGTGCCCATGCCCGATGCGATGGATTTCGAAACAGGTGCCAACATGGGCATCCCCGGTCTCACCGCCTGTCACGCGGTCTTCGGCGGGGGCGAAGTGGCGGGTCAGACCCTTCTGGTACAGGGCGGCTCCGGCACCGTGGGCTACCTCGCGGTGCAGCTGGCCAAATGGGGCGGTGCAAGGGTCCTGGCCACGGCCAGCGCGCGGGACTTCGACAGGGTCATGGCGGCCGGGGCCGCGGAGGTCTTCGACTACGCGGACAGCGATCTTGCACAAAAGGTGCTGGCGGCCAACGGCGGGGCACCGGTGGATCAGGTCATCGAGGTCGAACTGGGCCAGAACATCGATCTGGATGCGGCAGTGATCGCCGCCAACGGGCGGCTCGCTGCCTACGGCTCGGCCAAGGAAATGTCCCCGCAACTGCCCTTCTTTGAAATGCTCTTCAAGGCGGTGACGCTCGACATCATCCTGGTCTACCTGTTGCCCAAGGCGGAGCGTGACGCAGCCATCGCCCAGCTGCATGCGGCCCTTGGCGCGGGGGGACTGGACTGCCCGACAGAGCGGATCTTCCCGCTGTCGCAGACCGCCCAGGCGCACGAAGCCGTCGAAGAGGGTGCCCGCCACGGCGCAATCCTGATCGATTGCCAGGGCACAGGCTGAGGGAGCCGGAATCCGTTGTCAGCCGGGGGTCTTGCCCCTAGGCTGGTAAGAGTATTTTCAGCTCCGGTCCTTGCATGCGCCTCCTTGCCCTCGCCCTTTGCCTATTCCTGCCCTTCGCACTTTTGGCGCAGAATACGGATCAGCCCACGGGCACAATCGGGGTCGTAGATGACGCCGCCGCCGATGCGGCCATCGCGACCCGAATCCGCGATATTTTGGGAGAGTTGGAGGGCTTTGACGACATCAGCGTTACGGTTTCTTCCGGCATTGTCACCCTGCGCGGCACCACCCTGGATAGCGCCACCGCCAACCGGCTGAACGAACTGGTCGGGCGGGTCGAAGGGGTCGTGGCGATTGAAAACGAAGTGGTGGAGACCACCGACGTTGTAGAGCGGCTGAACCCGGCGGTTCAGCGGTTCAAGACGCGCGCGGTCCAGATGATCGCCTTCCTGCCGCTGGCGATGGTTGCCTTGGCGGTCTTCATCCTGGTGGTCCTTATCGGCTTCTGGATCGCCCGGCGGAAACAGCCTTGGGACAGGCTCTCGCCCAATGCCTTCATCGCCGATATCTACCGCCAGGTCACCCGGCTCGTTTTTGTCGTCGCGGGCCTTGTCATCGCGCTCGACATTCTTAACGCCACCGCCCTCCTCTCGGGGATCCTGGGGGCTGCAGGCATCGTGGGCCTGGCCATCGGTTTCGCCGTGCGCGACACGGTTGAGAACTTTATCGCCTCCATCATGCTGTCGATCCGACAGCCTTTCCGGCCCAACGACACGGTCGAAATCAACGGCGACACGGGCAAGGTCATCCGCCTGACAAGCCGCGCCACCATCCTGCTCAGCTTTGACGGAAACCACATCCGCATCCCCAATTCGACTGTCTTCAAGAGCCGTATCGTCAACTTTACCCGCAACACCGAAAGGCGCTTTACTTTCGCCCTCAGCGTCGCCTCGGACTGTGACCTCGACCGGGCGCGACAACTGGCCGTGGATACACTGAATGGCCTGCCCTTCACGCTGAAAAGTCCGGAAGTGTCGGTCTGGATCGAGTCGGTCGATGACTTCTGGATCACGCTGAACATGGCAGCCTGGATCGATCAGGTGGAGACCAGCATCGTTTTGGCGCGATCGGAGGCGATCCGCCTGACCCAGGCCGCCTTCGACCAAGCCGGGATTGCCGCGCCAGTGCCCACCTACCGGCTCGAAAACCTCGGCGATGGGCTGCCGAAAGTGGAAAGCAAACCCGAAGCGCCCAAACCGCCGCCGACCGAGACCGCCCCCGCCCAGGCCGTGGAGGCCACCGCCGACAAGCAGCTCGAAGAGATCGTCGACCAGGAGCGCGCCGAACTTGCCCGCAACGATTTGCTGAGCGAGCACGCGACCGAGGAATAGCTATTTTTGCCAAAACGGGTCTTGCACCCGCCGACCCACCGGCTTAATTAGCCCAGCATTGCTGGGGTGTAGCCAAGCGGTAAGGCAGCGGTTTTTGGTACCGTGTACCGTAGGTTCGAATCCTACCACCCCAGCCAGCACACCTAACATATTGATTATGATGGATAATATCGCCATTTGCGCCCCGTTTTCGGGGGCATTTTTGGGTATCTGGATACCCCAGACACCGAGATCACCATATTGCTGCCCATCTACACGAGAAGTCTGGAACCGGCATTTCCACGGTAGCAGTTTGGCCGAACGCGATGGTCGGACCATCGACCTTTGTGCGGTCATGATCTCGAAAGGTCAACGCGGGAGGCCGAAGTAACCTACGGCCAGACACAGAGGTGCATGAGTTGATTTAGTTGCGGTGGTTCAAAGCGCCGCGAAGGCGTCGCGTTGCTCCGACCAGATCGGGGAGAACGCATGTCGCTTCAGCCAGTCCGAGGTCAGGCCAACCGGTTGCCGCCCCTCACGGACGGCCCGGATCACATCCGGTGCCAGGAAGGCGAGTTCGATCAATTGCTGGACACGGCGCTTTGAGACGCCTTCCGTGTCAGCAATCTCACTGAAGGTTCTCCCGGACTTGACCAGGTCGAAGTACCGATGAGCGCGGGCGATGTTGCGCAGCAGCGTTACATCGATGTCCGGTGCTGCGTCACCGATGAGGAGCTTTGTTTCCACGCCGCGTTTGCGATGCTGGAACGGAGATCTGATTGTGAGCTGGGTTTCGTCGATGCGCGCAGGATCCACTTCGAGGTGCTGTGTGAGCTGCTGCTCCGAGAGGCCAATGCGGATGTCCCCGGGCGCGATATCAATGCGGTCAACCAGGCCCAAACAGAGACGTTTCGCCTCTGCTGCGGTGTCAGGAGACGTTGTCGTCAGCCCAGCCAACCGCTTTCCTATTGCTGCGGTTTCATCTGCTGTTGCGTTACATATGATGCTTGCGCGCACATCGGGTCGGTTCAGATGCCGCCGGATCAGGTCCGCGACCTTGTCTTCCAGTTCGGGTGCAGGCAACCGCCACCCGGCAGGGTCGCGTGGCGCCGTACCGCGGACCAGACGATGAGACACGTAGTATCTGAGCTTACGGCCCTTGGCGGTTTTTGAATGGCTTGGGGTCAGGCGGTCTCCGGTTTGATCGTAGATCTTACCCGCCAGCGGAGATACTGATGCTCGCGTGCCGCTTCGATTGCGCTTCGTGAAGGTCCGGCCTTTCACGGCATTCGATTGAAGCTGATCCTGGATGCTGTCCCAGACTTCAGGCGCGATCAGCGGCGGATGCTGTCCGGGATAGACATTCGCATGATGCCGGATGCGGCCAGCGTAGACCGGGTTGCTCAGGATGTAATGGACGTGGCCATAGCTGAAGGCTGCCCCACCCTTCACTCTGCCCGAGATCAGCGTTCTGACCGGGGTCTTCAGGCCGAGGGCATCCACGGCCTCTTTGACGGTGCGCGTATTCCGGTGTTTGAGATAGAGATCATAGATCGTGCGGATGACCTCCGCATCGGGCTCGGCGATTTTCAGCGAACGGCCATCGGCGGCATAACCCAGCGGCACGGTCGCCCCCATCCACAGCCCCTTCTTCTTCGAGGCTGCGATCTTGTCGCGGATGCGCTCGGCGGTCACTTCACGTTCGAACTGCGCAAAACTCAGAAGCATGTTAAGTGTCAGGCGCCCCATGCTGGTGGCGGTGTTGAACGACTGGGTGACGGATACAAAGGACGTCCCTGCCGCATCCAGCCTCTCAACCATCTTGGCGAAGTCCGCCAGTGATCGCGTCAGCCGGTCAATCTTGTAGACGAGGATCTGATCCACGGCACCCCGGTCAATATCTGCCAGCAGGCGCTGCAATCCCGGCCGCTCCATACTGCCGCCGGATATCCCGCCGTCGTCATAGCGCTCCGGCAACAAGACCCAGCCTTCCGCCTTCTGGCTTGCGATGTAGGCAGCACAGGCCTCGTATTGGGCATCCAGAGAGTTGAACTCCTGCTCCAGCCCCTCTTCCGAGCTCTTGCGGGTGTAGATGGCGCAGCGGATCCTGTTCATGTGCCAGCGCCTGACTGACCATTCAGGCCGAAGAACCTCGGGCCTGACCATGTGGTGCCGGTGATCTGAAGTGCGATGGCAGAGAGCGACCTGTAGCGCTCCCCGTTCATCAGGAACCCGTCGTCCTGCACCTCGACCTGATACCGGCGGCCATTCCATTCCCGCACCAGCTGAGTGCCGGGCTTGATCGCTGGAGCTGCTGGCCTGACCTGCTTGCCCCCGGCGGCAGATCTGAGAGCGCGTTTTACGTCAGTGGTCAGGCTGCCGAAAGCCCGGCACTGCGCATGCCAGATGAGCGCCTTACGCATAAAGATCATCGATACAAAGTGTGGCGGGGCGTCTCCAAAGGCCGCCGTCCAGGCCACACGCAGGGCCGCCCGGTCCGTCTGACCGAGCGCAGCCCAACGCTGCTTGATATCGCTGTCGTCTGTCATCAGGTGGCATCCGCCGGTTCCGCCGTAATCCGGTAGCACGCGGGCCTGCCATCTCCCTTCTTCTCGGAAGTAATCTCGAAACCGGCTTTGCGCAGGCCGGTCAGCGCCGCCCGCGTCGTATGCGGGAGCCAGCCGAGCTTCTCGCTGATCGTGGCAATATCAGCCCCGGACTTCCGGGTCAGCATCTGAATGAGCTGCGCTTTCTTGGTTTTGGGTTTGGATTGAGTCGGCATAGGG
>JABDKA010000071.1 GCA_013002405.1 Sulfitobacter sp. | reverse complement strand
GCATGATCTCGGTCGCTGTCAGCCCGCCGACGTCGGGCATGTTGAGGTCCATCAGGACCACATCGGGATCGAGCATCTCAAGCTGGTCTATCGCTTCGCGCCCATTGGCCAGCGTGGCGACCACCTCAAGATCCTCATAGCTTTCGAGAATTGACTGAATCCCCTCGGCGACCATGGGATGGTCGTCCACGATCAAGACTTTGACGGGTTCGGTCATTCGGCGGCAACCCTGTTATTCTCTGGGGCGGTATCTTCGGGGGGCAGCATATGGCTCAAGGGGACATGGGCTTCAATGGTAGTCCCGCCGATCTTGCCCTGGCTGATCTCAAGCGAGCCGCCCAGCTGTTCCATTCGTTCCTGCATGTTCCGCAGCCCAAGGCCCGAGGAGGTCTTGCGCGCCCGCAAACCAGCGCCGTTGTCGCTGATCCGCAGTGTGGCGCCGCGGCGGTGACCCCGAAGATCAATCTCAACCCTTGTTGCGCCTGCGTGCCGTTCCACGTTGGTCAGCGCCTCCTGCGCGATGCGGAAGAGGGCGATCCGGGCCTCATTATCGAGACGGTTTCGAAAGACCACCGTTTCAAAAGCGCACGGAATGCCGGTGCGTGCCGCGAACTCTTCGGCCAGGGTCTTGATTGCTGGTCCCAGACCCAGATCGTCCAGCACGCCAGGCCGCAGGTCGCGGCTGATCCGGCGCACCTCCGAGATGGCCTCGCCCAGACTGTTGATCCCCTTGCCAAGGGGCTCCGCCGCGTTGGCATCACCCCGTTCCAGCCGACGGCGGGCGTTATCGAGCGCGTAGCGCACGCCGACCAGGATCTGGCTGATGCCATCGTGCAATTCCCGCGCGACGCGACCGCGTTCTTCCTCCTGCGCGTCGAAAACCCTCTGTGTCAGCCGCTTCAGCTTGGCATCCGCCAGCCTGCGTTCGCGCAGATTGATCAGCATTCCAGTGCCAAAAACCACAAGGAGCGCGATCAGGGTAATCGCCCCGATATAGACAAAGGTATTGCGCACACGCGCTTCGACATCCGCGCGGGCGCTGGCAACGGAGGCCAGCACATCGTCGATGTAGACACCCGTGCCCACAGCCCACCGCCAGGAGGGAAAGGAGGTGACGTAGGTAATCATCCGCGCCTCTTCCCCGGTGCTTGGCTTGGGCCAGAGATAACTGTGATAGCCGGCACCCGAGCGGGCAATCTCGATCAACTTGTCGACGATGGGGGTGCCTTCACTGTCGCTCAGTCCAGTCCAGTTCTGATTGATCCGCTCCGTCTGACGCGCGCTGACCAGCTGGTTGCCATCGTAGTCGTAGACAAAAAACTGTCCCTCATCCCCGTAGATCATTGCCGCAAGGATCTGGGCCACCTGGGCCTTGGCCGCCTCATCATCGGGGGCAGCGTTACCGTATATAAAATAGAAGCCGTTGCGCGCCTGGGTGACGTAGTTGCGCAGTTCCGCCTTCTTGGCCTCGATCAGCTGCATTTCAAGGGTCGTGATCTCTCGCTCGGCCAGGGCGCGGGCCTGGAGCGCCACAAGCACCGCAATGGCCGCGACCGCCAGAACCAGCGGGACGGCGGCCAGCAAGGTCAGCTTTTGCGCGTAGGTCGGGATGAGAAAGGCCAAGCGATTCCGCATGGTACGAGCGATACGCCGAATCGGGGGCGAATCAAAGGAAATCACTGGATTGGGGACAGTAACGGCACTCCAACGGGGCTTTCCGTGTCAAATTTTGGTCCAAAAATATGACCAAAATGGCTGATCAAGGGATCCCTACGTAGTAGTAGGTATTTTAATCCTGACGCGGATGGCTAATGTGCCCTCACTTGAAACGGCCCGCGACCCCAAGGGTTCCGGCGGGCATCCTACTCGGGAGGAGTATCACAATGGATCGTCGTTCATTTCTGAAGACATCTGCACTTGGCGGAACCGCCGCCGCAGCCACAACGTTGGCAGCCCCGGCCTATGCAGCCGGCCACCGCACCCTTACAATGGTCACATCCTGGCCCCGCGGCTTTGCCGTTCTGGATGACGCGGCCACCTACCTCAACGACATGGTCAACGAGATGTCCGACGGCACTCTGACCATCGAAAAGAAGGCCCCCGGCGAGCTTGTCGGCGCTTTCGAAGTGTTTGACGCTGTGTCCTCGGGCCAGGCGGACATGTATCACTCCGCTGACTACTACTTCATCGGCCAGCACCCGGCCTATGCCTACTACACCGCCGTGCCCTTCGGCGGCACCGCGCAGGAGCTGACCAACTGGTACCACCACGGTGGCGGCCACGATCTGCACAACGAACTGGGCGAAATCTTCAACCTGAAGTCCTTCCTCGCCGGTAACTCCGGTTCGCAGTCCGGTGGCTGGTTCCGTAAGGAAATCAACTCTGCCGCTGACTTCAATGGTCTCAAGTTCCGCATGCCCGGTCTGGGCGGCAAGGTTCTGGGCAAGCTGGGTGCATCCGTCCAGAACATCCCCGGCGGCGAACTTTACCAGGCGCTTTCCTCCGGTGCCCTTGACGGTCTGGAGTGGGTCGGTCCCTTCGCGGACGAGCGTGCCGGCTTCCAGGAAGTGGCCAAGATCTACTACACCGCCGGTTTCCACGAGCCGGGCTCCGGTCTGGCGGCTGCGGTCAACCTCGACGTCTTCAACGATCTGTCGCCTGCGCACCAGAAGATCATCGAGTATTCCTGCATGGCAACCACCCACGTGCAGCTGGCACAGACGCTGGCCAACAACGGTGCGGCCCTCTCGCGGCTGCAGCAGCAGGGCGTGAAGACCATGCAATTCTCCGACGATGTCTGGGATGCCTTCGGCGCCGCCTCTGCCGAGGTGATGGACGAGAACATGGGCGACGAGCTCTTCGCGCGCACACGCGAAAGCTTCGAAACCTCGCTGACCTCCTCGGCCGAATGGCTGTCGAAGTCCGACGCCTTCTACGTCGAACAGCGCGAGCGCGTCCGCAACAAGGCCTGATCGCCTGAACTGGTAAGATTTGTCAGGGGCCGTTCGCGGCCCTTGACGTGCATCGAAGTCAGACCATCCACCGGTCTGCATTGTCATGCAGTGCACGTGCACATCCGAAGGGGGGGTTTATGGAAAACGACGTGGTATGTTCGGGATTTTTCCGTGCAGCTGAAGGCGCAAAGATCAGCTGTCTCGATAAGTTCCAGGATGGCGGATTTGTCCAGTTCGTGTTGGGAAACATCCTCGAAGGATTTTACAACTTCTTCGCGGCGCTTCTCAATCCGGGCATGTGGCTTAACTGGTCGGACTCTCAGGCGATCATGCGCTTCATCTACTACGGCGGTTCGGTCGAACTCTTCTTCGTCTGCTTCAACCTCATCGTGATCCTCACCATCATCGGCATCTGGAAAAGGCCGGTCATGTGGTCCTACGTGCGCGGGTTAGAATGGGTCGGCAACAGTGTTGGACGCCTCTTTGCCTGGGCGGGTCTGCTGATGGTGCTGCAGCAGATCGTCATCGTCTTTCTCCAGCGGATCTTTACCCGGCCCGACATTTCCATCGGCTTCGGCATCCCGCTGCAGTTCGACATCAGCTGGTTCGCGGAAGAGCTGAAGCTTTTCAATGCCTTGGTCGTCTGCCTGTGCGTTTCCTACACCTTCATTCAGGGCGGACACGTTCGGGTGGACCTATTCTATGCGGGGGCCAAGTTCCGCACGAAAAAGATCATCGACATGTTCGGCGCGATCTTCTTCATGATCCCCTTCGCCGTGATCACCTGGCTCTATGGCTGGTACTTCCTCTGGCGGCACCTGGTCACGCCGAACCCTTCGGCCTCGGACCGGCTGGAGCTGCTGCTGCGCAAGGCGCGGTTGCTCAAATGGAATGTGGAAACCATCGGTTTCTCACCCAATGGTTTCAACGGCTACTTCCTGTTCAAGATCCTGCTCTGCGCCTTCTGCGTGCTGGTGATCCTGCAGGCCCTGGCCGTCTTTTACCGCAGCTGGTGTGAGCTGAGGGAAGGACAAGAGTCCGAAGGAAAATATCTCGACAAGGACACCTTGGGCGAGGGCGAAGAAGCCTACGAAGGGACACACTGATGTTTTTTGGTCTCGACGGGGTCGAAGTTGGCCTGATTATCGTTTTCATCTGCCTCTTCGGCGGCATTTTGTCGGGCTTTCCGGTGGCCTTCGCCATCGGTGGGGCGGGGATCATCTCATTCGGGATCATCGCCGCGATGGACAGTGCGGGGCTTCTGATCCACCAGGCCATCGACACAGGCTCGGACGCTTACCGCGCACTTGTGAATTCGGGGGTAAAACCCGACACGGTATCGGTCTTCCGATACCCCGAACTGCCAACGATCTCCGAACCGGTCTTCCCCTCGGGCTGGGAAGTAGCCCTGGACCGCAACGTCTCCTTCATCGTGAACCGGATGAACGAAAGGGTTCTGGCGGGCCAGTCGATCGAGACGCTGCTTGCGGTGCTGATGTTCGTTCTGATGGGCATCACCCTGGAACGCTCCAAGATCGCCAATGACCTTCTGACCACGATGGCGCGGGTCTTCGGCCCGCTGCCGGGCGGTCTGGCCGTCTCCATCGTCGTCGTGGGTGCCTTCCTCGCCGCCTCGACCGGCATTGTGGGTGCTACTGTGGTCACCATGGGCCTGCTGGCCCTGCCGACCATGCTGCGCAACAATTATTCGCCTGAAATTGCCACGGGGGTCATCGCCGCCTCGGGCACGCTGGGGCAGATCATCCCGCCCTCCATCGTGATCGTTCTGCTGGGAACCCTGGCGGGGGATCTCTACTCGGCTGCCCAGGAAAACCGGGCCCAGCTGGCGGGCTGTACCGATGCCCTGACGCTGCTTGGCGAGCCTGCTGTGGTCTCTGTGGGTACGCTCTTTCAGGCTGCGCTCCTGCCGGGGATCATGCTGGCGCTGCTCTACGCGCTCTACGCCTTCGGCTACGCGCTCCTGAACCCCGAAAAGGCCCCTGCGGTCGAGATGGGCACAACCAATGCGGAACCGATCACCCGGGGCGAAGCCTTTACCTGGTTCCTCGGCGCGCCGATCCTGATCGTGGTGGGCACAATAATGCTGGGCAATCTGGGCGTGGTAGGAAGCCAGTCCACGACTGTTTCGACCTTCTCCGACATTGGCGAAGCGGCAAGCCTGCGCACGAAAGTCGGTGACGAATGCAAGGCCTCCATGATCGAGCTGCACGGGCAGGAAGCCTGGGACCGCGCAGTGGCTGAACAGCAGGCTATCGATGAGGCCGGCGGGCTGGAGCAGTCCCAGCGTCTCAGCGACGAGGACTTTGCCGCCGCCCAGGTCGAAAAGATTGCCTCAGCCGCCCCTGTCGGGACCGGCAACGCCATTCTTCTGGTCCTGCTGGCGCTCTTCCTGACCACTGGCCGGGGGATTTCGCCCTCTTCGGAAACACGTCCGCTCCTGATCGGCGGCATCGGTATCGTGCTGGCGGTTCTGGCCGACATCGCCCTTATCGGGCCGACCACATCCTCAGGGGTCACCGTCGTTCTGCTTGCCATACCCTACGCACTGGCGCTCTACGGTGTGGTCTACGCAACCAAGCTTTGCGCCGGAAACGAACTCATCCGCGTGGTCTTCCCGCCCTTGATGCTGATCGTGGCGGTGCTTGGCTCCATCCTTGGGGGCATCACCAACCCGACGCCTGCGGCGGCCCTGGGGGCGGGCGGTGCCATCATGCTGGCGGCCTACCGCAAGCTGAAGGATCAGGACCGATCACCCAAGGTGATCATCTGGTCCACCCTCGCAATCATCGTCTGCATCCTGGTTGGCGTGAACTTTGATCTGAGGATCAACCAGGAGGATGTAAGCTTTGAGAGCTGGTTCGCCTTCTTCGTCGCTTACGGTGCCTATCTTTACGCACTCTTCGGGCTGCTCTTCTCCTGCTGGATCCTTTACACCTCGGGCGTTCTGACACCTGTGGTTCGGGAAACGGCCAAGGTCACCTCGATGGTCTTCACCATCCTGATCGGCTCGCAGCTGCTGAACCTTGTGGTGATCAGTTTCGGGGGCGAGCATTATATCCAGCAGTTCCTCAAGTCCTTCGACAATGAACTGACGGTCTTCCTGATCGTGATGCTGGTGCTCTTCGTACTGGGGTTTGTGCTCGACTTTCTTGAGATCATCTACATCGTCGTGCCCATCGTGGGCCCTGTCATCTACGGCGGGTCCTTTGATCCCAAGTGGGTGACCATCATGATCGCGGTGAATCTGCAGACCTCTTTCCTGACGCCACCTTTTGGCTTTGCGCTCTTCTACCTGCGGGGTGTCGCACCGCCGAGCGTGACGACACGGCACATCTACCGCGGGATCATTCCATTCGTGCTGATCCAGGTGGTGGGTCTGGGAATCCTTTGGTTCTTCCCGGCGATCGTGACCATCGTACCGGACCTTATCCCGAACTGATCATCCGGATCAGCGACGGGATCGGAGCGGGCCGCACCGGGGAGGGGGCGGCCCGTTTTCCATTTCAACAGAGCAAAAGACGCGCCCAGGCGGTTCCGGATCTGCGGAAAAGTGGTTGGTGTCAGCGGCGCTGTCGCGCCAGATCGGGCAGGGCGATGTTGGCGACCTGTTCCGCGATTGGATCGGTGCTGAGCGGATGTTGCTCTGGCCGGAAATTCTCCGGATCGCGCATCCGGCGCCACTGTCCGTTGAAATAGACCTCAAGCCCTGAGAATTTGGCCTTGTAGCCCATTTTCTGGCTGCCCGGGACCCAGTAGCCCAGATAGACATAAGGAAGCCCTGCCGCACGAGCGATCTCGATATGGTCGAGGATGATGAAGTTACCCAGGGACGCCTTCTGCCGGTCGGGCGTGTAGAAGGAGTAAACCATGCTCACCCCGTCCCCCAGGACATCGGTCAGGCAGACGCCAACCAGTTCACCATCGGCGGGGTCGGTATATTCGATGACGCGGCTGCGGATCGGCGTTTCCTCAATCATCGCGGCAAATTCGAAGACATCCATATCGGCCATCCCACCGTCCGCATGGCGGCTGTCCAGGTAGCGGCGAAAAAGGTCATACTGGTCTTCCGTCGCCCAGGGCGAGGTCGCGCGGCGGTTGAGATGTTCATTTCTTTTCAGGGCGCGCTTCTGGCTTTTGGTGGGTTGGAAGCGTTTGACATCGATACGTGCGGAGAGGCACGAGGCACAGTCGGCACAGGAGGGGCGGTAGAGGACATTCTGGGACCGACGAAAGCCCTGGGCGGAGAGCGTATCGTTCAGCTCAGCCGCGTTTTCACCCTGCAGCGCAGTGAATAGCTTCCGCTCCATCCGGCCCTCAAGGTACGGACAGGGCTGAGGCGCAGTCACATAGAACTGCGGGGTAAGAGGCAAGGTGTGGCGCATAGGTTCCCAGTGTTTCAGGAAAAAGATAGCGCTGGCGCCCTAAGCCGCCAAGGGCGATTTTTCTTAAATTCCTAGTAATTTCTGCGTCGGTTCAACGCGACCGTGCCAAGGATCATGTCAGTAAGACCCTGACGTGTGCTGTTGGTCACCATCAGAACGACCGAGATCAGCTGCAAGGGTGCCACTGTAATCGAAATCGTGTAGCCCGCCGTATGTAGAAAGGCGGTGGTCCCATTGAACAGACGGTCTTCATCGTCGCGCAGTTCCATCGCCACGACCTGCATGCCCCAGGTGGCGGACCGACTGGCCAAGGTGGCCAAACGGTAGAAGAACCCGACAAAGATCATCAGGACCGGGAAGAAGATGATCCCGGTAAAGGCTGTGAAGGGCAGGATCAGCAGGCACAGCAGAATGATAATCAGGCTGTCGATCAGCCAGGCGATCAGGCGCTTGGTGAGGATGCCATCGTAAAATTCCGGCTGATCATCGGGGCTGGGCGTCGGCATGGTGTCTTTCCGTGCAAAGGCCCCCCGGCCGAAGCCGGGAGGCGAGGGAAGTCATTGGGGTGATCAGGCTTCCGCCGGACCTTCGTTGCGCTTGGCGCGGTCGTCCATGAACTGGTCGAACTCTGCCTTGTCCTTAGCCTCACGCAGCCTCTCAAGGAAGGCCTCAAAGCTGGCCTGCTCTTCCTCCAGGCGGCGCAGTGTGTCGGCCTTGTAGCTGTCGAAGGCGCTGTTGCCCGTGCTGCGGGTGGTCATCATGCGGCGGCTGCCGCGTTTCGCGCAGGAAGTGCCAGAAAACATGCGTTTGCTCCAGATCATGTACATCAGAAGGGCGAGGCCGATGGGCCAGAAGAAGACAAAGCCAAGGACCATTGCAGCGATCCAGGCGCCTTTACCCTTGTCGTCAAGCCAGGCCTCCGTTCGGGAAAACCAGTTGGTCCGGGGCGCGGTATAGCTTTGGTCGGACGTGATGGTGGTCATAGGTCGTGCCTTTCTCAAAGTGTAAGGCCTGACTTCGGCCTCTCGTTCAAAAGGTCTTATGTGAATGCCTTTTACATCACTCAAAATGGGCATTGCAGCCGAACTTGCAAGAAAAAATGTGAATGGTGTTCACATTTTCTTTGATTATTATTTTGTAACAGATACTTAGTCGCGTGTTTTTTTCTCTGGTTCATTCATTCAGGCAAAAAAAAAGCGCCCAGTGGGCGCCCTTTCGCAGACCGGGACAGGCCTTTTACCCGCCCCAGGACCGGACCACACCGCAATCCATGTGCACGAAGTTGGAGCCTGAGTAACGTCCCACGCCGCCCCCGTGACAAGCGATTGCAGCCTTGGCCATCTGGTGTACCGAACGCGAAGCGAGCCGCAGGTCTGCCGCCTGGCCGCGCATGTGCAGCGAATTCTTTGCCACACCGCGCGATCGGGACCGCAACATCGCATTGGTCTTGGGGCTGCGGTAGCCGGAAAGAAGCATGTAGGGCTCATTCACATCCAGCAGATTGTGTGCTGCTGCCATGATGTCGATTGTCCGAAGGTCGATGGATTTGACCCCGTCGGTGCGCCAGTCCCGCATGAAGTAGTTCACTTCCTTGACCGCATCCTTGATGTACTGACCTTCGATCCAGTAGATCATATCGATCCGTTCACCGGTTCGGCCCGAATACATACGGATGCGGCGGATGTCGCCACCGCCGCGCAAGAAGCCTGCTGCATTTGTGTAAGAAGGAGCCGCCGTCACTGCCGTCGCCGCAAAGGCGCCAAGTAAAGCACGACGTGTCATCCCCGAAGAGCTGATTCCGGTCATGATTTGTCTGTCCCGTTTCTGCCTGTGTGGCGCTGATGTTACATCGCCACTACTTTTTCTAACCTCAAACGTGTGAAGGGTATCGCATAGCAAAGAATCGGAACCAAGAACTGAATCCAAAGGGTTCCATGAAGATGCAACTTTAGGCAATTTTTCGCCCAATCCTTGGGATTGCAGCAATTGGAGCCGTTCCAATCGATGATTTTGCGCACCAGACGCGCCGGATCGGCGAGAAAAAACAGAACTGTGAATGGACAGGCATTGGATTTCTGGTGAGTGTCGGAATCGCTATACACCGAGACTATTTCAGCGTGAGTTACAAAAATGGTGCGTATTTTGAGCCTTCATCGGGGCCTGATGGCTATTGCGGCAGTCTTCTGCCTGATGGGTGCCATTGTGGCCCCCAAAATCGCGACGGCACAGGTGACGGCCTTCAAGCAGGCGGTGGCGGAGGCCGCAGCGCGCGATGACGATATCGCCGCCTTCTATCGTTCAACGGCCTATGCCCCGCTCTGGACCGGGCCGGGCGAAGAGGACCGCGCCCGCCGCGCTGAGCTGATCCGCGCGATCAAATCCGCCTCGGATCATGGACTGCCGATCCAGCGTTACGACCCCGACGGGGTCATGCGGGTGCTTGAAGCAGTACGCACGCCGCGGGACAGGGGCGAAGCCGAGGTGATGTTAAGCAAGCTTTACCTGAAGTATGCCCGCGACATTCAAAGCGGCATGCTGGTCCCAGGCCAGATTGACGATGCCATCAAGCGTGAAATCCAATACCAGGACCGGACAGCCAATCTTAAGCGTCTGGTGGGTGAACCTGCCGCGCGGGTCTTTCGGTCCCTTCCGCCGCGCAGCATGGAATATAACGCGCTTCTGAAGGAAAAGATTGAAATGCAGCGCCTGCTCGCCGCAGGCGGTTGGGGGCCGACCGTGCCGTCGGCCAAGCTGGAGCCGGGCGACAGTGGGAATGCTGTGGTCGCCCTGCGCAACCGCCTGATCGCAATGGGCTATCTTGGCCGGACCAACACCCGGACCTTCGACGGTGACATTACCGAGGCGGTGCGCCAGTTTCAGGAGGCCCACGGCCTGAACCCCGACGGGGTCGCGGGTCCTGCCACCATGAAGCAGATCAACATCGGCGTGA
Source organism: Sulfitobacter sp. (assembly GCA_013002405.1). GTDB lineage: Bacteria > Pseudomonadota > Alphaproteobacteria > Rhodobacterales > Rhodobacteraceae > Sulfitobacter. The sequence goes on along the minus strand of JABDKA010000071.1, from coordinate 8,430 downwards.
AAGAGCGGCTGCAGTCTGTTTTCGTGGCGCTGGAACGGGAACGCTGGTTCAACACAGACCGCGGAAAGCGTCACGTGCTGGTCAATATCCCCGATTTTTCTGCCAAGATCATCGACGATGACAGGATCACCTTACGCACCCGGTCGGTGGTCGGTGCCGCCCGCGAAGACCGTCCGACGCCGGAATTCTCCGACATGATGGAGCATATGGTTATCAACCCAAGCTGGTATGTCCCCCGTTCCATCGCCACCAAGGAATACCTGCCCGAACTCAAGCGAAATCCCTACGCTGCGGGCCATATAGAGATCACCGACCGCAGTGGCCGTGTGGTCAGCCGGAACACGGTTAACTTCGCCGCTTTCACGGAACGCACCTTTCCCTTCGCCATGCGCCAACCGCCCAGCCGCAGCAATGCACTGGGTCTGGTCAAGTTCATGTTTCCCAACAAGTACAATATCTATTTGCACGACACCCCCGCAAAAAGCCTGTTCTCCAAGGACGTGCGCGCCTTCAGTCACGGCTGTATCCGCCTCGCTGAACCCTTTGAGTTTGCCTATACGTTGCTGGCCAAGCAGACCGATGACCCGGAAGGCCTGTTCAAGCGCATCCTCAACACCGGCAAGGAGACCAAGCTGAAACTTGCCGAACCGGTGCCTGTACATCTGATCTATCGCACCGCCGTCACCAACGCGCGCGGCCACACGGAATACCGCGGGGATATTTACGGGCGGGATGCAAAAATCTGGCAAGCCCTGTCGCGCGCCGGGGTGGCATTGGGGGCAGTTCAGGGTTAATTGATTGCGGCCACCACCAAGGGATGCCGCATGACACATACCATCGCCGAAATTGCGAATGCGCTGGGGATTGCCGCCGTTGGCGACACCTCGATCAGGATCTCTGGTGCAGCTGAACCGCAGTCCGCCGGACCGGGTGAGCTGGCCATTGCGATGTCCCCTAAATATGCCAAGCGGTTGGCCGAAGGGCAGGCGCGTGCGGCGCTTCTCTGGTCAGATGCGGATTGGGAGGCCCTGGGCCTTGAGGCCGCCATCCTGCCCACGCGCCCACGTTTTGCCATGTCCGGGCTGACCCGGATGCTAGATCCCGGACAGGGATTTGCCACCGGCATTCACCCTTCGGCGATCGTCGATCCCTCGGCGGAGCTTGGCGAGGCGGTCTCTGTCGGGCCGCTGGCCATCATCTCGGCCGGAGCGCGCATCGGTGCAGGCTCAGTGATCGGGCCCCATTGCTTTGTCGGGCAGGGGGCTGAACTCGGGAAGGGCGCGCTGTTGCGCGAACACGCCAGCGTCGGTGCCCGTGTCCGGGCAGGGGATCGTTTCATCATGCAGCCCGGGGCCCGCGTTGGGGGGGACGGTTTCTCTTTCGTCACTGCGGAACCCTCTACCGTGGAGGCGGCTCGCAAGAGCCTTGGCGATCAGGGAGAGGCGCAATCGCAACCCTGGATCCGGATTCATACGCTGGGCGGTGTCAGCATCGGCGACGATGTGGAGATCGGGATGAACTCAACCGTGGATTGCGGCACCATCCGCGACACGATGATCGGCAACAACACCAAGCTCGATAATCTCGCGCATCTCGGTCATAATGTGATCGTCGGGGACAACTGCCTCCTGTGTGGCCAGGTGGGCATCGCGGGGTCGGTGACCATCGGAAATAACGTTGTGCTGGGTGGTCAGGTCGGCGTCAGCGACAATATCTTCATCGGTGACGGGGTGATCGCCGGGGGCGGCACCAAGCTGCTCTCAAATGTGCCCGCGGGCCGTTCGATGCTGGGCTATCCCGGCACGCAAATGGACAAGCAGATGGAAAGCTACAAGGCCCTGCGCCGTCTGCCACGCTTGCTGAAGGAAGTGGCGGAACTCAGAAAGGCTGTTTTCAAAAGCAGCAAGGGTGACTAAATCAGCCTCAAAGCCACCCCGTTAAGGAACCTCGCCATGAGCACGCAGGAGCAGGTGATCGCCATCATTGCCGAACAGGCCATGCTGGAGCCAGCGGACGTGACCCTGGAAAGCACGCCCGAGGACCTAGGCATCGACAGCCTTGGCCTTGTGGAAAGCATCTTCGCGATCGAGGAAGCCTTTGACATCAACATCCCCTTCAATGCGAACGATCCGGCCGCGTCCGATTTCGATATCTCCTCCGTCGGGACGATTATCGCGGGTATTGAACGGCTCCGAGCCGAACAGCAGGGATAGGCGATGAAACGGGTAGTCGTCACCGGCGCGGGCACGATCAACGCGCTGGGGCATTCTGTCCCAGCAACCCTGGCGGCAATGCAGGAAGGCACCTGTGGGATCGGCCAGCTTGAATTTCGCGATGTCGAGCGCCTGCAGATCCAGATCGGGGGGCAGGTGCGCGGTTTTGAAGCCGAAGGCCGCTACAACCGCCAGCAGATGTCGCTTTACGACCGGTTCACCCAGTTCACCCTTGCCGCCGCCCGGGAGGCGATCGAGCAGTCGGGCCTCACCTTCTCAGGTGATCTGGCGGCTCGGTCAGGTGTGGTGCTGGGCACCGCGGGCGGCGGCGTCTCCACATGGGACGACAATTACCGCGCGGTTTACGAGGAGGGGAAGAACCGGGTTCACCCCTTCGTCGTGCCCAAGCTGATGAACAACGCGGCCGCCAGCCACGTGAGTATAGAATGGAACCTCAAGGGGCCTTCCTTCACCGTCTCAACCGCCTGCGCCTCCTCCAACCATGCCATGGCCCAGGCCTTTGCCATGGTCCGCTCCGGGATGGCGCCCGTGATGGTGACGGGCGGATCGGAATCAATGCTGTGTTTTGGCGGGGTCAAGGCCTGGGAAGGTTTGCGGGTGATGAGCCGGGACGCCTGTCGTCCCTTCTCGGCCAACCGCAACGGTATGGTCCAGGGCGAAGGGGCGGGTATCTTCGTCTTTGAAGAATACGAGCACGCGAGGGCAAGGGGCGCGGAGATCCTCTGCGAGGTGGCCGGTTTCGCCATGTCCTCGGACGCTGCCGACATCGTCATGCCATCGAAATCAGGGGCCGCCCGCGCCATGGCCGGGGCGCTGCAGGACGGTGGCATCGACCCGTCCGAAGTGGGCTATATCAATGCCCACGGCACCGGAACTGCGGCCAACGACAAGACCGAATGCGCCGCCGTTGCGGACGTCTTCGGCCCCCACGCGGACAGCCTGATGATCTCCTCGACCAAATCGATGCACGGTCACCTCATTGGCGGCACAGGCGCTGTGGAACTGCTGGCCTGCATCATGGCCCTGCGCGACGGCATCATCGCCCCCACCATCGGCTACGAAGAGCCGGATCCAGAATGCGCGCTGGACGTGGTCCCGAACGAGGCGCGGGCGGCGAAGGTCAAGGTCGCCCTCAGCAACGCCTTCGCCTTCGGCGGCATGAACGCGGTGCTGGCGCTGCGGGCAGTTTAAGGATTGGCCCGGCTATCCATCTAAATCACAGATTTGTGCAAAAAATGCTATAAGGGCCCATTACGGTTTTCGAAGGGGAGGGGCATGGAACGCAAATTGGCGGCAATTCTGGCGACGGACGTCGTGGGATTTGCCGGTCTGGTGTCCAGGGACGAAAGTGGAACTCTAGAAAGACTGGAGCGGCTCAGGCAAGAGATCATCCAGATGCAGGTTGAAGCGCACCGGGGCCGGGTCTTTAAGTCAACGGGCGATGGATTTCTGGCGGAGTTCTCCAGCACGCTTGAAGCCGTGAGCTGCGCCGTGGGCATCCAGAAGGCGTCGGCCTTTGAGGCGCGCCAGTCAAACGCCGACGATACTCTGGTGCTGCGGGTTGGGGTGTCACTGGGTGATGTCGTGGTCCAGGGCACTGACCTTTTGGGGGAGGGCGTCAACACCGCCGCGCGGCTGCAGGCCATGGCCGAGCCTGGCGGCATCGCCCTATCCAGCGACGTCGTGATTCAGACCCGCGGAAAGATCGACCTGCCGCTTGAGGACTGCGGCCACAAACGCCTCAAGGATACGGATGATGCGATCCACGTCTACATGACGCGGTCGAAACCCGGGAAATCCCTGGGCTTTCTGGACTTTGATGAGGATGAGCCCGACACCTCCCTGATAAAGGGAAGCTGTCTGTGTGGTTCTATAGCGTTTGAGATCAGCGCACCGCCGATCAGCACCGGCTATTGCCATTGCAGCATTTGCCAGAAATTCACCGGATCCGCGATGAGCGCCTGGACCGCATTTCCTGCCGCCGCCGTGCGTTTTGTCGGGCAAGAGCCACGCTATTTCGCCTCTTCACCCATCGCGGAGCGGGGCTTTTGTCCGCGATGCGGATCAAGCCTGACCTACAAACTGGTCCGCCCACGCGAAACGGCCTATCTGGTGATCTTCACCTCGTCCCTGGATGAACCAAACCGCCACGCGCCCGCGATTCATTCGGGCATTGAGAGCCAGATGTCCTGGATCGAGATTCTGGATGATCTGCCCCGGATGCCCTCCGCCGACTCTCGCGTCCTGCAGGAAGCCTGGTCCAGTGTCGGCCTGCCGGACCCCAGGACATGGGGACCGATGGCGGCGTCTGAAGAAGTTTTCTGACCGCTGCCCGATCTGTTTGAGACGAAAAAGCCGCCCCTGAGGGACGGCTCATTGTCAGCACATCTTGCAAAGCTTCACTGCTCGATCACAGAGACCTTGTCGTAGCTGGCGGTGAAGCCACTCAGCGAAAGGGTCAGGTCCACCGTCTGGTCCGGCGCCAAGGCCGGCACGATGGTGATCGTCGCCTCGCTGCCCCTTTTGAAAGCACTCACATCTTCCGCCGTCAGGCCCAGCCGAACGTAGCAGCCCACCTGGTTGCAAAAGGCATAAGGATAGCGACGTGCCTTGCCGCCATCGACGGTGATGGTCAGCTGGCGGGGCAGGGCGGTCTCAAGCGGCACGATGATCGTTGCCCCGGCCTCTGCCTTGCCCGATCCGGGTAGGCGGAAGAGCGAGATTTCGGCCACCGGCGCGCCCTCACCATCGTCCAGCAGCTGGTACATCTGGCAGGGGTCGATTTCTTCTTCAGTCTTGATGCAGCGCAACTCCCAGGCGCCGTTCACTTCGGCGGTATAGGGCTTGCCCAGTTCAGGATCAGCATCGGCGTCCTCGCCCAGGCTCAGCTGGTCCTCCACCTGCGACGCGGAGTCGGTGCCCGTCTCCGGTTTGGGGGTCTCAGCAGTGGTCTGCGCCCAGGTGCCAGAGGGGGCCGACAGCGCCAACGCGGCCCCAAATGTCAGCGCGGTGAAAAGCTTACTCATATCCGTCAAAATTCCAATCATGGTTCCGTTGCCGCCCTTTACCACGCAGCCCCGACGATGTCAGCGTGGTTCACGGGAATTTTGTCAGAACCCGAGGCGGTCTTCCGCCGACACCTCCGTCACTGCTCGGGAGCGCAGCCCCCGGAAACGGAAAAAGAGGACGCAATGCATCCTCTTTCCCAACTTCGTCTCCCCATCGGACTTCGCCGATTTATGCCGGGACGTTACAAAGGTGCGATGCGCGGGTCAACAGTCTTTTTGGGTCACTTAACCGAGAGCGAAAAACCGGCTTAATCCCTGATCAAAAGGTAAAAAAAGGCCGCGCTAAGAAGCGCGGCCAGTCTGACAGGGAGGAAGTTCCCCTGCGCCAAAAGGACATGAACGCCGGGGATGAAAAGGACTATGGCATGCAAATGTTAAGTTTGTATGCTCGGCCCAAGCCGTTAGGGGCACAGGGTTATTGGAGAAGGCATGAACGACGACATCTTTATCGGGGGCGGTGGGCCGGATTACGGCACCAAACAGTTTCTCAACATCGGCTACGCCAACCGCCACGGCCTTGTCGCGGGTGCAACGGGCACCGGCAAGACGGTGACCCTGCAGATTCTTGCAGAAGGATTCTCGGCAAGGGGCGTTCCGGTCTTCATGTCGGACGTGAAAGGCGATCTTTCGGGCCTTGCCAAGTCCGGCAGCCCGGACTTCAAGCTGCACGAGGCCTTCACAAGCCGCGCCGAAAAGATCGGCTTTGATGACTATTACTATGGCGCTTTCCCAGTCACCTTCTGGGACCTCTATGGGGCGCAGGGACACCCCGTCCGCACGACCGTGTCAGAGATGGGTCCGTTGCTTCTGGCCCAGCTTCTGGGGCTGAGCGAGGCCCAGGAGGGGATCCTCAACATCGCCTTCCGCGTGGCCGATGAGGACGGTCTGCCACTGCTTGATCTCAAGGACCTGCAGGCCCTGCTGGTCTGGATTGGTGAGAATGCACGCGACCTTGCGCTGCGCTATGGCAACGTCTCCGCTGCCTCGGTTGGCGCAATTCAGCGCCGACTGCTGGTGCTGGAGAACCAGGGCGCGGCACAGCTATTCGGAGAGCCAGCGCTCGCGCTCGAAGACCTCATGCGCACTGATGAGAGTGGGCGGGGTGTGATCAATATTTTGGCCTCCGACAAGTTGATGGGCGCGCCCAAGCTCTACGCGACCTTCCTGCTCTGGCTTCTCTCCGAGCTATTCGAGGAACTGCCCGAGGTGGGCGATCCCGACAAACCCAAGCTGGTCTTCTTCTTTGACGAAGCACATCTGCTTTTCGACGATGCCCCCAAGGCGCTGGTCGACAAGGTGGAACAGGTGGCCCGGCTCATCCGCTCCAAGGGCGTTGGCGTCTACTTCATCACCCAGAACCCCGCTGACGTGCCCGAGGATATCCTGGGCCAGCTCGGCAACCGCGTGCAGCACGCCCTCCGCGCCTTCACCGCCAAGGACCGCAAGGAACTGCGCATGGCCTCCGAGACCTACCGCGAGAACCCGCGGTTCGAAACCGAAGCGGCCATCCGTGAGGTGGGCGTGGGGGAGGCCGTGACCTCTTTTCTGGAGAAGAAGGGCGTGCCGGGTGTGGTCGAGCGAACCCTGATCCGGCCCCCCTCATCACAGTTGGGTCCGATTGATGAGACCGAGCGCGCGGCCCTCATGCAAGGCTCGGCCATGGCCGGGAAATATGACACGCCGATGGACCGCAACTCCGCCTTCGAAATGCTGCGCGAAAGGGCCGCCAAGGCCGCCGCCGAGGCGGAAAAGGCGGAAGAAGAAGCCGAGGCCGCCGAAACACCGGCCCTGCGCGAGTTCAGCAATGCCCGCCGCTACGCGGGCAAGGGCGTCACACGTTCCACATCCAAACCCAAGGGCCGCTCCATGGGCCAAAGCATCGGCGGCGCGGTCGCCTCGGTTGTCATCAAGGAGCTAAAGGGAACAACCGGCCGCCGCATCGTGCGCGGCATTCTCGGCGGGCTGTTCAGAGGGCGCTGACAGGTAGAGTGCGCACCGTTTGATGGTGTCAGAAGGCGGAAGGTGCGCAGCAAATGCGCACCCTACTTCTCCGGGATGAGGCCACGCGGGCTGAACCGTAGCACCAGAAGCAGGACCAGCCCCATCGTCAGCAGTCGCATATGCGCCGCGCTCTCGATCAGGTGGTCCTTCAGCGCCGAACCTTCGGCCATACCCGCCGTGATCAGGTTCATCAGCCAGAGCCCCATGGGCTCCACCTGGACCCATAGGAACCAGATCAGGAAGCCCCCCAGCACGGCACCCAGATTGTTTCCCGAGCCGCCTACGATCACCATCACCCAGACCAGGAAGGTAAAGCGCAGCGGCTGGTAAGTGCCGGGCGTCAGCTGGCTGTCCATGGTGGTCATCATTGCACCCGCAATACCGCAGATGGCGGAGCCCAGGACGAATACCTGAAGGTGCCGCGCGGTCACATCCTTGCCCATGGCCTCGGCGGCCACTTCGTTGTCGCGGATCGCGCGCAGCATCCGGCCCCAGGGCGAATGGAGCGCACGCTGCGCCATCCACATGAGGATCAGCAGCACGGCAGCAAAGAGCACGATGTAGAGCGCCTTGACCCAGAGCGTCGACCCTTCCACCGGACTGAAACCCAACGAGGCGGCCCGATCCACGAAGGCGGGATCGTTCTGCAGATCAATCTCGTAGGGCACGGGGCGGGGCACGCCGATCACGTTCTTCACGCCGCGGGTCAGCCAGTCCTCGTTCTTGAGCACCGCAATGATGATCTCGGCGATCCCCAGTGTCGCAATGGCAAGGTAGTCCGAGCGCAAGCCAAGCGCGGTCTTGCCAATGATCCAGGCCGCTCCCGCCGCGAAGAGGCCCCCGACGGGCCAGGCGATGAGCACCGGAAGGCCAAGTCCGCCAAGGTAACCGGTCTCGGCCGGATTGATTGCCTCCACCCGGTCCACGGCCGGATCGAGGATACCCCGAAAGATGAAGAAGCCTGCAACAAGCACCGCGATCAGGGTGAGCGTCCGGATCAGTCCCGGCGCCATGCGCCGGTAGACATAGATGGCCAGAACGATGGTTGCCGCGCCCAGCACCAGCGCGCCCAGAATGCCCCAGCCGCCGGCGGCCATGGCACCCTGTGTCGGCGGCATCCCGATCAG
>JABDKA010000057.1 GCA_013002405.1 Sulfitobacter sp. | reverse complement strand
CTGATCGTCTGGATGGAGGACATCGGGCGTCTGGGCCGCAAGGCCAAGGCCGGCTATTTCGAGTACGACGAGAAGGGCAAGCGCCTGGGCTATTGGAAGGGCATTCACGACAAGTATCCACTCTCCGAAGAGCAGCCTCCGGTACAGGAAGTGCAGGACCGACTGATGTTTGTGCAGGCCTTGGAGGCCGTGCGTGCGCTGGAAGAGGGTGTCCTGATGGACATTCGCGAGGGCGACGTGGGCGCGATCCTGGGCTGGGGCTTTGCCCCCTGGACCGGCGGTCCTCTCTCCTGGCTCGACATCATCGGCACGCCCTACGCCGTTGCACGGTGCGAGGAACTGGCCGAAAAGTTCGGACCCCGTTTTGAGCCCCCTGCCCTGCTGCGCGAGATGGCTGAGAAGAACCAGACCTTCTATGGACGTTTCGGCGAAGAGGCCAAGAAGGCCGCCTGACCGGGGCAGGTGCAGCGATGTGAATGGGGGGCGCTTCGGTGTCCCCTTTTTCGTTGAGGTGGCGCGCGGGAACGCCCGTGTGGGAAGGGGCCTAATCCGACGCCCCGACCGTCACCGTAACGATCCCCGTCTTGTGTCCCCGCTCGACGTATCGAAAGGCCTCCACGACATCCTCGAGCGGATAGTCCCGGTCAAAGACCCCGCGAAAGCGACCGTCGGCCAGATAGTCGGCAAGTTGGCGGATGAAGCCCGGCGCATCCTCCGGGAATGGAACAATGACCTTGCGTCGGCCCGTCAAACCGTACCACGCCGACAGCACGATATTGGACCAGCCGGGACCAAGATCCGTCGCGGCGAAGATCCCGCCTTTCTTCAGCAACGGACGGCAGGCAAACCAGGAAGTCTTGCCTACCGCGTCCATGACCAGATCGAACCTTTCATCCGTTGCCGTGAAATCTTCTGCCTGGTAGTTCACGATCCGGTCCGCACCGAGCCGCGCGACAAGCTCCATATGCCGCGTACCCACGACAGCGGTGACCTGGGCGCCCCGGATCTTGGCCAATTGCACGGCCGCCGTCCCGATGGCACCGGAGGCACCGTAGATCAGGCAGCTCTGGTTAGGCTCGAGGTGCCGGGTCGTCCCACTTGCGTACCAGGCGCCCTCCCCCACGACTGCCGCGTGAAACCCAAGATCTGCCGGAATTGGGGCGATCGGCCCATCGGCCGGGACGCAGAGGTATTCGGCATGGGTCCCGAAGTGATCAGGAGAGAGACCAAAGACCCGGTCACCGGGCCGATAGGCGCGCACATCCCGACCGACGCTCTCAACCGTACCGGCGAAATCCATCCCCAGTGTCCGCATCTTCGGCCTGACAAGCCCGGTCGCGAGCCGCGCAAAGAAGGGATGGGCGCGCACTGTCGCGGTATCGGTCCGGGTTACGGTGCTTGCCACTATCCGGACAAGGACATCCCCGTCCCCGGGCACGGGGCGGGGCACCCTTTGCAGGGAAAGCCGTTCCGGCGCGCCGTAGCGGTGAAATACAACAGCCCTCATGGCTGAATCGTTGGTCATGGCGCCAGTCTATCAGACCGACCGCAACCGCTGGCGATGAAAAGGGGCCGCGCCTCTCACACGGCCCCTCCACTTCGCGGGCAAGGTCCTTGGATCAGGACAGGGAATGTGCAGCGGACGTATCTGCAACGTGGCAGGGCCCCTCGCTTGGCGCGATTGGCGCTGCCGCCCTGCCCCTAGGCCGAAAGACTCCGCGCCGCAAAGGCTGCTTGCCGGGGCGCCAGCATTGCGCCCGAGGCTGACCCCTGTGCGGCGCAGTGCATCAGCGCACCGCCTTCCGCGTAAACAAGGTTGTCCTGTTCCAGCTCCAGCGTGATCACTTCCATGCTGCGCTGCGGCCGCTGGCGGGCGATCCCGCGCACACCCTCCAAGGCGTGAACCGGGACGATGATGAAAGGATCGCCGTAGGCCATCTGACCCCAGTCGCTTTCCACCATCAGGCCCTGACCCGGAAGAACCAACATGTCATAGCCATTGTCGAACACGCCGACCGGCACAAGCAGGGGCCATTCACGCTGCGGGATGTCCTGCCCGCGCTGCCATACGGTGCGACGGCTGAGGTTCGTGATAGGCTGCAGGTCATTGTCGAAGGTCATCACCAGATCACCGACGGCAAGTAACTCAACCGCGCGCCACCCTGTGTCCGTGGCGACGTAGGTTCCGGCCAGAAACCCCGCCTCCAGTGGCGCATCGCTGCCTTCTGCCGCCCCGGAAGGCTCTGCCGTGCGGGGTTCCGTGGCGGCATCGTGACTGTTCCATCCAAACATACAAGGACCTTCCCCAAGGTGGTGCCGGTGGCATCGGCGTTGCAAATCCGTTGAACTCAATTGTCACGATTTACGTGACCTCGCCTTGCCCGGAGTGGGGCCGGATTGAGGCATTTCCAGTCAATTCGGCGACAATGGTGTGGCTGCCCCTGGATTGGTACATGGTTGTGTTGAATTGAATAAGATCCGGAAGCGACCGACACGCGCCATGAGAATCAATGGATGGACGAAACCGATGCGGCCCTCGGTCATCCAAAGGCCTGTGGTGACCAAAAAGAGCGCTTGGCCTGCGCGTCAGGAAAGACAGGATCCCAGAAACGTCACGGTCAGCCAGTCGTTTCCAAAAAGGCCCCCACCTGGGCCCCAACCGCGTCCCAATCGGTGAACTCATGCTCGCCCGCTTCGGGGTCCACATCGCGGCCCCGCAGGACCACGTGGCGCACCACCTGCATGGCGAAGTAATCGTAGTGGCCGGTCCGTACCGCACCTGCCACCAGCATCTCGTGATCCGGTGTGAAATTCGTGCGCATCTTCATTTCGGTCAGGTATTCGCCCGCTTCCTCGAGCCCTTCCGGGAAAGCCGCGTTGAGGCTGACGGACAGCATCAAGGTCTTGCGTGCCCTCAGATCCTCGCGGTGGGCGGAAACCGAGGCCTCGAAGTTCTTCGGATGACGCCGCTGGTGAACGGAGGCGGCAAGGATCACGGCGTCGACCCCCTCAAACGAGATCTGCGCTACGTCATCAGTATCGACCAACGCGACCTCGTGACCCGCCTCCCTGACCTGGTCCGTGACAAAGTTGGCGATTTTGCCGGTATGACCCTCGACCGTTCCATAGAGTATCAGAACTTTCATAATGTCCCTCCCCGCGATGTTCCGCTGCCTGGGCAGCTAATGACCGTGACAAAGATAGGCCCTCGCAGGCCTGCGGTCGTTGTTCTGGATCAATTTCAGAGATCGGCGGCGCCCTTCCGGGGGGGGCGTCATCGAAAGGGCTCTCGCGCAGAGATCGCTGCACCCTATCAGGGTGAGACCAGGACCTCCCCCTCAATCTCCATGGCGAACCCCATCGGCAGACCGGCCACCCCGAGCGCGGACCGGGCGTGGCGGCCCACATCAGGACCGAAAGCCTCGATGATCGTGTCGCTGAAGCCATTCACGACAAGATGCTGCTCACTGTAGCCCGGTGCCGAGGTGACCATACCGAAGATCCGCACAAAGCCACGAACGCACGAAAGCGACCCGATCTCGGCGCGCAGATTCGCAAGCACCGAAAGGGCTACCTCCCGCGCGGCGGCATAACCTTCCTCGGTCGTCATGTCCTGGCCGAGCGTACCGAATGGCCCCGAGATTGCCCCGTCTGCCCCGTGCCGTGGGTGCCCGGAAAAGATGGCCCGGTCGTCCCGGACATTGATCATGCAAAAAGGCAGATGCACCCCGGCGGGTAATTTCACCGGCGGGGGCAGCACCAGCCCCAGCGCCTCAAGTCGATCCTCAGGTGTCGGCATCTCATACTCCTCCCGGTTCCGTTCGTTTTCTGACCACGCCTTTTTTGAAAGGGGATATCAGGGGTCAAACAAATACCCGAAGCGCCTTATGTCCTCAGCGCAAGTGCGCGCCACGATCTCTCGCAGCGGTGGTGAATAGTAGGACCGGTAATCCTCTCTCCGCTCTGAAGCGTTCACACGGGGCAGATCTAAGCGGAACCCCAGATGGGTAAAGAGAGGCGCCGCATCCGCCTCGAAATGCTCCAGCCGGATGTAACAATCGCACCTTTCCTGCCCCGTGGCATCCCGCATGTAGTGAGCCGCCGAAGCCGCGCGCAGGCTCCGCTGGGCATGCTCCACCCCGATGAAGCCCGCGAAATCCGTCCCCTTCGCAAGGATCACGGCCGGATGATCGAAGGACTGTTCGCGCAGCCAATGATAGTAGCTTACCACCCGGTCCCAGGGGTTGCGTACCATCGTGAAGCAGAAAAAGCCCGCCAATTCCTCTATTGAGACCAGCCCGTCGATATCCGCCAAGGTACTGTGCTTCCAGAGCCGCCCGGCCGATTGCACCCCCTGCAGCCTGCGCCGCCGTTTCACCGCCTTGGGCGTGTCTCCCAGCATGATGTCGTCTTTCATCGCCCGGTCTTCCAGCGCCAACGCCAGTGAGGTACCCCCGGTCTTGGGGGCATGCACGAAGATATACCTGCGCCCCCGGCTGATGATCACTGCGGCACCTCCGGAACCCGGCCCGCAACGGGTGGCTCGGCGCTGCGCAGGGCGATCACGCTTCCCGCGAACCCGATCAGGAGCATGCCCACCAGGCCCAAAGCGGGTACCGTCTGTCCCCACAGGATCCAGGCCCAGAAGCTGGCAAAGACCAGCAGCGAATACTCGAAGACCGCCACGTGGCTCGCCTCTCCCATGAGGTAGCCGCGAAAGATCAGGCCGATCCCAATGAGCGATCCGACAGCCTGCACGGCGAACCAGAAGAGCATCTCGGCATCGAGCGGTCCCCAGGACCGCAGCACGAAACCGGCGTGGCCTGACGGAGCCTCCCCCGTTACGGCAAAGATCCCAATGAGGCCGAAAAGCCCCAGGATCCCAAAAAATCCCGCCGTCAGAGTCAGCGTGCTCTCCCCCTCGCACCAGGCGCGGGTGGCCACGGCTCCGATGGCGTAGAGCAATCCGGCGAGGATCGGCATGAAGGCCACCGGATCAAGCTCCGCCGGATCGGGGCGGATCACCATGAGCGCGCCGACAAAGCCCAGCACCACCGCCACCCAGCGGAAGGGGCCAACCCGCTTGCCTTGAAACAGGATCGTGATCAGCACCACAAAGAGGGGTGAAGTGAAGAGACCTGCGACCACCACGCCGATTGGCAGGATCGACAGGCAGCCGAAATAGATCAGCATCGCCCCCGCCTGAAAAAAGCTGCGCCCCAGCACCGCGCCCCAGTTCCTGGCCCGCAGGCTGCCGAAGCCAAGTGCGACGACGGCTGCAAGAATAGCGAAAGCCATCAAGGAGCGGACAAAGTGAAACTGCCAGAGCGATCCGCGTTCCGAGATGTAGGGGACGAAATTGTCCGTCAGGCCCAGTGTGGCCATTCCGCCGAGCACCGACAGGGCCGCCAGCCCGGGTTTGTTGATCTGACTGCCCATGGGTGCGGCCTCCTTCGCGAAAACACCCTTCCAAAGTCCCGCGCGGCCCGCAATACTCTTTGCTGGAATCCAGGACCGATCAGGGAGAAGCGACATGGGATGGATGCAGGACGAAACGGGGCTCGACAAGTGCGCCGCCAACTACGTACCGCTCACGCCACTGTCGCACCTGCGCCGCGCGGCGGACGTCTTTGCCGACCGGCTGGCCGTGGTCCACGGCGATCACCGTGTCACCTACGCGGAATATTACGGACGTTGTTCCCGGTTGGCCTCGGCGCTTGAGCAGATTGGCGTAGGCCCGGGTGAGGTTGTCGCCACCCTCATCCCCAACCTGCCTGCCCAGGCCGAGGCGCACTTTGGCGTGCCCGCCTGCGGTGCAGTGCTGAACACGATCAACACCCGGCTCGACGTGGCCACCGTAGCCTACATCTTTGAACACGGCGGGGCAAAGGTGGCCCTTGTCGATACGGAATTCGTGGCACTGGCCGAGGCCGCCTGCGCGGAGATGGAAGGCACCGCACCCAAGATCATCGAGGTCACGGACAAGCTGCCCGCGACCGGAAGGCACCAGACCTACGAGGCGCTGCTGGAAGGCGGCGACCCTACCTATGACTGGAAGATGCCGCAGGATGAGTGGGAAAGCCTCGCGCTCAACTACACGTCTGGCACCACCGGACGGCCCAAGGGCGTGGTCTATCATCATCGCGGCGCTTACCTGATGACTATGGGCACCGTCATTTCCTGGCGGATGGTGCTGCATCCTGTCTTCATGCAGATTGTGCCACTCTTTCACTGCAACGGCTGGAACCACACCTGGATGATGCCGCTTATCGGCGGCACGCTGGTCTGCTGCCGCGATATCACGGCCGGGAACATCTACAACGCCATCGCGGTTGAGGGCGTCACCCACTTCGGTGGCGCGCCTATTGTGCTGAACATGCTCGTCAATGCGCCAGAAGAGGAACGCCGCCCTTTCGACCACACGGTCGAGGTCTTTACCGCAGGCGCGCCCCCCGCCCCCGCGACCCTGGCAAAGATCGAGAGATTGGGCTTCAACGTCACACAGGTCTACGGCCTGACAGAGACCTACGGACATGTGACCGAATGCATCTGGAAGGCCGAGGACTGGAACAGCCTGGCGCAATCCGACAAGGCCGCCATCAAGGCGCGGCAGGGCGTGGCCATGCCCATGATGGAACATATCACTGTCACCGATGCCGATTTGAAAGAAGTCCCCCGTGACGGCACCACACAGGGAGAGATCATGATCCGGGGCAATTCGGTGATGAAGGGTTACCTCAAGAACCCGCAGGCCACTGCTGAATCCTTTGCGGGCGGCTATTTCCATTCGGGCGACATCGCCGTCCAGCACCCCGATGGCTATATACAGATCGCAGACCGGGCCAAGGACATCATCATCTCGGGCGGTGAAAACATCTCATCCGTCGAAGTCGAAGGTGTGATCATGGGACACCCGGACGTGAACCTGGCCGCCGTCGTCGCCAAGCCGGACGAGACGTGGGGCGAAGTCCCTTGCGCCTTCGTGGAGCTGAAACCGGGGGCGACCGGCGATGAGGCGGCGCTGATCGCCTTCACGCGCGAGACGCTCGCGGGGTTCAAGGCCCCCAAGAAGGTCGTCTTTCAGGAGCTGCCCAAGACCTCCACCGGCAAGATCCAGAAGTTTGAACTGCGCAAGACTGCGGCCGATCTCTGAACCTCTCTCTTTATCAGTGAGAATTCATTTGGTGGGTCCGGGGGCAAAAGCCCCCTGGATCCCTCAGCATCGGATCCAAAGCAGTCAAGGCACCTCGGTCCCTGACCCAATCCGGGACCTGCGGCTCAGCGCAGGTCCTTTTCGAACCGCCAGGCGATCACCTCCTGCGTTCCCTCCGCCGACTCAACCGGATAGACCTCTTCGGCCTCGCGCCGCCAGCCCGCCTTCTCATAGAAACGCGCCGCCCGATCATTGCCGACGCTGCAGGCTAGCCAGGCCACCCGGCCCGTCAGATCCCGTTCCACCGCCGCCATCATCGAACCTGCCACGCCTCGCCCCTGAAATCTCGCATCAACGTAAAACTGATAAAGCTCATCACCTTCGAGCATGTAGAAGCCCGCCAGCCCACCCCCGGCCCGCGCAACCCACGTCGCGGACAACCGCTTGGCCGCCCGCGCCTCAAACTCCGCGGGCTGGCGAGAGGCCACCAGGGCGGGCGGGACGATATCGGCATGGGCCTGGTGCCAGCCCGCGTGCCACAGGGCGGCCACCTCTGCCAAATCATCCTGTCGTGCCCGTTCAATCCGCATGATCATTCCTTCCCAAAGCGCCTGCCACCCCTTTGCCCGGACTATCCCCGCTGCTAGACTGTCGCAACACTTGAGGCAGTATCGCAGCGCACATGACGGCATTGACCAAATACGCCCGGCTAGAGGCGACAGGTCTTTGGCGCGCCACCGCAGCAGAGCAGCGGCGCGAGGTCATTGTATCCTTGGGCGATGCAACACTTGTCATCACCGATATGAACGACAGAGCTCTGGCCCACTGGTCGCTCGCCGCGATTGAGCGTGCGAATCCCGGCACGCGGCCCGCCCTCTATCATCCTAACGGCGATCCCGGCGAAACTCTTGAACTGCCCGAGCACGAGAAGGAGATGGTTGAGGCCATCGAAACCCTGCGCCTTGCCATCGACCGGGCGCGGCCCCGACCGGGCCGTCTTCGTCTCTTCTCGACCATCGCGGCCGCCCTCGCCGTTACGGCGCTCGCCCTTTTCTGGCTGCCGGGGGCGGTGCAGGACCATACCCTGCGCGTGGTCCCAGATGCCAAACGCGCCCAGATCGGAGCGGACCTGCTGGAGCGGCTCGAGCGGCTCTCAGGCCCCCGCTGCGCGGATCCCGGCGGCATTGCGGCACTGGGGCTCTTGTCCCTGCGTCTGCAGGCGGGCCGCCTAGCCGTCCTGCCGAATCTTACCCAGGACAGCCTGCACCTGCCCGGCCGCCTTATTTTGCTGGACCGCGCCGTGATCGAGGATTTCGAGGAACCGGACGTGGCCGCTGGCTATGTCCTGACCGAACAGACGCGGCGCAGCGCCAGCGACCCCCTGCGCGATCTGCTGAAGGTTGCCGGCCTGTGGGAAAACCTGCGGCTTCTTACAACGGGTGATGTGACATCCGAGGCACTGGATGCCTACGCCGAACACCTAACCACCGCACCGCGCCCGGCGCCCGATCTTGCCGCCCAGCTTGCCCGGTTTGAAGCGGCTGCCCTGCGCTCCTCTCCCTTCGCCTACGCCCGGGACATCACGGGTGAGACCACGCTGGGACTTATCGAGGGGGATCCCATGGCGGGCAAGCTGACCGAGCCCTTGATGTCCGATGCCAACTGGCTACGTCTGCAGAACATCTGCGGAGGTTAGTCCATGTTCGACCTCGTACCAAGAGTCGCTCTCTCACCCATCCTGGTCGCCCAGGCGCTGACAGTGCGCCGCCGCGCGAAAAGCCTGCCAGAGGCCAACGGCCCCCGTTCGGGCATGGCGGGCGATGGTCCGCCGCTGCACCTGCGCATCATCGGCGACAGCTCTGCCGCCGGGGTCGGGGCCGATACCCAGGATGAGGCACTGGCCGGTCAGACGGTGGCCCATCTGGCTGCGCAGTTCACTGTGCACTGGTCGCTCGACGCCATCACCGGTGCCACGACCCGCAGCACGCTGTCACGGCTTGCAGAACGGCCCCCCGCGCCGACGGATATCGTGATCACTGCCCTTGGCGTGAACGACGTCACGCGCCTTGTCCGGCCGCGCGTCTGGCTTGAACTGCAACAAAGGCTTCATGCGCGTATCGCGGAACTCTACGCCCCAAAGCACATTTACCTCTCGGGCGTGCCGCCTCTGCAGGAATTCCCGCTCCTGCCCAACCCGCTGCGCTGGACCCTCGCCCGGCAAGGCCGCGCTTTTGAAGCCCTCATGGCCCGACACGCGGGCACCCGGAGCGATCTGACCTACATGCCTTTTGCCCTGGACCCTCGGCCCGAGCTGGTTGCCGAGGATGGCTTTCATCCCTCCCCCGATCTCTATGCGATCTGGGGCAAGGAAATGGCCAGCCGGATCCTTTCCGACTGGCCACGATTGGCACCGGGGTAGATTGGCATCAATTGCGGGGGAAGGCCTCGCTGTAGCCCGCGCGGCGCAGTCGGTTCATGGCTGAGGTCATCGCCTGACTGCCCTCAAAGGGGCCCGCCTGGACACTCATGTAGGTCTTCCCACCGCGGCGATACTTGCCGATACGTGCAGGCATCCCCATGCTGGCCACCTGACGCGCCGCCGACTGGGCCGTGTCCGGGCTGCCGTAGAGGCCGATCTGGACATAACGTTTGCCCACTACCGCCTGGGCCGTGACGGGTGCGGCGACGACCCTGCGCGCTGAGCCGGTGCTTGCACTGTAGGTGGGTTGCGTCACGCCCGGATTGCGCCTGATCCGCTTCATCTGCTGGCCTTGCCGCTGGACCAGGGTCACCTCTCCGAACTCGCGGCGTTGTGTCGCCTGATCAAGATAGGGATAGACCAGCGGAACCGAGGCCGTCACATCGCGCCCCGTGCTCTGATCGATCAGACGCCGCGGCACCGTCTGGGTCCAGATCAACAGCATATCTGACCGGCCCCGGAGGGTCTGCTCTGCCCGTTTGGGATTGAGCCGCCCGTCTTCCCAGACGCGGCGGTAGCCCGGGGGGACGCGCACGCTGCCGTTCCGCGTATTGACCCGCTTCTGCGCCACGTGCCGTGGCACGATGCGGGTGGTGGGTGAAACCTTCACCGGTGCAGGGCGCGCAGACGCTCCGGGGCGCTTTACCGGAACCCCGCCTGCGGACGCCGCCACTGCGGTCCCTGATCGGGGCTGGCCCAGGACCGGCGCGGCCTGCGGCCCGCAGCGGACCGCCAGACCGCTGACACGGGGCAGGTACTGCTGTGAGAGGGGCGAGGCATCGGGACAGGCCGTGGCGATCTGTGGCGTGGACGGGGCCGGTGCGGCGGGCGCTGGTGCGATCCGACGGGGCGCAGGCTTCGGCGCGGTCTGGCGCACAACAACCGGTGCGGCCTTGCGCGGCTTGGGAGCCACCGCGCGGGGCACCGGAGCGGGCCGGGGTGTGACCGCCGGTACAGTCCGCGCGGTCTCGACAGGTTTTTCTGCGGCGGCGGCGGGCGCTGGCGCCGCGGCCACCCCGGCGGAGAGGGACGGCTTGAAACCACAGACGATCTTGCGGTCGCGGGTCACGCGCGGCACCCAGGCCACGTCTCCATCGATGCCTGCCCTTATGAAAACGCAGCCCCTGCTATCGACGTATTGCTTGCCCTTGTAGGTGACTGGTGGAAACTCGGCCGGCTGCTGTTCGGGGATCTGTGCGTTGCTGATACCGACGCAGAGTGAGCCCGCAATGGTTGCTATCGCTAGTAGTCTGGTCACCTTCATCTCGCGCCCCCACACAATATATATGGTCTGCAAGATGCAGCAGCCCGAGAGCTCTGTCCAGCATCAGCGCGGCCAAACCGCGCCATTTTGGCCAATTAATTCTTCATTTGGTCCCAAACATGCGGTCGCCCGCGTCGCCAAGGCCCGGCACGATGTAGCCGACCTCGTTCAGCTTTTCGTCTACTGCGGCCGTAACGATGGGGACATCGGGATGCGCCTCCTTCATCCGGGCGATCCCTTCGGGGGCCGCAAGGAGGCAGAGAAAGCGTATGTTGGTGGCACCTGCGTTCTTGAGCAGATCAACCGCCGCGACAGAGGAATTGCCCGTTGCCAGCATCGGGTCGACCACGATCACGAGGCGGTCATCGAGCCCCTCTGGCACCTTGAAGTAATACTGTACGGGCTTAAGCGTCTCTTCGTCGCGGTAAAGACCGACAAAGCCGACCCTTGCGGAGGGGATGAGTTCCAACACCCCGTCCAGAAGGCCGTTCCCAGCCCTCAGGATAGAAATCAGCGCGAGCTTCTTCCCCGCCAGCGTGGGCGCGTCCATCTCTCGCATGGGGGTTTCGATATGCTTGATGGCGAGGGGCAGATGCCGGGTGACCTCATAGGCCAGAAGCTGGCTGATTTCGCGCAAAAGCTGACGGAATACAGCTGTTGGGGTATCCTTGTCCCGCATGATGGTCAGTTTGTGCTGCACCAGCGGATGATCCACGATGGTCAGATGGCGATCACTATCAGTCATTTCGGCCCCCTTTTGGCATGCCCCGTTCTGACCCAAGCGGCGCGGTGAGACAAGCCGCGATGCACCCCTCTCTCAACGCAAAGTCCGGCCGGGTTGCAGCGGCTAGCCGCGATCAGACAGCATAATAGGGCCCTCTCTCAGTCCGGCACCGCCACCCCCAAATGGCCCGCGACCAGTCCTGCCACATCGCGAAAGCCGATAAGTCCCAGCGTACCTGCACCTGTCCCCGCGACCAAAACCGGGACCCGCTCACGGGTATGGTCGGTCCCTATCCATGTTGGATCGTTCCCGTGATCCGCCGTGATCAGCAACATGTCGCCGGGCCGCAGCGCCGCGATGACACGTCCCATCTCTGCATCGAACCACTCTAGTCCGCGAGCGTAGCCCGACACGTCCCGCCTGTGCCCGTAGAGGCTGTCGAACTCCACAAAGTTGGCAAATGTCAGGGACCCCTCTTCGGCCTCCGCAATCAGATCGGTCAGATGGCCCATCAGGGCAGCGTCGTCGCCCTTGCGCACCTCGTCGATGCCCTCCATCGAGAAGATGTCGCCGATCTTGCCCACCGCATAGACCCGGCGCCCCGCCTCTTGCACCCAGTTCGTCAGCACCGGCGCGGGCGGGGCCATTGCGTAGTCGCGACGGTTTGGGGTGCGGTCAAAGCCCGCCTCGGCGTCACCCACGAAAGGCCGCGCAATCACCCGGCCCACCCGCATCTCGTGGAGGCGAGGCGCCACCGCTTCGCAGAGCGCCAGCAACCGCCCTAGCCCGAAGGTTTCCTCATGCGCCGCGATCTGAAAAACCGAATCGGCTGAGGTGTAGCATATCGGCAGCCCCGTCCTGCAATGCTCTGCCCCCAGTTCGGCAATGATCTCGGTGCCGGAGGCATGGCAGTTCCCCAGGATCCCTTCGGTACCCGCCTGCGCTGCCACGAAGGCAGTCAGATCTCCCGGAAAAGCGGGCCGCTCATCCGGGAAATAGGTCCACTCCCAGGGCACCGGCACCCCGGCCAATTCCCAATGGCCCGAGGGCGTATCCTTCCCGCGCGAAACCTCTGTCGCAGCGCCCCAACGCCCCGTAGTCTTGCCCTCCGGCTTTTCGCCGTTGGCGAGGGACAGGGCATGCCAGAGGCCAAGCTGCCCCATCACCGGCAGGTGCAGCCGCCCGCTGCGGCCCTCTTCGGCCTTTCCCGCCACACAGGCCGCTTGGATATGTCCAAGGGTATTGGCCCCCCTATCGGGCACATTGCCGTTGAAGAACTGATCCGCATCCGGGGCCCCACCGACGCCCACCGAATCCATCACCACAAGGAAGGCCCGTGCCATCAGTCCACCCTTTCCACGATCAGATCCGGCGGGGTCGCCGCGGCCTCGCCTATGGTGATGGCCCGCTGCACCGCCGCCGCCGCACGGTCCGCCTGATCCGACCGGGAGGCGTGGACGACCGCCAGCGTCTGACCTACCGCAACCTGCGCGCCAAGCCGGACCACTTCGGAAAGGCCAACGGCAGGGTCGACCCTGTCACTCTCCACCTTGCGCCCGCCGCCCAGATCCACCACGGCGAGGCCAAGTGTTTCCCCCTCTATGGCCGTCACGAAACCGGCCTGGGTGGCCCTGACCTGGCGGATCACCGTCGCCTCCGGCAGGAAGCGCGCCCAATTCTCCACAAAGGCCACCGGTCCGCCCAGGGCCGCCAGCATCTGCCCGAACCGTTCTGCCGCCGATCCGTCCCGGATGGCGCGCAGGATCGCGTCCGCCCCGGCCTGCACGTCCTTGGACAGGCCCGCACCCGCCAGCAGCACGCCGCCGAGGGCCGCCGAAAGCTCCACGATCGGCCCGCGCGCGCCGCCTGTCAGTACCCGCATCACTTCGGCCACCTCCAGCGCATTGCCCAGCGCGGGCACCAGCGGCTGGCTCATGTCCGAGATAAGCGCCGTGGTCCGGCAGCCTGCCGCATTGGCGGTTCCGCTCAGGGCAGTTGCAAGGGCACGCGCGGCCTCGATATCCTTCATGAAGGCCCCGCTGCCGACCTTTACATCCAGGACCAGCCCGTCCAGCCCCGCCGCCAGTTTCTTTGACAGGATCGAGGCGGTGATCAGGTCCAGCGAATCCACCGTCGAGGTGACATCACGAACCGCGTACAGCCGCCGGTCCGCCGGTGCGATATTCGCCGTGGCCCCGACGATGGCGCAACCGACGCGTCCCGTGATCTCGCGCAATCGCGCCTCCTCCACCTGGGTCGCGACGCCCGGCACCGATTCCAGCTTGTCCAGGGTGCCGCCGGTATGGCCCAATCCGCGCCCCGAAATCATCGGCACATAGGCCCCGCAGGCGGCAAGTGCCGGGGCCAGGACCAGGCTCACGCAGTCGCCGACCCCGCCGGTCGAATGCTTGTCGAGCACCGGTCCCCCCAGATCCCAGGACAGAACCTGCCCCGAATCCCGCATGGCCAGGGTCAGGGCCACCCGCCCGGCCTCATCCAGGCCATTGAGACAGACGCCCATGGCAAAGGCACCAGCCTGGGCGTCACTCACCTCCGCCTCGGCCAGCGCGAGGGCCATCCAGCGCAACTCATCCTTGGAAAGCGCGCGCCCGTGGCGCAGCCCCGCCAGTATCGCCCGCGCATTCACCGCTCAGTCCTCAAGTTGGCCTGGGCCAAAGGCACCAGGCAGAAGGTCGGCCAGGGTCGAGACTTGTTCAGCCCCCGCAGTGGTCGCCATCGTCACCCGCATGTCGCCGCTTCCGAACTCCGACAGCTTCTGACGGCAGCCCCCGCAGGGCGACACCGGTTTCGCCCCTTCGGCCACGACGTAGGCTTCCGCGATGCGTGTCTCGCCCGCTGCTACCATTGCGGCAACGGCCCCGGCCTCGGCGCAGGTTCCTTCGGGATAGGCCGCGTTCTCCACGTTGCAGCCCACGTAGACCGCACCCGACGCCCCGCGTACGGCCGCCCCTACCTTGAACTTCGAATAGGGCGCGTAGGCCCTTTCCCGCACTTCAACTGCCGCTTTGCGCAAATCCATTGGAATGAGTCCCCCTTTTTTCTACTTATAAGAAATCCCACCACCTGACGCGATGCGAAAACGCAAGGGACCTGCCAGGCAGACACCTCCTGGTCACTCCAAATACTCCCGGCGAAATCGCCGCCCCGGGTTGCGATAGGGGCTGGCCCCCAAATCCGCTTGGAGAAGGGCTGCGCCCGTGTAATAGTGGACTACCCCAAGGGTAGTTTACCATTAAACTACTTCTCTCACAGAAGGTCCGCCCAGATGTCAGACACCCCAAATCTCCGCCAGGCCGCACTTGATTATCACGCCTATCCAAAGCCCGGCAAGTTGGAGATCCGCGCGACCAAGCCCCTCGCCAATGGCCGTGACCTGGCCCGCGCCTATTCGCCCGGCGTGGCCGAGGCCTGCCTTGAAATCAAGGCCGATCCCGCTACCGCCGCGACCTACACCTCGCGCGGAAATCTGGTGGCCGTGGTGACGAATGGCACTGCTGTGCTGGGGCTTGGCAACATCGGCGCGCTTGCTTCCAAGCCCGTCATGGAAGGCAAGGCGGTGCTTTTCAAGAAGTTCGCCAACATCGACTGTTTCGACATCGAACTGGATCAGCCCGACCCCGAAAAGCTGGCCGATATCGTCTGCGCGCTGGGCCCCACCTTCGGCGCCATCAACCTTGAAGACATCAAGGCGCCCGATTGTTTTACCGTTGAACGACTTTGCCGCGAGCGGATGAACATCCCCGTCTTCCACGACGATCAGCACGGCACCGCGATCGTGGTTGGCGCGGCGGTGACCAATGCCCTGCACGTGGCCGGAAAGACATTCGAGGAGATCAAGATCGTCTCCACCGGTGGGGGTGCTGCAGGAATAGCCTGCCTAAACATGCTGCTGAAACTTGGCGTGAAGCGGGAAAACGTCTGGCTTTGTGACATCAACGGACTGGTTTATCAGGGTCGTGAGGTCGACATGAACCCGATCAAGTCGGAGTATGCGCAAAAGACCGATCTGCGCACGCTCGATGAGGTGATCCCGGATGCGGACCTTTTCCTGGGCCTCTCCGGGCCCGGTGTGCTGACGCCTGAAATGGTGGGCAAAATGGCCGGCCGCCCGATCATCTTCGCGCTGGCCAACCCGACGCCCGAAATCCTGCCCGACCTGGCCCGCGCCGTTGCGCCCGACGCCATCATCGCCACGGGACGCAGCGATTTCCCCAATCAGGTCAACAATGTTCTTTGCTTTCCCTTCATCTTCCGCGGGGCGCTGGACGTCGGCGCCACCACGATCAACGATGAAATGGAACTGGCCTGCATAGATGGCATTGCGGCCCTCGCCCGCGCCACCACCTCGGCCGAAGCCGCGGCCGCCTACCAGGGGGAACAACTCACTTTCGGGCCGGAATACCTTATCCCCAAACCCTTTGATCCGCGCCTGATCGGTGTGGTCTCCTCCGCCGTGGCCAAGGCTGCGATGGAAACGGGTGTCGCCACCCGCCCGCTTGAGGATCTGGACGCTTACAAGCGCAAGCTGGACGGTTCGGTCTTCAAGTCCGCCCTCCTGATGCGCCCCGTTTTCGAGGCCGCGCGCGTCTCTCCCCGGCGTCTGGTCTTTGCCGAAGGCGAGGATGAGCGTGTTCTGCGCGCCGCACAGGCGATCATCGAGGAAACGGTGGAAAGCCCGATCCTGATCGGGCGACCCGAGGTGATCCAACGCCGGATCGAACAGGCGGGTCTGAACCTGCGGTTGGGCGACAATATAGAACTGGTGAACCCCGAAAACGATCCGCGCTACCGCGACTATTGGGAAACATATCACCAGCTCATGGCCCGCAGGGGCGTCTCTCCCGACATTGCCAAGGCCATCATGCGCACCAACACTACCGCCATTGGCGCAGTCATGGTGCACCGGGAAGAGGCTGACAGTCTTATCTGCGGCACCTTCGGGGAATTCGGCTGGCACCTCAACTACGTGAGCCAGGTGTTGGGCCGCAACGGGCTGCGTCCGCACGGCGCCCTGTCGCTGATGATCCTGGAGGACGGTCCGCTTTTCATCGCCGATACGCAGGTGCACCTGCATCCAAACCCCGAACAGATCGCTGAAATCGCCCGAGGCGCGGCCCGCCACGTCCGCCGCTTCGGAATCGAACCGAAGATCGCCTTCTGCTCCCAATCACAGTTCGGCAACCAGGGCGAAGGGAGCGGGGGCCGTCTGCGGGCCGCTATCCGTATGCTGGACCAGGAGGAGGCCGACTTCTGCTACGAAGGGGAGATGAATATCGACACCGCCCTCGATGCGGAGCTGCGCGCCCGCTTGCTGCCCGGCAACCGTATGGAGGGCGCGGCGAACGTCCTGGTATTTGCCCATGCGGATGCCGCCTCGGGTGTGCGGAACATACTCAAGATGAAAGGCGGGGGACTTGAGGTGGGGCCGATCCTGATGGGCATGGGCAACCGTGCGCACATCGTCTCACCCTCCATCACCGCGCGGGGACTGTTGAACATGGGGGCGATCGCGGGCACGCCCGTGGCGCACTACGGTTAGGCGGCTTTACAAATTTTCACGAAATACCCGCCGGGGCGCAAAAAACTTTGCAAACGGACCTCTCGCGTCATTGAAACGCTTGTCCGAAGGCATTTTGCTGCGTAACCCCAAGGGAACGCAAGGGAGGAGCAAGACCATGGGATACCGCGAAACCTACCAGCAATGGAAAGAGGACCCCGAAGCCTTCTGGCTTGAGCAGGCGACATCCATCGACTGGGTAGAGGCCCCGAAAAAGGCGCTCTTTCCACGGGGGGAGAACCTCTTTGAATGGTATGCGGATGCCAAGGTGAACGGCTGCTACAACGCAGTCGACCGCCACGTGGAGAATGGCCGCGCCGATCAGATCGCCATCATCCATGACAGCCCCGTCACCGCCAGCCAGACCAAGATCACCTATGCCGAACTGCAGGATCGCGTTTCGCGGCTGGCAGGGGCGCTGGTGGCCCAGGGCGTGGAGAAGGGCGACCGGGTGATCATCTACATGCCCATGGTGCCCGAAGCGCTGGACGCCATGCTGGCCTGTGCCCGGATCGGTGCGGTTCATTCGGTCGTCTTCGGGGGCTTTGCCGCCAACGAACTGGCCGTCCGCATTGACGACTGCACCCCAAAGGCGATCCTCGCCGCATCCTGCGGGCTGGAGCCGGGCCGTGTGGTGCAATACAAGCCCTTGCTGGACGGGGCCATCGAGATGGCCGATCACAAGCCTGAGGTCTGCATCATTCTGCAGCGAGAGCAGCACAACTGCGATCTGATCCCGGGCCGCGATCTGGACTGGCAGGCGGCACAGGAAGGGGTTGCCCCGGCGAACTGCGTTCCGGTCGAAGGAAATCACCCGGCCTATATCCTCTACACCTCGGGCACAACCGGCGCGCCCAAGGGCGTTGTGCGTCACACCGCAGGCCATCTGGTGGCACTAAACTGGACGATGAAGAACATCTACCAGTGTGATCCCGGCGATGTCTTCTGGGCCGCGTCGGACGTCGGCTGGGTCGTCGGCCACAGCTACATCTGCTACGCGCCCCTCATCCACGGCAACACAACGATTGTCTTCGAAGGCAAGCCCATCGGCACGCCCGATGCAGGCACCTTCTGGCGCATCATCGAAGAGCACAAGGTTCGCTCTTTCTTCACTGCGCCCACCGCCATCCGCGCGGTGAAACGGGAGGACCCCAAGGGCGAGTTCCTCAAAAAGTATGACCTGTCATGCTTGCGGGCGCTCTATCTTGCCGGTGAACGCGCCGATCCCGACACGATCCACTGGGCTCAGGACATGCTGGACAAGCCGGTCTTCGATCACTGGTGGCAGACGGAGACGGGCTGGACCATCGCGGGCAACCCTGCGGGACTCGAAGCCCTCCCGGTCAAGGTCGGCTCTCCCACGGTGGCCATGCCGGGCTATGATATCGAGATCCTCGATGAGGCGGGGCAGCCCCAGAAACCGGGCGAACTGGGTGCGATTGCCATCAAACTGCCCCTCCCTCCCGGCACCCTGCCGACGCTCTGGCACGCGGAGGACCGGTTCAAGAAATCCTACCTGACCACCTTCCCCGGCTACTACGAGACGGGCGATGCGGGCATGATGGATGAGGACGGATACCTCTACATCATGGCGCGGACCGATGACGTCATCAACGTGGCCGGTCACCGCCTATCCACGGGCGCAATGGAGGAGGTGCTGGCGGGTCATCCGGACGTGGCCGAATGTGCTGTAATCGGCGTAAGCGATGCACTCAAGGGCCAGTCACCTGTGGGCTTTGTCTGCCTCTCCAAGGGCGTAAACCGCGCGCACGAGGAGATCGCCAAGGAGTGCGTTCAGCGCGTGCGGGACCAGATCGGGCCCGTGGCCGCCTTCAAGCAGGCCGTCGTGGTGGACCGCTTGCCAAAGACCCGGTCAGGCAAGATCCTGCGTGCGACCATGGTCAAGATCGCTGACAGTCAGGACTTCAAGATGCCCGCGACCATCGACGATCCGGCCATCCTCGATGAGATCAAGGTGGCCCTGCAGGGGATCGGCTACGCCAAGGGCTGAGACCCTCAGTAGGTGGGCGCGAAGAACCGCGGCTGGAACAGCCAGACCGCGATGGCGCCCGCCCCCGACAGCGACAGGGCCAGAACGAAGAGCCAGCCGAAGAAGGGGATCAGCCCGATCACCGCAACTGCCAGCGCACCTATAGCCGCTGCGATGGCACGGGTGCCCATGCTGTCCGGCTCAGGCCGCCCGGCCAGAAGGGTCAGGCCCACACCTACCGCGTAAGCGCCGACCACGTAGCCCGCAAAGGCGCTCAAGAGCGCGGTCAGGACCGTCAGCGGGGTCAGCAGCAGGCCAACCAGCGTCATCATCAGGAGGATGGTCGACCCGATCAGCGCCGAGACGGCAAGGAACCCGAACAGGAGGTTGCGGAAAGGCTGGTCGAGGATGCTGCGCCGCAGACTGGCAAGCCGGTCGGGCACGAAGACCGCGACGAGGGCGGCCAATGCCGCCACCAGAATCACTCCCCGGACGAATTTCCAGATCGCCTGTTGCCAGCTCCAGACCTCGAATTCCTCCGCGACCTCAGACCATTCGGCAATCGGCCGTCGCTCAACCCGGTCGGCGGGCACAATCGATGTGGGGACCTCAAGGCTTTTCCCCTTCTCCTCGTAAAGGGTCAGCGTCCCTTCAATCCGCGCCCCATCGTCGAAGTCGATTTCCCTCGCGGTCAGGCTGACATCACCTGAAATAACCGCATCAATCTCAACCTCATCCGCAGCAATCAAGGCGTATCCGGCCACCGGGCCCGAAATCTCAACGGAGCTTCCTGTGACCCTAAGATTACCGCCCACGTCGGAAAGGCGGACGCTATAGCCCGCCACCGTCGCGTTCCCCGCGATCGCGCCGTCAATCGAAAGCTCCATTCCCGCCACATAGGCATCTCCACCGACAGCCTCTGACACAAAAACCTTGCGACCGGCCAAATGCGCGGACCCGGCAATGGGCTTTTCTACCCGCACCGTTTCCCCTGCCATGAAGAGATCATCCACACCGTCGACATCCAGCACGGCAGTGGACCCAGCGCGAAAGCTGTCCCCGCCGAAATCGAAGTAGCTTTCCTTTTCCTGCGCGATTGCACCTGCGGCGGTGCAAACGAGCATCAAGGCAGTCAGCAAAATCCTGTTCATCTCAGATCTCCAGCACATCAGATTTCCATCTGGGTGAAGCATAGAAGGAGCGAAGCAATAATGATTGACGCAAATCAAGCTTGGTCGGCCCCGAAGGGTGACAGGAACGGGAACCATGCCTATCTGTTGGGCAACGGTAGTGCGCGCTGCCCGGCCAATGTGCGCGCCAAGCGCGAAAGAACTGTCCGAATTGCACCGAAGACCGTAGAATTGCGGAAAGCCAAAACAGATTGAAGGTGTCCCATGGCTGCCCCGACAATCGACAACTTCGAAATGACGGCCAAGCTGGCTGATCTGTCCAACTGGCTGATCCAGCAGGGTTTGGAAAACACGCCCGTTAACGACTGGCTTGAAGACTTCTGTTTCCGACTGATCGACGCGGGCTTTCAGCTCACCCGTGTGAACCTCACCATGCGCGCCCATCATCCGGAGATCGGAGCGCTCGCCTTCCGGTGGAAACGCGACGAAGAGAATGAAAATTTCGAATACAACCGGAACAACACGGATGAATCAGAGGAGTATCGCAAGAGCCCCCTCTTCTATCTCATGGCAAGCCCGGTCTCTGATTTCAGTCAGCGGCTTGATGTGCCCGATCCAGAGCTCAATTTCCCCATCTTCGATGAACTGCGCGCGCTCGGCTATACGGACTATTACGCGGCTAAACGGTATTTTCTGCGAAAAGATCAGAATTCCCCTTCGAACCCGATGAGGCTTGAAGAGGGGCTAACAATTTCCCTCTGCACAGACGCACCCGGTGGCTTCACCGAAGTGCAATTGGAAGGGCTGCGCGGCCTCATGTCTCCGATCAGCCTGACGCTGAAAAGCGGTGCAAATCGCATGATGGCAGAGGATATTACTGCCGCCTATCTGGGCCGCGACGCCTCGCGCCGGGTGCTGTCGGGGGACATCATGCGCGGCTCTTCCGAGACGAAGAGAGCCGTCATCTGGTACTTCGATCTGCGCGGCTTCACCAAGCTGTCGGAGACACTGCCGGGGCCCCAGATCATCGACATGTTGAATGCCTGTTTCGGCGTCGCGGTCGAGATCGTCGAACAGAACGGCGGGAACGTCCTGAAGTTCATGGGTGACGGGATGTTGGCAATCTTCGACCTGGACGAAATACCCGACGCCCGAGCCGTGGCGGTGGCAGCGGTGGTCGAGTTGCGGGAGGCCTTCAAGATACTCGAAACCGAAAGGAAGGCGGCAGATCTGCCATCCACCGGTTTCACCCTGGCCCTGCACGCGGGCGACGTCCACTATGGCAACATCGGCGGGCGCACCCGGCTCGACTTTACAGTGATCGGCCCCGCCGTGAACACCACCGCGCGTATTTTGGGCATGTGCGGTGCGGTCGATCAGACCATCGTGATCTCATCCCACGTGGCAAAGCCGCTGCTTGAAGACCGGCCGGATCTCGTTTCCTTGGGTCAATACCGCATGCGCGGAGTGACGGACCGGTACGAGCTTTTCACGCTGGATTGAGCGGCAAAGAAAAAGGCGGCCCCGCAGGACCGCCCCATATTCAGCATTGATTGGATAGAGTCAGCCGTGATTGGCGAAAAACTCGTCCACCTGTTTTTCCGCCTTGTCCTTGGCGATCCCATAGCGTTCCTGAATCTTGCCGACCAGTTCATCACGGTTGCCTTCGGCCTGCTGAACGTCATCGTCGGTCAGTTCACCCCACTTTTGCTTCACGTCACCGGTAAGCTGATTCCAGTTGCCCTTGATCTTGTCCCAATTCATTTTCGAACTCCTTGTGTTTGCGTTCCTCGCGTCGCGCAGGAGGCACGACACTCTGTCACCGGCTAAACGGTCGTGTCGGTCAGAAGTTCCGCAAAAATCTGCTCCCACCCGGAAAAGTGATTTGCCGCAACCTAAGCGGCAACCCTAGGCTTCTCCCGAGCCTGATTGGAGGTGCGAACCCATGAAACGACTATTGGCAACACTCGCGGCCCTGACAGCGCTGCCCGCCTGGGCCAGCGAAGGGGAGCGGATCACCGTGACCGGAGAGATCATCGACACCTGGTGTTATTACTCTGGCGTCATGGGGGGGCCCGATGCGGTCGTGGGATCGGCCCATCACACCTGCGCGCTCTGGTGTTCAGCCAGCGGTATCCCAATCGGGCTTCTGACCGAAGATGGCACGGTCTACACGGTGCTCAATCTGGGTCCGCAGGACAATGCCACTGGCGGGGATACGGCACTCACGCTCGCCTCGCACACTGTGACGGCGGAGGGTATGTTCTACGCCCGTGACGGGATCAATTACATCGTTGTTGAGAGGGTGGTCAGTGACATGGGGATTACCAATCTCAGCCACGAGGATTATGATGTAGTCCCCTCCTTCGCGATCCCGGAGCCGAAGGAATGATTTCCCGTCTCGCAACCGCCATCGCCCTTATTGCCGCCCCCCTGGCCGCGCAGGATTTCTCGGAAGGGTCAGAGGCCCGATCCTGGAACCTCTATGCCGAGGTGCCCGCGACATTCGAAGCCCGTGTCGTCGACGTGATGTGTGAACTCACGGGCGATTGCCCTGAGAATTGCGGGGGAGGCGAGCGTCAGCTTGGTCTGTTGCGGGCCGCAGACGGTGTGCTGGTCATGGCCACCAAGAACAATCAACCCGCCTTCACCGGCGCGGTTGTAGACCTGCTGCCTTACTGCGGGCTGAGCGTGACAGTGGACGGTCTGATGATCGACGATCCCGAGATCGGAGCGCGCAACATCTATCTGGTCCAACGGGTCAAGACGGATGGTGGCGACTGGAGCAAGGCCAGCCAGTTCACCAAGGTCTGGGCCAGGGAGAACCCCAATGCCAAGGGCAAAGGCCCCTGGTTCCGCCGCGATCCGCGCATCCTCGCAGAGATCGAGAAACACGGCTATCTCGGCCTTGGCTTGGAGATCGACCGTGAATTCAAAGAGTATCTCTTCGAATGAAGCGCCTCACCCTGATCCTCGGTCTGCTGGCCGGGCCGTTGCTGGCTCAGTCGCCCCTACCCTTTGACGTGGGCGGGCCCTTTGCCCTGACCGACCAGAACGGTGAGATGCGAACCGAAGCAGACCCCGATGGGCAGCCGCAGTTGCTTTTCTTCGGCTATGCCAACTGTCCCGGCATCTGCAGCGCCGCCTTGCCACTGATGGCCGATGTCACCGATCTGGTGGCGGAAGCGGGGCATGACCTGCGCCCGGTGATGATCACGGTCGATCCCGAAAGGGACCGGGTGGGGACGATGCAGGCGCCGCTAGCTGAGCACCATCCCGCTTTCATTGGCCTGACTGGTTCCAAGGAAGCCCTGGCCACCGCCTACGCCGCCTTTTCGGTCGACCATGCGCTGGCCTACGAGGATCCGAAGTACGGCCCCGTCTTCACCCATGGATCGCTCATCTATCTGTTGGACGGTTCGGGTGATGTGCTGACCCTGATCCCACCGGTGCTGGATGCGGCAAGTGCGGCGCAGATCGCGCTTCGCTATATGGCGCCAGAGAGCTGATCCGGATGGCACCTTAACCCCGCAGTCCCGGACCGGATCCGGGACCTCCTGGCTGGGCGCTATCCACCACAGGAAACACCCCGGAGCAGGTCCGGGGCTATGGTTTGAGCGACGGCGACGTCGCATTCAGTTGAATTGCTCCGAAATCAGCCGCTCTTCCAGCCCGTGACCCGGATCGAAAAGGATCGTGTGCTCCACGCTCGGCTCTGACTCGATCTCTACTGACACAACGTCGCGGTAGCTGGTTCCATCGGCGTCCGCCATCACGGGCCGCTTGTCCTGCTCCAGCACATCAAAGCGCACCTTGGCGGTGATCGGCAAAAGCGCCCCGCGCCAGCGCCGGGGCCGGAAGGCCGCCATCGCGGTAAGCGCCAGCACCTCGGCCCCGATGGGCAGGATCGGCCCATGGGCGGAATAGTTGTAGGCGGTGGAGCCCGCGGGCGTTGCCAAGAGCGCTCCGTCGCAGACCAGTTCCTGCATGCGCAGCCGTCCGTCCACGGTTATCTGCAGCTTGGCCGCCTGGGGTCCCGCGCGCAGCAAGGAGACCTCATTGATCGCCAAGGCCTCGGACACCGTCCCATTCACGTGCGTGGCACGCATGATCAACGGGTTGATCACAGCCCGCTCCGCCGCCTCCAGCCGTTCCACCAGATCGCTTTCCCCGTAGGCGTTCATCAAAAATCCGATGGTGCCCCGGTTCATGCCGTAGACCGGCGCGGCCAGTTCCTGGGTATCATGCAGGGTCTGGAGCATGAAACCATCGCCACCCAGGGCCACGATCACGTCCGCCTCTTCCATTGGCACGTCACCGTACCGCCCGATCAGGGCCGCACGCGCGGTCTGGGCGACGGTGGCCCGGCTGGCGGTAAAGGCGATCTTGAGCGGCATAGGTCCGGCATGTTTCCTATGGGACGGGAATTTCCCCAAACCAACCACAGAAAGCCCATTCGCACCAGCGTGGGACGCACATATCTTTGCTTGCGTCGTTTTCGCGCCTTACCGCCAGACGTGGTTTCCTTTATGTAACCGCAAATCCCGTTGACGAGGAATCATCCCATGAAAGACTTCTTCACCACGCATCTTGCCGAGACCGACCCGGAAATCTTCAAGGCCATCGAGAGCGAGCTGGGCCGCCAGCGCGATGAGATTGAGCTTATCGCCTCCGAAAATATCGTCTCCCGCGCCGTGCTCGAGGCGCAAGGCTCGGTGATGACCAACAAGTATGCGGAAGGCTATCCGGGCCGCCGGTACTACGGCGGGTGCGAATGGGTCGATGTGGCCGAGAACCTTGCCATTGAACGCGCCTGCAGACTGTTCGGTTGCGAATTTGCGAATGTGCAGCCAAATTCCGGCTCTCAGGCGAACCAGGGTGTATTTACCGCCCTGCTGCAGCCGGGCGATACGATCCTCGGCATGTCCCTCGACGCGGGCGGGCACCTGACCCACGGGGCCAAGCCCAACCAATCGGGCAAGTGGTTTAACGCTATTCAGTACGGTGTGCGCAAAGAGGACAATCTGCTGGACTACGATCAGGTCGAGGCGCTGGCGAAGGAGCACGAGCCCAAGCTGATCATCGCCGGTGGTTCCGCCGTCCCGCGTCAGATCGACTTCAAGCGCATGCGCGAGATCGCGGATATGGTCGGTGCCTACCTGCACGTCGATATGGCCCACTTTGCGGGCCTCGTGGCGGCAGGCGAACACCCCTCGCCCTTCCCCCACGCCCATGTCGCCACCACCACGACCCACAAGACTCTGCGCGGTCCCCGCGGCGGCATGATCCTGACCGATGACGAGGCGTTAGCGAAAAAATTCAACTCCGCCATCTTCCCCGGCATCCAGGGCGGGCCGCTGATGCACGTCATCGCTGCCAAGGCGGTGGCTTTCGGTGAGGCCCTCCAGCCCGAGTTCAAGGCATACTCCAAACAGGTGATCACCAACGCCCAGGCCCTGTCCGATCAGCTGATCAAGGGCGGGCTGGATACGGTTACCCACGGGACCGACACCCATGTGGTGCTGGTGGACCTGCGCCCCAAAGGCGTGAAAGGCAACGCGACCGAGAAGGCCCTCGGCCGCGCCCACATCACCTGCAACAAGAACGGTGTACCCTTCGACCCCGAAAAACCCATGGTCACATCCGGCATCCGGCTGGGATCGCCTGCGGGTACAACCCGCGGCTTCGGTGAAGCCGAGTTCCGCCAAATCGCCGACTGGATCATTGAAGTCGTCGATGGACTGGCCGCGAACGGCGAAGAGGGCAACGGTGCGGTCGAGGCCAAGGTGAAGGCCGAGGTCGAGGCACTTTGCAAGCGGTTCCCGCTTTATCCCGATCTCTGAAGACAGTGAGGTGAGCTGGCCCTTTTCCAATCGGCCAGTTCACCATTCAGGAGACCGGCCCTGTCCAGCCCCCGGTGGTCAGCGGTGGTTCAACATCAGCGCCCGGGCTCTTGCGAGAAGCCTCACGACCCGCCCGACGTAACAAACAAAATGATCATCAGGTGTGAATTGGCCTTCCCCCGGAATTGGAAGGTCAATTACCACGTGTTCAGTCGGTCAATTGGCCTAAACAATCTTCTTGCCCGGTGCCCAACACCCGTGCCCGAACCGGCCAAAGGTGAAATTTCGGCCCGATTGTGGTATCGAACGCCATGGCAAGACGCTTTCCAGCAGCGGAAGCCCGCGACAATCGCGGGCATTTTTGAAAGGAAAGTACGTTATGGCGATCTACATGTTTATGATGAGATATACACCTGCGGCCGTTGCCTCCATTGTGGAGGGTGACACCGACCGCGAGGAAGTGGCGCGTGCGGTTTGCGAGGCTGCGGGCGGTAAGATGCTCGGATTTTATGGGCTGATTGGCCAAGAGCACCATATCGCGATGATCGCCGATATGCCCAGCGTTTCAGAGTACGTGGGCACCGTTCTGGTGGCCACGATGGGCGGCGCGATCGAAAGCTTCAAGACGGTCCCGATGTACAGCAACGAAGAGATGCACAAAGCGCGGGACGTCTACAAGCGGGTCAAGGGGTCTTACGCACCTCCCACCTGATCCCTTGTCTTAACCAGTCGGTCACGGGGCGGTGCCATGCCCCGACGCATCTGCGCAGCCGACCCCGTGACCACCCGGTCGTCTTCGCCCTACTTTGCAGTCATTTCGCCTGCATCCGCTCGACCATCTTCAGGACCGACCTGCGTGGCAGCAGCGGGATCACCCAGTTCACCGCGAAACCCAGCATCTTTTCATTCACCGTCACGATTTCGCCGCGCCGCATGGCGTCATAACCGTGCTTGGCGACGGACCGGGGTGTCGCACCCCCGCCCGACACAAGCTTGGTACCCGTCAACCCACTGCGCTCCGCGAACTCTGTTTCGACGTAGCCCGGTGCCAGAAGCGTTACCGTCACGCCTGTGCCCTGCATTTCCTGCGCGAGCGCTTCCGAGAAGGACTTCACGAAAGCCTTTGTCGCAAAATAGACCGCCTGGTTCGGGCCAGGCATGAAACCGGCGGTGGAGCCTACGTTGAGTATCTTTCCGCTGCCCCGTTCCACCATCTCTTGCGCAACCTGTTGGGTCAGGGAGACAAGGGCCTTCACGTTGAGGTCGATCATGTCGAGCTCATCCTCCAGCGCACGATCGATATGCTTGCCTTGCCCCCCAAAGCCTGCGTTGTTGATCAGAATATCAACATCCAGACCGGCCTTCTTGATTCGCCCATATAGCTCCCCAGCGGCACCCGCCTTGCCCAGATCGCACGCAAAGACATGGGCCGATATCCCGTGTTCCTTTTCAAGCTCGGCCTTGATCTCTTTGAGCGTCTCCTCGCGGCGCGCTGTCAGGACGACGTCTCCGCCCTTTTCCGCATGATAGCGGGCGAACTCTTTGCCGATGCCAGAAGAGGCGCCGGTCACCAACGCTACCTTGCTCATCTCTTTCTCCTTTTGATCTGCTTGAAAGGTCGTATCGTGGGTCCGGAATTCAACCCCATTGACCCGGAGCACAGCAATGATCGTCCACCCCGCGGGCTCACGCCCCTCCACCAAGCCGGATTCAGCCTATTTTACAGGCATCGTGCGCATGGATCCCCTGATCGCCTCCCCCGAACCGGCACGGCTGCGCGCCATTCAAGTCACTTTTGAACCAGGGGCGCGCACCAATTGGCACACCCATCCCTACGGTCAGACGCTGATCATCACTTCGGGTGCCGGACGCATCCAGACCGAAGGCGGCCCGGTCAAGGAGGTCCGGTCCGGTGACGTTGTCTGGTTCGACCCAGGAGAGCGGCACTGGCACGGTGCCGCCCCGGAATGCGCCATGACCCACATCGCGCTGCAGGAGGCCAAGGATGGTACCACCGCCTATTGGGAAGATCCGGTTACGGATGAGCAGTACGGGGGAACGGATCAGACGTAGCCACGCCACCAGAGGAAATAGACAAAGGCGATGATCACGGCGAGCAGGTAGAAGGCGATCAGTGCAGCCAGGTTCAGCAGCCGGTCCCGCCGCGCCTTTTCCGGGTC
Organism: Sulfitobacter sp.; assembly: GCA_013002405.1. Classification (GTDB taxonomy): domain Bacteria; phylum Pseudomonadota; class Alphaproteobacteria; order Rhodobacterales; family Rhodobacteraceae; genus Sulfitobacter. Next base: position 36,731 of record JABDKA010000057.1, on the reverse strand, counting down.
AAGCGTCTTGAGATAGACCGCCACCTCATCACAGCCCTTCATCACGGAGGCGGCGTCGATTTGCACGGCGAGCTTGGGATGTTTCGCCCGGCTCTGTGCCTCTAGTAGCGCCTCAACCTGCCGCCGATGCCTGCGCGGCAAGCGCCGTCCGGCCTTGCGCAGCGCACGGGAAAGCGTTCGGCTCTTGAGCCGGAACTTTTCTTCAAAAAGCGCCCGTAGCCTTTCGGCCCGGGCATCAAGGTCATCCCCACGCACCATGGCCTCCTTCTAATCTTACTGGCGGGCCGCCTGCAATCCCGCTAAAGCTGCCCCCATGCTCAACTATATCGACTTTGGTGAGACCCGGCCCGGCCGACCCCCGCTTCTGATCGTGCATGGCCTTTACGGGTCGGGGCGCAACTGGGGGGTCATCGCCAAGCGTCTTTCGGACAGCCGCCGGGTCATCACACCGGACATGCGCAACCACGGTCGCAGCCCCAGGTCAGACAGCCACGGCTATCCGGACATGGCTGCAGACCTGGCTGAGCTGATCCGCCACATCGGTGGGCCGGTTGACCTTTGTGGTCATTCCATGGGTGGCAAGGCGGCCATGGCCCTTGCACTGACCGAGCCGGACCTGATCAACCGGCTCACCGTCGCCGACATTGCCCCTGTCACCTACGACCACAGCCAGGCCGGGTTCATCGCGGCGATGCGCCAGGTCGATCTTGCCAATCTCACACGCCGCTCGGACGCCGAAAGCCAGCTTTCCGCGGCGGGGGTCGATCGGGCACTACAAAGCTTTTTCACCCAGTCCCTTGATGTCCCCAACAAACGTTGGCGTCTGAATCTCGACGCGCTTGAGGCCGAAATGCACAGGATCATCGGCTGGCCAGAGGAACTCACCGGTCCTTTCGATGGTCCCACGCTTTTCTTGTCGGGGGGTGTCTCGGACTATGTCCGTCCGGAGCACCGCGCCAATATCAAAAATCTCTTCCCCGCCGCCCGCTTTGCCAAGCTGCCGGGGGCGGGCCACTGGCTCCACGCCGAAAAACCGCGCGAGTTCGAGGCAGCGGTCCGCGCGTTTCTGGAAACGGCCTAGAAACGGCACCTGGGCAATCGGGCGGGTTTGAGCCGAGGTCGATCACAGGCCCTCTGCCGCAGCCCGTGAGCCCATGTAAAAGCCTTCGACTGGGCGCTGAGCGTTCGCCGCTACAACCAGCTTTTCAACCGGCCGGAAGGCTGGTTTCGGCGCGCGGCGGGTCTCTAATCACCCGGACTTGATCCCCAACCCATACGCAAAAGCCCGCCTATCAGGCACTCTGGATCATGCCTGCAGGCCTCCGCCACGGCATTTCCCTTGACGTAACCTCCTAAAATGGCCCAAAAATAAGCACTTTTTCAAGGTGCCATTCTTGGAGGCGGTGGCGCGGCATCTAGGGAGTAGGAGTATGTGGCGCAAGCTGCTTGACCAATTTCTGACCGGCATGATGGTGCGCGATCGCCTGACCGTACATTTCGCCGATGGCAGCCGTCACAGCTATGGGCCCGACACCGGTGAAGAGGCGACCGTGCGTCTGCACGATGATGCCATCCTGCGGGCTATCTGTCTCAACCCCAGCCTCGGCACCGGCGAAGGCTACATGGATGCGCGTATCACCTTCCCCGACGCGGGGTTGGAGCGGACGCTCAAAATCCTGGCCCGCAACCGGGACGCAGGCCGCCTGCCTGCCTGGTACGAGGCAACGAACAAAGCCCGTTTCCACATCCGCCAGTTCGTCCAGAAGAACACGCCAAACCGCGCCCGCGCGAATGTCGCCCACCATTATGACATCTCGGACGATCTTTACGCCCGCTTTCTGGACACGGACATGCAATATTCCTGCGGCTATTTCAGCGATCCCGATATGACCCTGGAAGAGGCGCAGGCCGCCAAGAAGGCCCACATCGGGGCCAAGCTGCTGATTGAACCGGGCATACATGTCCTCGACATCGGCTGCGGCTGGGGTGGCATGGCGCTGACCCTGGCCCGCGACTTCGGCGCGCGCGTCACAGGCATCACCCTGTCGCAAAACCAGCTTGCCACTGCCCAGCGCCGGGCGCGCGAAGCAGGGCTTGAGGACCGCGTGCACTTTCGCCTTGAGGATTACCGCCACACCCGGGGCAAGTTCGACCGAATCGTCAGCGTCGGTATGCTGGAGCATGTGGGCGTGCCCAACTACGGCACCTATTTCGACCGGCTTTCCGAACTGCTGCACGAAGACGGCATTGCGCTTATCCACACGATCGGTCGCAGTGCACCGCCCATGTCGCATGACCCCTGGATCCACAAGTATATCTTTCCGGGGGGCTATGTGCCCTCGCTCTCAGAATTGGCCACCCCGATGGAAAGGGCGAACCTCTGGCAGTCCGACATTGAGATCTGGCGCCTGCACTATGCCCGGACCCTGCGCCACTGGCGCAGCCGCTTCAACGTCCAGCGAACCGAGATCGAGGCACAGTACGACGCCCGCTTCATCCGGATGTTCGAATACTATTTCACCGCCTGTATCGTGGCCTTCGAAGAACAGATGCAGGCCGTCTACCACTTTCAGCTGGCCCACAAACGCGACGCTGTCCCACTGACGCGCGGCTATCTCTACCCAGATGCGGGAAAGCCGATCGAAAGGCTACGGCCGGTTGCGGCGGCGCGAGGCAAACGGGCGGGGGGCAAAAAGCACGCCTTCACAGACCCTGTGGAGGCCGCCGAATAGCCTTGTCTTTAGCAGGGCGCCAAAGACCGTAGATCCTTCCCAAACGAACATTGCGCCTCTGCACATCGCCCCCGCAAACTGACCAGCCCCCTCTTTATCACCAAAAATACCTCCGGGGTTTGGGGCAGAGCCCCAATCCAACCCTTGCACCTGTCCGCCCCATCCCTATAACGCAGACAATTTGCATATGAGGGGCCGCACGCCATGCCGAAGCGCACCGATATCCAGTCGATCATGATCATTGGTGCAGGCCCTATCGTCATCGGCCAGGCCTGCGAGTTCGACTACTCCGGCGCACAGGCATGCAAGGCGCTGAAAGAGGAAGGCTACCGGGTCATCCTGGTCAACTCCAACCCCGCTACCATCATGACCGACCCGGGGCTGGCGGACGCCACCTATATCGAACCCATCACGCCCGAAATTGTCGCCAAGATCATCGAAAAGGAAAGGCCTGACGCGCTCCTGCCGACGATGGGCGGGCAGACCGGGCTGAACACCTCCCTCGCGCTGGAAGAGATGGGCGTTCTGGACAAGTTCGGCGTCGAAATGATCGGCGCAAAGCGCGAGGCCATCGAGATGGCCGAGGACCGCAAGCTTTTCCGCGAAGCGATGGACCGTCTGGGCATCGAGAACCCGAAGGCCACCATCTGCACTGCACCGATCAAGAACGGCAAGAAAGATGTCGCCGCCGGTGTCGCGCTGGCCCTTGAGGCGCTGGAAGAAGTGGGCCTTCCCGCGATCATCCGCCCCGCCTTTACCATGGGCGGCACCGGCGGCGGCGTGGCCTACAACCGCGATGACTACGAGGCTATCTGCCGGAGCGGCATGGACGCCTCTCCCATGGGCCAGATCCTGATCGACGAAAGCCTACTGGGCTGGAAAGAGTTCGAGATGGAAGTGGTCCGCGACACGGCCGACAATGCCATCATCGTCTGTTCCATCGAGAATGTGGACCCGATGGGTGTCCACACCGGCGACAGCATCACCGTTGCCCCTGCGCTGACGTTGACGGACAAGGAATACCAGATCATGCGCAACCACTCCATCGCGGTCCTGCGCGAGATCGGGGTGGAAACGGGCGGCTCCAACGTCCAGTGGGCGGTGAACCCCGACGATGGCCGCATGGTGGTGATCGAGATGAACCCACGCGTCTCCCGCTCCTCCGCACTAGCCTCTAAGGCGACAGGTTTCCCCATCGCCAAGATCGCGGCCAAGCTGGCCGTGGGCTTTACGCTGGATGAGTTGGACAACGACATCACCGGGGTTACACCTGCCTCTTTCGAGCCGACCATCGACTACGTCGTGACAAAGATCCCCAAGTTCGCCTTTGAGAAATTCCCCGGGGCTGAGCCGAACCTGACCACCGCGATGAAGTCCGTGGGCGAGGCCATGTCAATCGGCCGTACGATCCACGAATCGATGCAAAAGGCGCTCGCTTCCATGGAATCGGGCCTCACCGGATTTGATGAGATCGAGATAAGCGGCTTTTCTGCCGACGTGCCGTCGGACGCGCCCCAGAACAAGGCCGCCCTGATCGCCGCCATCAGCAAGCAGACGCCCGACCGACTGCGCACCATCGCCGAGGCAATGCGCCATGGCATGTCAAACGATGAGATCCACGGGGTGACCATGTTCGATCCCTGGTTCCTCGACCGTATTCGCGAGATTGTCGAGACCGAGGAAGAGGTACGCCGCGACGGCTTGCCCATGACCGAAGAGGGGATGCGGCACCTCAAGATGATGGGCTTTACCGACGCCCGCCTTGCGACCCTCACGGGCCGGGACGAGGACAACGTGCGCCGCGCGCGCCTCAACCTCGGCGTAACGGCCGTCTTCAAGCGCATCGACACCTGCGCCGCCGAATTCGAGGCGCAGACCCCCTACATGTACTCCACCTACGAGGCCCCCATGATGGGCGAAGTGGAGTGCGAGGCGCGGACCTCCGACCGCAAGAAGGTCGTCATCCTGGGCGGCGGCCCCAACCGCATCGGCCAGGGAATCGAGTTCGACTATTGCTGCTGTCATGCCTGCTACGCCCTGACGGACGCGGGCTATGAGACGATTATGGTCAACTGCAACCCCGAGACCGTCTCGACCGACTACGACACCTCCGACCGCCTCTATTTCGAGCCGCTTACCTTTGAGCACGTGATGGAGATACTGCGGGTGGAGCAGGAGCGCGGCACGCTCCATGGTGTGATCGTCCAGTTCGGGGGCCAGACGCCGCTGAAGCTGGCCGATGCGCTGAATGAAGCGGGCATTCCGATCCTTGGCACAACGCCTGATGCCATCGACCTGGCCGAGGACCGCGAGCGGTTCCAGCAACTGGTCCAGAAGCTCGGCCTGAAACAACCCAAGAACGGGATCGCTTCGACCGACCAGGAGGCGTTGGACATCGCCGAGGAGATCGGCTTCCCGCTCGTTATCCGACCCTCCTACGTGCTGGGTGGCCGGGCCATGGAAATCGTCCGCGACATGGCCAGCCTCGAACGCTACATCAGCTCCGCCGTTGTGGTCTCGGGGGACAGCCCCGTCCTCCTGGACAGCTACCTCTCCGGTGCGGTGGAACTGGACGTCGACGCCCTGTCCGACGGGACCGAGGTGCACGTTGCGGGCATCATGCAGCACATCGAGGAGGCGGGCGTTCATTCCGGCGACAGTGCCTGTTCCCTGCCCCCCTATTCCCTTGATCAAAGCATCATTGAAGAGGTCACCCGACAGACCCACGCGCTGGCCCGCGCGCTCAACGTGGTGGGGCTGATGAACATCCAGTTCGCCGTCAAGGAGGGTGAGGTCTACCTGATCGAGGTGAACCCCCGCGCCTCCCGCACCGTGCCCTTCGTGGCCAAGGCAACCGACAGCGCCATCGCCTCCATCGCCGCGCGGATCATGGCGGGCGAAAAGCTGTCGGCCTTCCCCATGCGCGCGCCCTACCCCGAGCAGACCTCATACGCCGATGTGCTGCCCCTGGGCGATCCGATGACACTGGCCGATCCCAACATGCCCTGGTTCTCCGTCAAGGAGGCTGTCATGCCCTTCGCCCGCTTCCCCGGCGTTGACACCCTGCTCGGGCCCGAGATGCGCTCGACCGGCGAAGTCATGGGCTGGGACCGCGACTTCCCCCGCGCCTTTCTCAAGGCCCAGATGGGGGCGGGGACAATCCTGCCCACGTCGGGATGCGCCTTTTTCTCGATCAAGGACATGGACAAGACCGACGAGATGCTGGCCGCCGCCCGCATCCTCACGGCGCAGGGATTCACCCTCGTCGCGACCCGTGGCACCGCCTCCTGGCTCAATGAGAACGGCATCGCCGCGGACACGGTCAACAAGGTCTACGAGGGCCGCCCCGACGTGACCGACATGATGAAGAACGGCGATGTGCACCTGGTGATGAACACCACCGAAGGGGCCCAGGCCGTGGAAGACAGCAAGTCCATCCGCTCCATCGCGCTCTACGACAAGATCCCCTACTACACGACCGCCGCAGGCTCCTACGCCGCAGCCCTTGCCATCAAGGCGCAGGCGGAGAACGAGATTGGGGTAAAGGCGCTACAGGGGTAAAGGGCGGTTCGGGCCCCGCCTAGGGTACTTGCAGGTTGATTAATTGTGCAATTCACGGGCGGAACGTCGATGCCTCACCAACCAAAGGCCGGACAGTCCATCGTGCCGCACGCGGGCAGCTAGTAAACCTCCACCCGCCGCACCATCACATCCGCCTCGAACGCACGACCGTAGGCCACAATCCCAATCCCGGTCACATCTTCCGGCGCGAAATTTAGGGGCATCTCCTCATGCGAGGGATAGAAGTCCGCAAAGTCCATGCGTACCTCCTCCCAGTCGGAGGTCGTTTCGAACTCGAACCGGTAGGAATGGAAGACCCGCTTCTGTCCCTTGGTGCGCAGGAAGACGAAGTAGGGCTCTCCGTTGCCCTTGACCGACAGGATCAGACCCTTGGCCGCGACGGGGAACCCGCCCTCGAACCGGCGGCGCACCTGGATGAATCCGCCGTTGTTCTCGGTGCTCACCAGGCCCGTCAGCCGCACTGCGGTGCCGTCCCCATCCGTGACGAATTCCGCCTGCCCCTCAGACACACCGCCCATGACCCCGTCCGCGACGTAGTCCCAGCGTGTTTCGGGGGCATCGGTGAAGTCTTCGAAAAGGGTCATGACGCTCTCAGCATACAGGGTCAGCCGAAACAGCCTACCCCCACTGCCCCCCGCCATCCATGTCAATCACCGTACCCGACAGGTACTGCACCTGCGGCGCGCAAAGCATGGCGGCCAGTGCGCCGACCTCAGCAGGCCGCTTGAGCCGTCCGAAAGGCATGGTGCTTTCGTCCAGCAGTTCCTGCCAGCGGCTCTCATCCCCGAACTTCGAAGCGGCGCGGGATTTGTAAAGGCCCACCACCCGGTCCGTCAGGGTGGGCGAGGGGTTGATGCCGAAGACCCGGACCCCGTAGGCGGGCGTCTCCGCCCCCAGCGCATTGGTGAACCCGATCAACGCCGCGTTCCCCGCCGCCCCGCAGATATAGTCGGGCCGCACCGCGCGCCCGCCCATGCCGATGATGTTGACGATCACGCCCGCGCCGCGCTGCTTCATCCGGGCCGCGTAGAGCTGGCAGAGGTGGATGTAGCCGAAGACCTTGAGGGCCCACGCCTCCTGCCAGCGGTCCATGGAGATATCGGCCAGCCCGCCACCTGGGATAGCGCCGGCGTTGTTCACCAGGATATCGGCTGTTGAATGGGCGTTGGCCAGGTCCTGGCGCGGCCCGTCCTGTGAAAGGTCACCAGCAAAGACCGTGGCGGTGATGCCCGTCTCTTCCGCGATCCGCGCCGCTGCGGACTCAAGTGCTGTCGCATCGCGTGAGGCAAGAATAGGCAGGGCCCCTTCACGGGCAAAGGCCAGCGCCGTCTCAAACCCGATGCCGCGTGAGCCGCCGGTCACCAGTACCCGCTTGCCTTCCAGGCCAAGATCCATGGCCGCCTCCCTGTGGCTATTTCCGGTAACGTTCGTGACAGGACTTGCAGGTGGCCCCGATCCGGCCAAGCCCGGCACGCAGGTCGTCCTTGCTCTCCAACCCGTTTGCAAGCTGAAGCGCCACCTTTTCCAGCCTCTCCGACTTGGCGACGAAATCTGGGAATTCCGTCCAGATCACTGCCCTTGCCTCATCCTTCTGATCACGCTCTTCCTCCTCGAAAAGCGCCGGTGTCCGTTCCGCGTGCCTTGCGATATCCGCCGCAGCCGCGCGGGCGGCCTCGCGGTCAAAGGCACGCTCGCCCTTGGCCATCTGACCCAGCACCTTGGTGCTTTCCCCGATGGATTTCATCGCCTCCATGCGCTTCATGACGGTCTTGTTCTTCACGCCCGTGTGAGCCAACGCCAGGGTGCCCGCGCAAAGCAGCACGGACACCGTTGCAATAAACGTCCTCCTCATCCCGAACCTCATTCCGCCGCTGCGTAGGCGGTGAAGACTTCCGTCGTGCCGTCGCGCCGGATGAGGTGCACATCGTAAGCCTCTCGCCGGTCCTCCGGTCCCATACCAGGCGATCCATAGGGCATCCCCGGCACGGCGAGCCCCACCGCATCGGGCCGTTCCGACAGCAACCGCCGGATGTCTGCTGCAGGCACATGGCCCTCGATCACGTATCCCTCCACATCTGCCGTGTGGCAGGAAGCCATGGTCTGAGGCACCCCGCGCGCCATCTTTTCGCGGATCAGCGCCACACCGGCGGAAGGCTCAGTCGTCACCCCGAACCCTTCCTTTTGCAGGATACCGATCCAGGCCCCGCAACAGCCGCAGTTGGGATCCTTGAGCACATGGATCGCCGGTCCGCTCTGCGCAGATAGGCTACCAGGCAGCGCGGCAAGCGTCGCAAGACCGCCCAAGAAGGTCCGTCGTGAATAACCAGACTGAGACATGACAATGATCCTCTTTCTCTTCCGTTCGCACCAATTTAGGGGTTCCGGTAAGGGGAAGGTCAACCGACCATCTCTAATTCCCTTTGCAATAATCGTCGCAGGCCCCGGACAGGTTGATCGGCTGTTCAGGCTCCGCTTCCATACCGCCGCGCGAACCGGCGCAGGATCTCTCCGGGGACAGTGACCTCGGCCCGGTGGCAGGCCTCGATCAACCGATCCGCATCCTCGGGCGGGAAGTAGCCGTGGTTGCGGTAGATGCGGATGCGCCTTTCGAAATCGTGCGCGTCCGCCTCGGGGTGGAACTGGGTAGCATAGACGTTCTGACCAAAGCGGATCATCTGCACCGGGCAGGTCTGACCCTGCAGCAGATGCACCGTGCCTTCCGGCACTTCCTGCACAGCTTCCTTGTGACCGACGAAGATCTCGAATGTGTTATCCAGCCCTTCAAGCAAGGGATCACGCGCCGCCGCCTTGGTCTGGGAACAAAGGGTCGCCCCCACCGGTTCGCCGAAGCGGGCCTTGCTCACCTCCGCGCCCAGATGATGCGCCAGGATGCCCAGACCATAGCAGCAGCCCATGAAGGGATGGTCGCGGCCCGTGATCTGGGGCATCAGCGCCATGATCTGTGCCTCGATCCGCGCTTCTTGCGCGGACTTCTGGTCGGGGGCGTCGCTGACGCAACCGGGTCCGCCGCCGACGATCACGCCCGCATAATCGCTGACATCCAGATCGGCGGGGATATCCTCCTGATCCACCCGGATCCGCCGGGTCTGGTCCGGCGTCAGGCCGCACTTGTCCAGGATGGCGCGGTATTCGTCATCGGAGGCATCGCTTTCGGGGCGCAACTGAAGGATCAGAAAAGGCTTCATGCCCTCGGGCTAGCCGCCTTGGCAACCGATGACAAGCCATCCGAACCGCTTTCGCCCCCCCTGCCCGCAGGTTGCCATGGCGAGCCGCCAGAAGTTCGTTTAATACTCAACCTAACAGCCATGTGAAAGCTGAAGGAACCACGATGTATACACCCGCGATCACCGGCACCGGCGTTTTCACCCCTGACCAGGTCATTACCAATGCCGAACTGGTCGAGGCCTTCAATGCCTACGTCGACCTATACAATGCCGAGCACGCAGACGAGATCGCGGCGGGGGATCTGCCTGCCAAGGAGTATTCCTCAGAGGAATTCATTTTCAAAGCTTCCGGCATTGAACAGCGCTATGTCATCGACAAAAGCGGGGTGCTGGACCCCAAGGTCATGCACCCGCTGCTGCGCCAACGGTCGGACGAGGAGCCGAGCCTGATGGCAGAGATGGCGCTTGATGCGGCGAAAAAGGCGCTTGCCCAGGCAGGCAAGGGACCCGAGGACGTCGGCGCGGTCATCTGCGCGGCCTCCAACCTGGAGAGGGCCTATCCGGCGGTCGCCATCGAAATTCAGCAGCTTTTGGGCGTGGATGGCTTTGCTTTCGACATGAACGTCGCCTGCTCCTCGGCCACCTTCGGCATTCAGGCGGCGGCAGACATGGTGCGCTCGGGCTCCATCCGCTCGGCCCTTGTCGTAAACCCCGAGATCTGCTCGGCCCATCTGGAATGGCGCGACAGAGATTGCCATTTCATCTTCGGCGACGTGGCAACGGCGACCTTCATCGAACGCAGTGAAGACGCCAGAGGCGAATATTTCGAGGTCAAGTCGACCCGCTGTGCCACCGAGTTTTCCAACAACATCCGCAATAACAACGGCTTCCTGCGCCGCTCCCGCCCCGATGGGCTGAAGGACCGCCGCGACATGCAGTTCATGCAGAATGGCCGCAAGGTCTTCAAAGAGGTTGTGCCGATGGTGTCGGAACATATCGCCAACCATCTGGCCGACGCAGGCGTCGAAGCCGCGGACCTCAAGCGGCTTTGGCTGCACCAGGCCAACAAGTCGATGAACGACTTCATCGGGCGCAAAGTGCTGGGCCGACCCCCCGAAATGGGCGAGCAGCCCAATATCCTGCAGGACTATGCAAACACTTCATCGGCGGGGTCGATCATCGCCTTCTCGAAGTACTCCGATGACATGAAGGACGGCGACAAGGGGCTGATCTGTTCCTTCGGCGCGGGCTACTCGGTTGGATCGGTGATCGTCGAAAAACACGCTTGACCGGACGAGGTTCCGGATCATCTGCGGGACTGCCTTCGATAAAGGGGCCGATCTAGGAGGTCTTCTTTGACACCCTATTGTGCACCTCCTCAACGCTCTCCACCCTTTCTGAGTAACGATCGACGAGGTAGTCGGACCGACCGCGCACCATCCAGGTGAATTTCACCAGTTCTTCCATCACATCCACCACGCGGGCGTAGAAAGGCCCTGCGGGCAAGCGGCCCGTGCTGTCGAACTCCAACCAGGCCTTGGGGATGCTGGATTGATTGGGTATCGTGACCATTCGCATCCAGCGGCCGAGGATGCGCATCTGGTTCACCGCGTTGAAGGATTGCGAGCCGCCCGAGACCTGCATGACCGCCAGGGTCTTGCCCTGGGTGGGCCGGATGCCACCCTTCAGGGACAGGGGCAACCAGTCAACCTGCGCCTTCATGATCGCGGTCATTGCACCGTGCCTTTCGGGACTGGACCAGACCATCCCCTCTGACCAGACGGCCAGATCGCGCAGTTCGACCACCTTGGGATGATCGGGTTCAGCCCCGTCCGGAAGGGGCAGCCCGGTGGGGTCGAAAAAGCGGGTCTCGCAACCCAGATGCCGCAGGATGCGCGCCGCTTCCTCCGCCGCCCGGCGGGAATAGGACTGCGGACGCAGCGAGCCGTAGAGAAGCAGAATGCGGGGCGGGTGGCCAGAATCCTGCGGACCGCGCAGAAGGCCAGACTCGATCGCGGGCAGCGCCTCGACTACCAGGGCGGGCAGATCGTCAGACACTCTCTTCCTCGAGATTGAGCTTCATATCCACCAGGACCTGCTGCAGCAGGGTCGTTTCGCGCAACATGCGCTTGGCCTCATTGACCGTGATCGTCCCATCCTCGATAGACTGGTGGTATTCGCTCATCAGAAGCGCGAAGCGCTGGCTGAGGGCAATAACGTCGGAATTGACGGTGCTTTTGCGCTCAACGTTGCTGCGACGATCCTCGAAGGTGAGCGTCACGCCGCGCAGTTCGGCCAGGGCGGCTGTCACATGTGGGTAGCCCGCCGCCTCTTCCAGCAGGGCAACCGTGTCGATGGGCATAAACCGGTCACGGTGTTCGTCATTGTCGGAATAGTAGCGGCCCAGCGTGGCCTTGGACTTGCCCGTCACGTTGCACGCGGGCTCAATGCCCACGGCTTTCACCAAGGCCTCGGTGTGTTTCTTCAGATAGCCGCCAATGCCTGCCATAGAACCCTCGCTCTTTCGTTCCCCTGACCGGGGGTGGGGAAGATGATTGCGACTTTCCCATTACCCGTAAAGCCACCCAGTGTCATGTTTTAATGGCATTTCCGCAAGGGGATGCGTGGCCCGTGCACCTGTCTTGAACCTACCGGGCCGGGCCAGGGGGTTCGTCGGGGACCGGAGGGGCAGCGACCCCCGCGCCTCAGAGCGCTGGACCGGGCGAACCCACATGCCTCCGCGGCCTTTACGGCCTTGATCGGCCCCGCGCGCTTGGATTAACAGAGGGCGCATGGCCAAGCTCTATTTCCACTATTCCACCATGAATGCCGGCAAATCGACGGTGCTGCTGCAGGCGGCACACAACTATGTCGAAAGGGGCATGTCGGTCTTTCTGCTGACTGCGCAGTTCGACAACCGCTCGGGTGACGGACGCATCGCTTCGCGCATCGGGATCACCGAAAGGGCGGATACCTTCGGGCCCGGTGAGGACCTATTTGCCAAGCTGCAGCGCCGATTTGAAGCAGGGCCCTGCGCCTGTGTCTTTGTGGATGAGGCGCAATTTCTTGAGGCAGATCAGGTCTGGCAGCTGGCCCGCGCGGTCGATGATCTGCGTGTACCGGTCATGTGCTTCGGGTTGCGGGTGGACTTCCGGGGAGAGCTTTTTCCCGGCTCCGCCACCCTTCTGGCCCTTTCCGATGAGATGCGGGAGGTGCGCACCATCTGCCATTGCGGGAAAAAGGCAACCATGGTGGTGCGGACGAACGCCGAGGGTCAGGTCCTGCGGGACGGTGCACAGGTACAGATCGGCGGAAATGAGACCTACGTCTCCCTCTGCCGACGTCACTGGCGCGAGGCGGTCGGGGACCGTCCGGCGGACTGAGAGCTAGACCGGGGCCCACCCCGCGACTCCTCCGGACTCTACCTTTAAGAGCAGTGAAGAGTGGGGGGCACCTCTTTGGGTCTGTGCTGTTCAGACCTTGTTTGGGGGCGTTTTCCCGTCAAAGAAGGCGCGCAAATTCTCGACCGCCATCAGCCCCATCTCGATCCGGATCTCAAGCGCGGATGTGCCCAGGTGAGGCAGCAGCGTAACATTGTCGAGGGCGCGCAGGGCCTCGGGCACTTTCGGCTCGAACTCGTAGACATCAAGACCCGCCCCGCCGATGCGCCCCTCCTGAAGTGCAGCGATCAGGGCCGCTTCCTCCAGCACGTCACCGCGTGAAATGTTCACGAGATGCGCATGGCCCTGCATGGCGGCGATGACCTCCGCGTCGATCAGGTGATGCGTTTCCGGACTGCCGGGTACGGCGGCGACCAGAACGTCGACCGATGCGGCAAGTTCGGTCAGCCGCTCCATCCGTTCTGCCGGGAATGCGAGGGTCTTCTCGGACCGGTTCCAGTATTTGACGGCCATGCCGAAGCCGTAGTGGCAGCGCCGCGCGATGGCCTGGCCGATGCGCCCCATTCCCACGATACCGACGGTCTTGCCGGTCAGATGCAGCCCCAGCATCTGGGTCGGATGCCAGCCTTCCCAGGCCCCGCTCCGGACCAGCCTTTCCCCTTCCGCGGCCCGCCGGGCGCTCATGAGCATGAGGGTCATGCCAATGTCGGCGGTGGCGTCGGTGACCGCACCGGGGGTGTTGGTGACGGTGATCCCGGCAGCCCCAGCCGCCGCCGCGTCGATGTGGTTATAGCCCACCCCGAAGTTGGCCAGGATCCGGCAGCGCGGATCGGGTACATCGGCAAACACCTCGGCCAAAAAGGCGTCACCCAGCGTCGGCAGGACTCCATCGAAGTCGCGAAGGGCCGCGCGCAGTTCGTCCGCATCGAGCGGCCCGGTCTTGGCGCGGACGGTCAAGTCCAATCCCCCCAGCGCAGCGATAACATCGTCCGGCAGCGGCCTTGTGATCAGGATCTTGGTCAATGCATCCGCCCTCCATTCGGGACCTCGTGATCGGGGGCCAACAGTACGGTCGCCCCCTGCGCGTCTGCAACTCCCAGCACAAGCACCTCCGACATGAAGGGGCCGATCTGGCGGGGCGGAAAGTTGACGACGGCCATGACCTTTCGGCCTAACAGCCCGTCGGGATCGTAATGATCGGTGATCTGAGCGGAGGTTTTGCGCTCCCCGATCTCTGGCCCGAAGTCGATCCAGAGCTTGATCGCGGGTTTGCGCGCCTCGGGAAAGGGTTCGGCCCGGATCACAGTGCCCGCGCGGATATCAACGGCGAGGAAGTCATCAAAGGTGATCTCAGCCACGGGCAAGCTCCTTCGACCGGTCCGTGGCCGCCTTCACGGCGCGGGGCAGCAGGGCGGGAAAGCCGTGATCTGCGTTCATCAAAACTTCCAGCGCGGCCTGTGTGGTGCCGTTTGGGCTAGTGACGTTGATCCGTAGCTGTTCGGGGCTCTCCTTGGCCTCCATTGCCAGGGCCCCGGCCCCCGCGACAGTGGCCTTGGCCAGCCGCATCGCCAGCTCCGGCGAAAGGCCCTGGGCCACACCGCCCGCGGCCAGGGTCTCGATCATGTGAAAGACATATGCCGGACCAGATCCGCTGACGCCCGTAACCGCGTCGATCTGGTCTTCACTGTCAAGCCGAACCACCTCACCAACGGCCGACAAAAGCGTTTCGGCCGCCACCAGGCCGATATCCCCCGCCGAGTCGTTCCCCGCAATCGCCGTGATCCCGCGAGAGATGGCGGCTGGGGTGTTCGGCATGGCGCGCACGATGGGGGTCTTGGCACCGAGGGTCTGCTCAAAAAAATCGATGGTGGTACCCGCCGCGACGCTGACAAAAAGCGTGTTGCCGTTGCCCATGGCCCTGAGGCTGGGAAGAACCTCGACCATCATCTGGGGTTTGACCGCGACCAACACGACGGCGGGGGTCTTTGGCAGATCAACGTTCAGGTGCACGCCCTGATCTTTGAGCCAATCGCTGGGGAAGGGGTCTACCACCCAGACGGAAGCGGGCGGCAGCCCCCGCGCCAGCCAGCCTGCCAGCATCGCCGAGCCCATCTTGCCGCAGCCCAGCAGCACCAAGCCATCGCGTGCGATTGCACTGTCTTTCATCGAACGGACCCCCTTTTATCGGGGGCAAGTTACGCGCGGCCGTAGGCCTCCGCAATGGCGACCTGAAGCGCCTGTTCGGGAGTTGTATCACCCCAGACCAGAAGCTGCAGCGCGGGATAGTACCGTTCAGCCGACAGGACGGCGGTGCCGATCATTGTGTCGATCTGTTCGGCACTGGCCTGATGGCCCCCGGCAAGGATCAAACCGTAGCGATAAACCATCAGCTTCTGCTCGGCCCAGTAGGTATAGGACCCTGCCCAACACTGATCGTTGACGAGGTTCAAAAGCTCGTAAAGTCCGCTCAGTTTCTCCTCGGGCGGCTCCATCTCGAAGGTGCAAATGAGCCGGAGCGTCTCATCGAAAGCCGACCAGGCCAGTGTCAGTGAGTAGGTACGCCACTGCCCTTCCACGGCCATCGCGATCTGCTCGTCTGAGATCCGGTCAAAATCCCACTCATGGTAGGCCGCCAGATTTTCAACGATATCAATGGGATGAATGTCTTCTTCAAGGTACTGCTCGGACAGGGCCATTTCGCCACCTCTTTTATTGGGTCCAGCCGCGGTACCGCCTGCAATACCATGGCTGGATGCCTCCACAACAAGGCGTGGGCGTTCCCCCCGCCTCTACAAGATATGGTGCCGCCCAAGAGGGGCATCTGGCAACCCTTTTCTTGGGAATAAACACAATTAGGAGTGGATAACTGCAATATCTGGTGGGACCCAGACAGAATTGCAGCATATTTCGCGGCGGCACCGAAGATCGGGCCATCAACTTCGACACAGGAGGCCGGATCGGGGCCCGGCCGTTTTAATGATTGGGTCAGTTCGCCCTCTTCGGGATGCCAAAGAGGGGCCGGATCAGCCCTTCTTTTTCTTTGCTTCCATCGCGTCGAGCCGGGCCTTAAGCGCCTCGTTTTCTTCGCGGGCTTTCTGGGCCATGGCGCGGACGGCGTCGAATTCTTCGCGCGTGACAAAGTCGCGATCGGCCAGCCAGCGGTCCAGCATGCCCTTCATCGCGGTTTCCGCCTCCTGCTTGGCTCCCTGCGCAACGCCCATCGCGTTGGTCATCATCTGGGATACATCGTCGAGAAATTTGTTTCGGGTTTGCATCGGTGGCCTCCGGGCTTTCGCTGTTTGCCTCTATATGGTGTCAGAGGGCTGCCTGGGCAAGGTTGACTTCCCGCGCGAGGCGCGCTCAATCGGCGCATGACCGGCGCGCTTCCTTTTCCCGACATTGATCCCGAGATTTTCTCCATCACCGTCTTCGGCTTCGAATTGGCGCTGCGCTGGTACGCGTTGGCCTATATCGTGGGCATTGTGCTGGGCTGGCGTCTGGTCGTGCGCGCGGTACGTACCCGACGGCTCTGGCCCGGCGAGCGGCCCTTGATGACGGCGGAGCAGATCGAGGATCTGCTCTTTTGGGTCATCCTTGGCGTCATTTTGGGGGGCAGGCTGGGCTACGTCCTTTTCTATCAGCCTGGCTATTATATATCGAACCCGGCGCTGATCCTGCAGATCTGGCAGGGTGGCATGTCCTTTCACGGCGGGGCGCTGGGGGTCTTCATCGCGGCCTTCATCTATACCGGTCGCCACGCCATCGCGCGCCTGCGCGCCGCGGACCTGATCGTGCTGGGCATACCGCCCGGCCTGCTGCTGGGCCGACTGGCCAACTTCATCAACGCAGAGCTTTGGGGCCGCCCGACCGATCTGCCCTGGGGCGTGGTCTTTCCCGGCGATGCCGCACAATTCTGTCCGCAGGTCGTGGGTGCCTGCGCGCGCCACCCTTCCCAGCTGTACGAGGCGCTGCTGGAAGGGCTGATCCTCGGAGCGGTCCTGATCTGGCTGGCCTGGCAGCGGGGTGCCTTCCGTCGGCCCGGTCTGCTCTGCGGGACCTTCCTTGCGGGTTACGGTCTCGCGCGCTTCGCGGTGGAGTTCGTCCGCCAGCCCGATGCCCAGTTCGTTACGGCTGACAATCCGCTCGGCCTTGCCTGGCAGATCGGAGGAACGGGTCTGACGATGGGGCAAATCCTCAGCCTGCCGATGATCCTTGTCGGGCTCATGCTTATCCTGAGGAGCGGGCGGGCGGCATGAGCCTGAGGGATGACATCATCGCGCGGATACAGGCCGAGGGGCCAATGCGGCTGGACGATTACATGACGACCTGCCTGCTGCACCCGACGAAGGGCTATTATACAACGCGCGATCCCTTCGGGACAGCTGGAGATTTCACCACCGCGCCCGAGATCAGCCAGATGTTCGGGGAACTGGTGGGGCTGTCGCTGGCCCAGACCTGGTTTGATCAAGGGGCACCCAATCCCTTCTCACTGGCAGAACTCGGGCCGGGCCGCGGGACGCTCATGGCCGATGCCCTGCGGGCCGCGGCGCGGGTGCCGGGCTTCGTGGAGGCCGCGCAGATCTTTCTGGTCGAGGCCTCCCCCGCCCTGCGTGACAGACAGAAGGAGACGCTTTCGGCCCACCGGATGACGCACGTCGATGATCTCGACGCTCTTCCGAAACAGCCGCTTTTCCTGATCGCCAACGAATTCTTCGATGCCCTGCCGATCCGGCAGTTCGTGCGGGAGGGCACCGGCTGGCGAGAGCGGCACGTGGGGGTTAAAAAGGGCCAGCTGATCTTCGGCCTGGGCCCCGCGCAGCCGCAACCGGCCCTGGCCGACCGGCTGGGGGACACGCGCGACGGCGATCTGGTGGAGGCAAGCAGTGCGCTAGCCCCGCTGGTGGCGCAGATCGCCGATCAGATCGCAAGAGATGGGGGCGCAGCACTGATTGTTGACTACGGTGATTGGCGCACCCTGGGTGACACCCTGCAAGCCCTTCGCGCGCACGAAAAGGTCGACCCGCTTGCCGGTCCGGGTGAGGCGGATCTGACCGCTCACGTCGATTTCGAAGCGCTGGCCCAGGCCGCCAAATCCTGCGACTTCAGCCGGGTCACACCGCAGGGGGTCTTTCTGGAACGGCTTGGACTCACCCCGCGTGCACAGGCATTGGCAGCCGGCCTTGAGGGGGATGCGCTGAATGAGCACATTGCCGCGCATCGGCGGTTGACGCACCCGGACGAAATGGGAAACCTGTTCAAGGTGATCGCACTTTATCCAACGGGCGGCCACCCGCCGCCGGGACTGGAGCCATGACACTAGAGATACTGACCTCTGACACGCTTGGGCCGGTCCGCCACGGGTTCTTCACCCGCGCGGGCGGCGCATCTTCGGGGGTCTTTACAGGGCTCAATTGCGGACAAGGCAGCTCGGATCAGCGGGAAATTGTCCAGATCAACCGCGCACGCGTGGCTGACGCGATGGGTGTCACGCCCGATCATCTGGTCGGCGTACACCAGGTGCATTCAGCAGAGGTCGCCCATGTGACCGCCCCCCTGGAAGAAAAACCCCGGGCCGACGCAATGGTGACGGACCGTCCGGGGCTTGCCCTGTCTATCCTGACGGCTGATTGCCAGCCTGTTCTTTTCGCCGATGCGGAGGCGGGGGTCATTGGTGCCGCCCACGCCGGTTGGCGCGGGGCACTGGACGGGATCCTGGATGCCACGGTCGACGCGATGGTTGCGCTCGGGGCCGAGCGGGGAAACATCCACGCGGTCATCGGACCCTGCATCAGCCAGCGCGCCTACGAGGTAGGGCCGGAGTTTTTCGAGGACTTTATTGCGGAGGATCCGGAGAACGCCCGCTTTTTCGCGCAAGGCGAGGGTGATCGCATGCAATTCGACCTGCCCGGTTTTGGCCTCTACCGCCTGAGACAGGCTGGCGTGGGCGAGGCCACCTGGACGCGGCACTGTACCTATAGCGATGAGGCGCGCTTTTTCTCCTACCGGCGCGCCACCCACGCCAAGGAAGCCGACTACGGACGGCTGATTGCGGCAATCACGCTTTGAATTTGACCCAATTGGGGCAAGTGCTGCCCCCTATTTGCCCAAATGCGCGCCCAGGAATTGGAAACAATCCCCCTCAATTTGGCATGATTGGTGATGCACCCTTGCGAAACACCAACAAAACAAGGGGTTTTCAAGATTGGGGCAGCCTGGCCACAAAATGTCAAAAGAGACGTTTCATTTTTTCTGAAAAACTTTTCTAACGCCCAAAACCGGCCCGATTGCTTGGTCATATTCATTCTCAACGAAGGGCAGACGCCCGCAAGAGAGTAAGACAGAGGATCAGAGCCATGAAAACGAACAAGCGCTTCATCAAGGGTGTCATCGCAGCGGCCGCCAAAGAAGAGACCGTCATGCCTTGGGCTCGCGGCGCTCGCCGGGCCGCCTTCATCGCGAAGCGGAACGCCCAGACGGCCGAACGCAAGTCCGCCTGATCCTTTAGCAGCAGATCCGGGCCTTCGGGCCCGCCGTTTTCCTCCTGGGAAAACAAAAGACCCCGTAAGCGTTGATTCGCCTGCGGGGTCTTTTTCTTGTCCGAAATGTGGCAAGCACACACAAATTAAGGAAACAAAAAGGCGAATTGGCACCAAATTGCCTGGTTTCCCGTGGTTAATGTCCTGGAATCTTTGACAATCACCCTCCGACGTGGCGATTTTGGCTAATCAAACATGAAATGACATCACGCCATTTCCGTTGTTGTCGGTGGGGGCCGACACGGATGTGACCCTTAGGAAAGGTGATCGCATGACACTGGATGCTGCCACGGCCTCGCGCCATTTGAAACCAACGCCCGACGACAGCGGCTTCGGCTTTGCCAGGACCGCACCGAACATGACCAGACCCGCGGCACAGATGCCGACCCGCAGTTTCGAAGTGGCTGCCCTGCGCAGCGACGACAGCCTTTACATCGGTCAGGACCGCGCGCCCGCGCTGCCGCTGTTCGAATCCGCCTTCAGTGCCTTCGCGCGCGGCACCGTCATTCAGACGGCCCACGGCGACGTGGCCGTAGAGGATCTGCAACCCGGTGACATGATCAATACCTCGACGGGTCAACCGGCGCAGCTGGTCTGGGTTGGCTCCAGCAGCTTCGTGCCTGCCGATACGGGCCGCCGCCTGCCCCTGGTTCGCATCATGACTGACAGCTTCGGTGAAGGACGTCCTTCTTCCTTCATCACCGTGGGCCCGGGCGCCCGCGTGCTGCACACCCCCCACCACCTGCGCGCCGAGGCCGGTGAGACCCGGCTGCTCACGCCGGTGCACGATCTTGTGGATGGTGTGAACGTGATCGAAGTGACGCCCCCAACACCCGTGCGCCTTTTCCACATCTGTCTGACCCGCCATGCTGCGATCCGTGTTAACGGGCTGGAAATGGAGACCTTTCATCCCGGCGCTCAGGCAATACGGTCCGTATCACAGTCCATGCGCGACCGGTTCCTGTCGATGTTCCCGCGCATCGGCCATGCGTCGGACTTCGGTCCACTCGCCCACCCGCGCGCGCCCGAGCCGGAGGAGGAGTTGCCGCGCGAGGCTGTCTAGAGCTTCTTAAATAGGGACCACGTGCCCCCCGGCCCGCCGCCGGGGGTCTTTTTCGTCAGGGTGCCACTTGGAGCCGCTTTTCCAGCACGTCAAAGGGCACACCGGGCTCATCCTTGGCCCCCCGGATGACCAGGCTTGTTTTCACACTCTCCACGTTCGGTGTGGTCAACAATTCGCCCGTCAGAAAACTTTGAAAACTGGACAGGTCCGGTGCCACGCACTTGAGCATGAAATCCACTTCGCCGTTAAGCATGTGACATTCGCGGACCAGCGGCCAGCCCCTGCACTTGTTTTCAAAGGCACTTAAATCGGTCTCGGCCTGACTGGCCAGCCCGACCATGGCAAAAACCTGCACCTCGAACCCCAACTCTCGGGCGTCCACATCCGCATGGTAGCCTTTGATGTACCCCTGCTCTTCCAGCGTGCGGACACGACGCAGACAGGGGGGTGCAGAAATGCCGACCCTCTTGGCCAGTTCAACGTTGGTCATGCGTCCGTCCGCTTGCAGCTCAGCCAGAATCTTCCGATCAATCGGATCAAGCCTTGAACCTGCCATGAATGTCCCCTTCAATTTGCGTTTCTTATAGCAGCGCTCCGGCTGGGCGCAATAATGTTTCGCGATAGCGCAAGATTCTTTCCAGCAATGTCCACCGGCCCGAGAGAGCCTCCTTCATTCAGGCGCGGCGACAGGGGGTTTAAGTGCTGCGGACGCAGGGCTATATCGGGGGCAGGCAAGGTTTCAAACGGGGAGCGCCACATGGCCGAGACACGCAAGACCAAGGTTCTTATCATCGGCTCCGGCCCTGCGGGCTACACGGCAGCAGTCTACGCAAGCCGCGCTATGCTGGAACCCATTCTGGTGCAGGGAATCGAGCCCGGCGGCCAGCTGACCACCACCACCGAAGTGGAAAACTGGCCCGGCGATACCGAGGTTCAGGGCCCCGATCTGATGATCCGGATGGAGGCCCACGCCAAGGCCGTTGGCACGGAGATCATCGGCGACATCATCACCGATCTTGATCTGTCCTCCCGCCCGTTCCACGCCAAGGGCGACAGCGGCACCACCTACGTGGCCGACGCCGTGATCCTCGCCACCGGCGCCCGCGCCAAGTGGCTGGGCCTGGAGAGCGAGGAGAAGTTCAAGGGCTTCGGCGTTTCCGCCTGCGCCACCTGTGACGGCTTCTTCTACCGCGGCCAGGAAATCGTGGTGATCGGCGGTGGCAATACGGCTGTGGAAGAGGCGCTGTTCCTGACCAACTTCGCCTCCAAGGTCACACTGGTCCACCGCCGGGATGAGCTGCGCGCGGAAAAGATCCTGATCGACCGGCTCATGAAAAACCCCAAGATCGAACCGCTCTGGTTCCATACGCTCGAAGAAGTCTACGGCACCGATAATCCGCTGGGTGTGGAGGGCATCAAGGTCAAGCACACCAAGACCGGCGAGATTACCGATATCCCCTGCAAGGGCGTCTTCGTCGCCATCGGCCACGCGCCCGCCAATGAGCTGGTCAAGGATACGCTTGAGACCCACATGGGCGGTTATGTCGTGACCAAGCCCGACTCGACGCAGACCTCCATCCCCGGCGTCTTTGCGGCGGGCGACATCACCGATTGGCAGTACCGTCAGGCCATTACCTCGGCGGGTATGGGATGCCAGGCGGCGCTGGAGGCGGAACGCTTCCTGGCCGAAGTCGGCGTTGAAGAGGGCAAGGACACCTCCCTGCCGCTTGGCTATGGCGCGGAAGTGAAGGAAGAGGCCTGAGCCGCGGCTTGACGCACCCTTGAAGGCCCCCCAAACTCGGCCTCGGGTACGAGGGGGCCTTGATGACAGACCTGTGGCGCGGCAGTTGGGCAACCCGTTTGCGGATCGGCAGTGGCCTTGTCCTGTTCCTCTACGCGCTGCTGCACTTCCTCAATATCGGCTTGGGCATTTTCTCCAATGACCTGATGCACGCCACGCAGGACCTGCGAAAGCTATTCACACGCAGTCTGATCGGTACCCTGATCATCTACGGTGCCTTCACGGTGCACATCAGCCTTGCGCTGGCCCGGCTGGCAGGACGGCGGACCCTGCGCATGCCACGTTGGGAGGCCGCGCAGGTCATCCTGGGCATCACCATCCCGGCCCTGCTCTTGGCCCACATTACTCACACCCGCGCCGCTTATGAACTTTACGACGTCAATGATGCGATGGCCTATATCATGCTGCTGATCTGGGGCACCGCCGACGGCTGGAAACAAAGCGCGCTTTTGCTGATCGTCTGGGTTCACGGCTGCATCGGTCTGCACTTCTGGCTGCGGGGCAAGGCCTGGTGGCGGCGCTGGCAACTGGTTCTGGTGAGCCTTGCCGTCCTGGTGCCCGCATTTGCGCTGGCAGGATTTCTCGTGGCGGGACGGCGGATCAAGGCCGCTTTTGCCGATGCAGATCAGGCCCAGATGATGATCGAAGTCTTCAACTTTCCCGACCGTGAGACCTTCCTCGCCCTCATCGCGCTCAGCGACCTGGTGCTCTGGGTTTTTGGCGTCGTCCTTGGACTAGTCATTCTGATCCTCGTGGTGCGCTTTATCATCGCCCGCCGCCGATCGGTCCAGATATCTTACGTGAACGGGCCGCGCATCACAGCACCCAAGGGCATGACACTGCTGGAGATGTCACGCGTGCGCAACGTTCCCCATGCCTCCCTCTGCGGAGGGCGGGGGCGCTGCACCACCTGCCGCGTTGTAATTGAGGACGGTGCGGACCTGCTGCATCCACCAAGCGAGGCCGAGGCGCGCACCCTTGCGGCGGTCAATGCGGGCCCCAACACCCGGCTGGCCTGCCAGATCCGGCCCAACAGTCCGGCCACCGTCTTCCGCGTTTTCCGCCCCGATGGCCGTCGCGACCGGGGTCATGCCAGCCAGGGACAGGAAAAGGAGCTGGCTGTTCTATTCCTCGACATGCGCGGCTTTACGGCACGTACAACGGGGCAGCTGCCCTACGACGTCGTTTTCCTGCTGAACCGTTTCTTCGATGCTGTCGTGCCCGCCGTCACTGCAAACGGAGGGACGGTCGACAAGTACCTCGGTGACGGTTTTCTGGCAGTATTCGAGACCAACAGCCCCGAAAGCTCAGCCCGCGCGGCCCTCGCTGCGGTGGAAGGGATTTCCCAGGCGCTCGACAGTTTCAACGAAACCCTCGCCGCCGAAGGCCAGCCGACCGTTGCCATCGGCATAGGTGCCCATCTGGGCAATGTCGTTTTGGGGGAAATCGGCGCGGCCGGGCAGGCACCGCGCACCCTGATCGGCGATACCGTCAACACGGCTTCCCGCCTTGAAGGGGTGACCAAGGAACACAAGGTCCAGGCTTTCATATCGGCCCCTCTGCTGGCTGCCGCAGGGCTGAATGTGGCCGCCGATGAATTTACCGCGTTGGAGCTGCGGGGCCTCAGCGAGCCCCTGGCGACACTCGCTGTCCTGAAGGCCAACAACCTCTCGCGGCAGCTCTCTCAACTGGACCGGGGGTCCGCCTGAGCGGTGGCACTGCGAAAATCCGTGCCCTTTCCGCGCCGGTTAACGAATTTCCGAATTTTTTGCACAGTCTGGCTGGACTTGCGCCCCAGTCCGGCGGCATACCGCGCGGAAAAAGGGACGTGGGTCCCGACAGAGAATAAGAGGCCGACATGACCATGCTGAGTAACCTGGCACCAATCCCGGAATTATACGTCTCCTACGATTCCGCCCAGAAGATGAAGATTGAGGCCGGCGATCTGAGCAGCCATGACCTGACCCCCCGCCAAATCTGCGATCTGGAGCTTTTGATGAACGGCGGGTTCAACCCGCTCAAGGGCTTTCTTGCTGAGGCGGATTACAACAGCGTGGTGGAGGCCATGCGCCTTGCCGACGGGACGCTCTGGCCCATGCCCATCACACTGGATGTAAGCGAGGACTTTGCCGCCAATCTTGAGATCGGGCAGGACATCGCCCTGCGCGATCAGGAGGGCGTGATCCTGGCCACCATGACCGTCACCGACCGCTGGACGCCTGACAAGGCGCGCGAGGCAGAGAAGGTCTTTGGCGCCGACGATCTTGCGCACCCGGCGGTCAACTACCTGCATCATAAGGCGGGCAAGGTATATCTTGGCGGGCCAGTCACCGGTATCCAGCAGCCCGTGCACTACGATTTTCGCGCCCGGCGCGACACGCCCAACGAACTGCGCGCCTATTTCCGCAAAGTCGGCTGGCGCAAGGTGGTGGCCTTCCAGACCCGCAACCCCCTGCACCGCGCGCACCAGGAACTGACCTTCCGCGCCGCCCGGGAAAGCCAGGCCAACCTGCTTATTCACCCCGTCGTCGGCATGACCAAGCCCGGCGATGTAGACCATTTCACCCGCGTGCGGTGTTATGAGGCGGTGCTGGACAAGTACCCCGCCGCCACCACCAACATGAGCCTGCTGAACCTTGCCATGCGCATGGCGGGCCCGCGCGAGGCAGTCTGGCACGGCCTGATCCGCAAGAACCACGGCTGCACCCATTTCATCGTAGGCCGCGATCACGCCGGGCCGGGCAAGAACAGCGCGGGTGAGGATTTCTATGGCCCCTACGATGCGCAGGACCTCTTCCGCGAGCACCAGGAAGAGATGGGCATCGAGATGGTGGACTTCAAACACATGGTCTACGTCCAGGAGCGCGCCCAGTATGAGCCGAGCGACGAGATCGCGGACCGGGACAACGTTACCATCCTCAACATCTCGGGCACCGAACTGCGCCGCCGCCTGCAGGAGGGGTTGGAGATCCCCGAATGGTTCTCCTTTCCCGAAGTGGTCAAGGAACTGCGCCGGACCCGGCCGCCCCGGTCGCAGCAGGGCTTCACCGTCTTCTTCACCGGCTTCTCAGGGTCCGGCAAAAGCACAATCGCCAACGCGCTGATGGTCAAGCTGATGGAGATGGGCGGCCGTCCCGTAACCCTTCTGGACGGGGACATCGTGCGCAAGAACCTCAGTTCCGAGCTCGGCTTTTCCAAAGAACACCGCGATCTGAACATCCGCCGCATCGGCTATGTGGCCTCGGAAATCACCAAGAACGGCGGCATTGCCATCTGTGCCCCCATCGCCCCCTACGCCACCACCCGCCGCGCGGTGCGCGAGGAGATCGAAGAGTTCGGCGCCTTTCTTGAAGTCCACGTCGCCACTTCCATCGAAGAGTGTGAGAGACGTGACCGCAAAGGCCTCTACAAACTGGCGCGGGAGGGCAAGATCAAGGAGTTCACGGGCATCTCGGACCCTTACGATGTCCCCGAGAGCCCCGAGCTTCGGCTTGAGACCGAAAACGTTGAGGTCGATAACTGCGCGCATCAGGTGCTGTTGAAGCTGGAAAATATGGGGCTGATCGCGGGCTGACGAGTGCTACAGCCCCGGACGTAATCCGGGGCTGCGCTTCGACACCTAGGGCAGGTACACCGTTCCCGACATCACGACAGCCCCCTGCCCGCTGACCTTTACCCCATTGATCGCCTCCCGCGGCCCCAGCACCTCGACCTCGGCCCGCCCGGGACGGCCCATTCCGTGCCCCTGCTCGGCCACATAGGTCGGCCCTTCGATCAGTCCCTCGGACCAGAGGTAGGAAGCCGCGGCACCGGTAGCGGACCCTGTAAAGGGGTCTTCCGCCGGACTGGGTGGGGCCAGAAGCAAGCGGGCGTATGTGTCACCCGCCGCCGTCGCCCCTTCAAGGGTGATCCAGTAGGGCTCAAGCATATCGGTTTCCGTCAGGCCGATGTGGGCGAAATAACCATTCAGCGCCTTGCTGTTGAGGTGAACGCGCTCCAGCACAGCGCGGTCGCGGACCACCGTGATGCAGAAGGGCAGCCCCGTTGAGACGATGCGCGGCGGATGGATAATCTCCTCAGCCGCGATGCTCCCTACTTCGGCGACCATTTCCCGCGGCACCACCTCACCGATGACCGGGGCAATCTGCGTCATGCTCACCCTGTTGCCCGACACCTCGACTGGGACAAGGCCCGCCCCGGTTTCCAGCGTCAAGGTGCCATCCTTGATCTTGCCGCGATGGCGCAAGGCCACGACGGTGGCGAGCGTGGGGTGCCCCGCGAAGGGAATTTCGCGGCTGGCGAGATAGTATTTCACCCGGATATCGGCGATCTCCGAAGGTCCGGTGTAGGTACATTCCACCAGCGAGGTTTCACGCACGAAGGCAGTACAGACCTCATCCGGCACATCCGCCCCGCCGTGCACCACTGCGCAGCCATTGCCGCCGAAAGGCACATCCGTAAAGGCATCTACCCAGTCGAATTCATACTCCATCGGACCCTCCCCAAAACAAAAGGGCCGCAGCACCGCTGCGACCCATCTATTTCTCTCAAAGCAGGCTTTGAAAGGCCAGCTTAATGCACCATCACGGGCGCATAATCATGCTCACGCGCCAGGTGGAAGGCCAGCTTGCGGTCCCCCACCAGTGCCAGCTGCTGGCCGGTCGCGTCATGCACGGCATAGAGCTGTTCCAGCCCCTCGGCTTGCGCGCGCACCTCGCGCGGCAGATCTGTAACCGAAATCGCCTTGACGTAGACGGTGCGGTCCTGACCTTGGTCTTGAGGGTTTATCACTGTCATCGTCTTATCCTTTCTTGATCTTGATCGTCTGAACCACTGACTCAGGCTGGGCGCGGGTCAGGTCCACGTGCAGCAGACCGTTCTCCATCTGCGCCTGACCCACGTCGACACCTTCGGCCAGCACGAAAGAGCGCTGGAACTGCCGTGCCGCGATCCCGCGGTGCAGAAAGACGCGGTCGCCCGTGTCCTCGCTCTGGCGGCCGCGGATCACCAGTTGGCGGTCCTCGACGGTGATCGACAGGTCATCTTCGGCAAAGCCTGCCACGGCGAGCGTGATGCGATAGCTGAAATCAGAGGTCTGTTCGATGTTGAAAGGCGGGTATCCGTCATTGCCGCCCTTGGCGGTGCGTTCAAGTACCCGTTCCAGCTGTTCGAACCCCAGCATATGGGGATAAGAGCCGAGCGTCAGTTTCGTCATGCGACACGTCCTTGCGATCAAAGCGACAGTCAGGTCGGGTCCCTTTATGGCAACCCTTTGAAGCAAATATGGGGTGTGCAGTTAGGCTCCGCAAGGGCTATGCGGAATTGTGGTGAAGGCTTATATTACGCCTCACATAGTGTGCTAAGGACCGGCCCCCATGACCGTACCCACCGATCTTTCGATGAAAACCGATGAGGTATTGCGGGTGGAGCTTGAGGTTTTCCGCCGCGAACACCGCGATCTGGATGAGGCGATCCGCGCAATGAGCGAAAGAAACACTGCCGATCAACTGACCTTGCAGCGGCTCAAAAAGCGTAAACTGCGGCTCAAGGACATCATCGCCCAGATCGAAGACCGCCTGACCCCCGACATCATCGCCTGACGCATTGCAGGCCCGCGCGCCTTGGCTATAGTGCGCGCTCCGATCACGAGGACAAAGGCGCGCAGCATGACCACCCCCCCCGTCGGCATCATCATGGGGTCCCAGTCCGACTGGGCCACCATGCGTGAAGCGGCAGCCCTCCTCGATGAGCTGGGCGTTGCCTACGAAAAGCGCATCGTTTCGGCCCACCGTACGCCGGACAGGCTTTGGGACTATGGCAAGACGGCGGCCGACCGCGGCCTGCAGGTGATCATCGCGGGTGCGGGGGGTGCGGCGCATCTGCCCGGGATGATGGCCTCAAAAACGCGCATCCCCGTGATCGGCGTTCCGGTCCAGACAAGGGCCCTGTCGGGTGTCGATTCGCTCTATTCCATCCTCCAGATGCCGCGCGGCTATCCGGTTGCCACCATGGCCATTGGTGCCGCAGGAGCCGCCAACGCGGCCCTCATGGCGGCAGGCATCCTTGCCCTGCAAGATGCGGCCCTTGCGGCCCGTCTCGATGACTGGCGCGCGGCCCTCAGCGCCTCCATACCGCAGGAACCCAGCGATGACTGATCCCCTCGCCCCAGGCAGCACGATCGGCATTCTGGGGGGCGGCCAACTGGGCCGGATGCTGTCGGTCGCCGCTGCGCGCCTCGGGTTCCGCTGCCATATCTATGAGCCAGGCACCGAGCCGCCCGCGGGCGATGTGGCCCATGCCGTCACCACCGCACCCTACGAGGATGAGGCCGCCCTGCGCGCCTTCGCCGAAGGCTGCGATGTCGTCACTTTCGAGTTCGAGAACGTCCCCACCGCCGCCCTCGACCTGATCGAGGCGTTGGTGCCGATCCGGCCGGGCCGCGAGGCGCTGCGCATCTCTCAGGACCGGCTGACGGAGAAGGAGTACCTCTCCGATCTCGGCCTTGCCGTGGCGCCCTACGCCGATGTGTCGGACGCCGACGCCCTGGCCCGGGCTCTCACCGATATCGGCACGCCCGCGATCCTCAAGACGCGCCGCTTCGGCTATGACGGCAAGGGGCAGGCCCGCCTCACCTCCCCCGATGACGCCGAAGGGGCCCTCAAGGACATGCAGGGCGCACCCGCAATCCTGGAAGGCTTTATCGACTTCAGCCACGAGGTTTCGGTCATCGCGGCGCGCGGTCCCTCGGGTGAAGTCGCCTGCTTCGATCCAGGTGAAAACGTCCACCGGGAGGGGATCCTGCGGACCACCACGGTGCCTGCCCGCCTCTCCGCTGCCCAGCGCACGGACGCCGTCCTGCTGGCGGGGCGCATCCTGAATGCGCTCGACTACGTCGGCGTTCTGGGGGTGGAGCTTTTCGTGACGCCCCAGGGCCTCGTGGTCAACGAAATTGCCCCCCGCGTTCACAATTCGGGCCACTGGACCCAGAATGGCTGTACCGTGGATCAGTTCGAACAGCACATACGCGCCATCGTAGGCTGGCCCCTGGGCGACGGCAGCCGCCACGCGGACGTTACCATGGAAAACCTCATCGGTGATGACATGGACCGCCTGCCTGAGCTCGCGAAAGAGGTCGACACCGCGCTCCACCTCTACGGCAAGCGCGACATCAAACCGGGTCGCAAGATGGGCCACGTCAACCGCATTGTGCGCTGATCCCTGCTTCATCTTGGCGGAAAAACTTACCGCTGAGCATCCCGCTGGTTCAGCCCGTGAAGCGCTCCGCAATCTCTCCTGCCATGTAGGACACGCGCCCTTCGACAAGAGTCGCCGCCACCCTGCCCGTTTCCCGGTGCAGTATGACCAGATCCGCCCGCTTGCCCGGCACGAGGGTGCCCCGGTCCTCCAGCCCCAGAATCGCGGCGGGCCCGGCCGAGATCAGGCCCCAGGCCTGCGCCATATCGCACAGACCCGTCTCGACCAGCATCAGGGCCGCGCGGCGCGGCGAGGGGTAGTGATAGTCTGACGCGATGGCGTGGCAGTAGCCCATGGCGATGAGGTCGATTGCCGACAGGTTGCCATTGTGCGACCCGCCCCGCACGACATTGGGCGCCCCCATAACGACGGTGTCACCCCCCATGAAAGCCGCCTCCGCCGCTTCAAGCGTTTCGGGGAATTCCGCGATGCGCGCGGCGCGCCCGCGCCAGGTAGCACGATCATCCGCTGAGGTGTCATCGTGGCTTCCCATCGACACCCCTTGTGCCCCCAGCGTGGCGCAAAGCTGGTCCAGTGCGGCGGGGACTTCCGCCCGGCGTTCGTGCAGTTCCAGCATGTAGGCGTGATGCTTCTCCGGACTCCGCCGCGCTTTCAGGGCCTGTCCCATCAGGCGGCGCGGGGTTTTGCCCGCCGCAAGCCTGTCGTGCGGCAGGTGATCGTTGAAAACGACGTAATCAATGCCCCAGTCCCGCAACTGTCCGGGCAGGGCGTCATAATGCTCTAGCAGATGCGTCTCAAACCGCAGCTGCGCGCGCAGATCGGTGATGACGTGGGTGTTCACGTCCCTAATGGCAGCAAAAACCTGGCCCGCAAAATCAGGACCGCGCATGCCGCCCTCCCAGCTGATGAACTGTGCGAGAACCGCGGTGGTAATCCCGTTGGCGGCAAGCTCCGCTTCACAGGCCACCAGCCCCTCGTCCATCTGCTTCATCGCGCCGCGCCGTTGCGCCAGATGCCGCTCAAACCCGTCGCCATGAATATCCACGATCCCGGGAAGGACCATGAAACCGGACAGATCCACAGGACGACCAACGCTGTCCTTAGCGATGCGTCCTTCCTTCACGGAAAGCCGCTCCTGGCTCAACCCGTCCGGGCCAAGCACCTGCGCACCCATCAGATCAACGGTCGGCATTCTCAGGCCCGGCTTCCGCCTCGCTTCCGATCAGGCAATTCGCGTCGGGGCAGCCGACCGCATCCAGCATCCCATCCAAAAGGGTCATGGAGCGGTCAAAACGGCCACGGTTCAGGAATTCCATCGTCTGGGCGATCACGCGAGGATTGTTCATCATGAAGGTATGGGTCACCGGCAGCACGATATGGTCCTTCATCCCCTCGACCATGGTCGAGGCAACCGAGACCTTGCCATCGTCATCCCCTGGCAGCAGCGATGAGAAATAGGGGTTCAGCGATTGTGACCCCGCAATTACGCCCAACTCAAATGGCACCTTGGGCAGCGCGCGTGGTAGCGAATCCTGACCCGTCCCCATCTGCATCCCGGCCGGCCCGTTGATCCAGTCGAACGTGGGCAGGTCACCCAGCTGATCCACCACTTCACTACCCTGGTTTGGGGGCCCCAGCATGACCACGCGGCCAACCCGCGCGGGCCCTACTTCATAGACCCACTGCCGCACCAGGATCCCGCCCATCGAATGGGTCACGAAGTCAACCTTGCCCGCACCGCAGGCCGAGACTGCATCGGGCAAGGTCTGACGCACAAGTGTCTGCACTGGTGCTTCGGTCGAGGGATAGCCAGGGCGCACCACGCGGTAGCCTTCGGCCTCAAGCGCCGCTTCCATCAACGCAAACGAGGTTTCCGTCCGGGCAAGACCGTGCAGAAGGATGACGCAGCGGTCCTGCGCCTTGGCCTGCCAGGCGGGCAGAAGCGCAAGGATCAGCGCCAGCGGGATGAAAAGCCATCGGGTCATGCTGTTCAGATAGACCCTTTTGCCCTCCTGTGAAATGCTACGCGTGGATGACCACGCGAAAGTATGCCCATGCAACGCTCTTCACCCCGCCTTGCCGTGCGCGCAATCATACTGGATGGTGACCGTCTCCTGTTGGTCAATGCCTACCCCGCGGGGCGCAGCCCGCTCATGTGCGCGCCGGGTGGCGGAGTGGAGCGCGGCGCCTCCCTTCCAGATAATCTGCGCCGGGAAGTCTACGAGGAATGTGGTCTGGAGATCGAGGTCGGCGCGCCCTGTCTGGTCAATGAATTCCATGATCCACTGGGGGATTTTCACCAGGTCGATGTCTATTTCCGCTGCATCCTGCGCAGTCCCGCCCGGATCGATCCGAACTGGCAGGACAAGGAGGCGATCGTTTCGGAGTGGCGGTGGGTAAGCGAGGCGGAACTGGCCGAAGTACCGCACAAACCCGACAGCCTGCGCGCCGTGGCCTTCGACGCGGATGGCGGCCCTAGCTACGATCCGCTGGAGCCGATCGTGCCGTGACGGCCCAGCCGATTCCGCCCACCACCAGGGCGGCGGAAAGCGCGGTCAGCAGTGTAACAGCTTCCTCCAGCAGCAGCGCTCCGCCCAAGATGGCGATGATCGGCACGCTCAACTGTACGATCGCGGCCGTGGCACTCTCCAGCTGTGGCAGGACGCGGTACCATAGGGCGTAACCCAGTCCCGAGGTCAGGCCGCCACTGACGATGGCGAGCGCCGCACCCGTTGCGCTGAATTGCAGGCCTGTCCCCACAAGAAGCACCAGCAGGATCGGCAGACAGAGCAGGAAATTGGCCGTCGTGGCCGCAAGCGGATCGGCCGCACGTCGGCCCAGGATGGTGTAGGCGGCCCAGCCAAGCCCCGCAAAGACCATCAACAGCGCCCCCGCCAGATCCGTCTGGCTGCCCGGACCCGGCCAGAGGGCAAGAAGGAGTCCCAGGAAGGCAACACCGGCCCCCACCAACTGCCGCGCCGTGGGCCTGCTGCCGGTGAGCGCGCCTTGCGCGAACATGGTGATCTGCACCACCCCGAACAGGATCAGCGCACCCAGGCCCGCGTCCAGGGTGAGATAGGCAAGCGAAAATCCGATCATGTAGACCGCCAGGCTGAAGGCTCCGCCAAGCCGCCGGGTGCGCAGGATAGGCAGGCCGCCGCCGCGGGCAGTCATGACCATACCCAGCACCACGGCGCCGGACAGGACGCGCAGTATTGCAAAGCCCGACGGATCGATATGATCCCCGTCAACCGCCAGGCGGGTAAGGATCGAATTGGCCGCGAAGGCGACCATCGTCAAGGCGGTCAAGAGAGCAACGCGCATACATCGGGCTTAGCCCGTGCCGTCATGCCCGCCAAGCCATTTCAACGCGAAGGCCTGGCAAGGCCTAGTGAAAGACGAAGTCATCGGGGTCGGAGAGCCCCTGCACCAGGCTGTTCAAGGATTCCTGATCCGACTTACATAGCAGGCTCGCTGCGCCTTGTGCCCCCAACTGGCGGGCAAGATGTGACATCATGCTGCCCTGCACTTCACTGTCTCGGAGGGCGTCGATCACACCCTGTCGGATCATTTCGCGCTGTTCTTTCAGATCAAGCGTGGCCACCGGGGTCTGGTGCGCCATCGCAATGGTTTTCAGGATGGACCGGCGCAGGACATCACTGCTCATCCGGTCCTTGCAGAGGAAATCGTGGCACCCCGCGCGCATCGCCTCCACGGCGGTATCCAGCGTCTCATTCCCTGTGATCATGATCTTGCCCGCGGCGCGGTTGCGGGGGCTTTGCAGGATATGATCCAGCGCCACCATCCCGTCACCGATCGGCAGACGGTAGTCGATAAGGATCAGGTCATAGTCCGCCTCGCCCACCGCGCTGTCCAATTCCTCGATGCTGCCGACCTCATCCAGAAGGATCGGCAATTGAATATCGTCGCTCATCCGGCGGATGCGGGCCCGGTCGAATGAGCTGTCATCCAGCAAAAGCGCGCGAATGTCGCGGGGTACTGGCACTTCGGACACTTGGGGATTGTGGCGAGCGGACGGATTGAACATGTAAACGCCTTTGATATGCAGATGTTGATGGGAGATTGATTTGGTCGGCTTCCTTCGGTTTTCTTAGCACCCCGCACACCACCGGGACACACGCCCCTGATTAACAAGGAGAATTGCCCCTCATCCTCTGATTTGGGCGCTCTTACCCTGCGGAAAATCGGACGCGAATCTGTGTTCCCCGACCGTAGGAGGATGCCGTCGCGGTTGCGTCCCCGCCGTAGTGCTGCGCGATCTTGCGAACCTGGGCGAGACCCATGCCACTGCCTTCCACTTCATCACGGGGGCGCAGCGTGGTCATCGCACCAAAGACCTTCTCGGTGAACTCCTCCGTGATCCCCGGCCCATCGTCCGAGACGCAGAGAAGAACGTCATTCCCCTGCTTTTCGGACATCAGGATTATCTTGCCGCTGGTCCGGTCGTGATGCTTGATCGCATTCTGGATCAGGGCGCTGAGAAGTGTCAGCACATCCCGCTCCCCCATCATGAAGCTGTCGCACTCCAGGTTGCGAACGACTTGAAAGCCATGGGGCACTTCCATGGCCTCCAAAACCGTGTCGATGGCTGAATCAAGATCTATCCGGCGCACCTCCTGCATCCGCCCGATCCTGAAGAAGGTCAGAAGATCAACAAGCATCCGGTCAAGCCGCCCGGTATGGCGATTCAGCATCTCGATCGAAGTGGCGACTGGCCCTTCGATTTTGACCCCTTGCCCCTCGAGATCCTCGACAATCCATTGCGGCAGTTCGATCAGGGCTCGTACCGAGCTGCGCACGTCGTGACTGATCAGATAGATAAAGTCCTCGATCTCTTTCGAGCCGCCTTTCGGCCCATACTCGGTCGCGCCCTTTCGAGCCACGTTGGAATGTTCGGACCCAGTTGTCATCGGAAGACCTCGTGAAGTGTTCGGGGCAAGGGGTATCACCCGCTGCCTTTCAATTTTGTTAAGCCGTGCGCTGCCCTGAGGATCGCGCACCATCGTTTCGCGCGGTGCTGAATATTTCTGGCGCAGGTTTGCCCATGCCGCTGCCTGGCGACCGCGACCCTTCCTGCTGGAAATCAGCTCCTAGTTCTGAGCCACCCGTTTCAAACAGCCGCGCGCCGAGCCCACCCCCGACAGGGCCCGGTCGAGCCCGCTCGACAAGGCTGAGTAGTAATCCGACTGCGCGGGCAGACAAAGATCCGGTATCGCCCTCTCCAGCACTGTGCGGTGGGCCCGTAGGAAGTCATCGGAATAGGCCGTCTTGATGCCTGGATCGGCGTAGTGCTTGGGCCTGAAAGGATCGAAATAGCCGCCAACCTGGCGCACCGCGCGGGTCGACATTTCCGGGGTGGGGGCGAAAAGCGCGGCAGGTCAATCGGCGTAGCGGTCATTCCGTCACCCCCGATGTGAAAGAGCGCGCAGTTCTTAAGTTCAGCCACATTAAGATGGATTTAATGCCAGCGCCCTATGGGTCACGAATGGCATATCGGCGCTCGATCTTTTCGGATCTGCTGTTTCCCGCGGCGGGCATTGCCGCGCGGCTTCGCTTGGCCTTTGGCGTGATCGTAACGGTTGTGCTTTGCGCCGCGATCGGCGTGGTGTTTCAGACCGGCAAGATCTCCACCGCGCAGGAGACACTGCACAACTCCGCACTTCCCATGCTGACCCTTGCCCAACGTACGGCGAAGGATCTCAGCGCGCTTTCCGTCACCCTCGAAAGTCAGATAACACCGCAGCCCAGTAGAGTGCCGGGCGAGGTGCGCGCGCGGATCGTCGATCAAGCGAGCCTGGTGCGCGACGATCTGGATGCCCTGCGCGGCTACGAGATCCCCGAAGCTCTTGCCGATAGCCTTGCGGAAAGGCTCAACCGGGCCGAGGCTTCGGCGCAAAAGTTGTTAACGCAGCGGTCTGAACTTTCGCAGATCAACGCTGAGATCGCGGACCTCCTGTCCGATATGAAGCAGCGTCAGAAACGCGGCCATGAGACCATCGAAGACCTCACGTTCGACCTGCGCGCGCGGACCGACGCGGCAATGACGGGGTCTGGAAATCCGGACTTCGATCCGTCTTTCAGTATTGAAGGCAGCTATCGTGAAATGCTTTTGCCCGCGCTGGTTTTGAACGACGTCGGCTTCATGCTGGACGCGATTGTCGCCACAGCCGCGGAAGATGGCTGGCGGGCATCCCTGCTTGTGGGGGATCGCAAAGAAATTCTTGCTCAGCAACAGATGAAAGACATGCTGGGACGTCTCGTGCAATTTCCCGATAGCGCAGCGCGCCGCACGCTCAGCCTACAGATTGCGGAACTTCGCAGTCTCCTATTCGACGATGGGGGGCTGTTTGCGCGCAGGCGGTCCTACTCTGAACTGGCGGAAGCCTATGAGAAAGCGCTTTTTCTACATCGGCCGCTGGTCGAGGATAAATCCGGGGTTTCTGTCGACCTCGTTGACCGGTCTATGGCGATTGTGGAGGGGGCTTCAGAGGATCTCGAAGATGCGGTTTTTGTTGCCACGATAGTCACCATCACCGCCCTTGCCGCTGCGCTGGGCACCATTCTACTGACCAATCAGCGGATCGTCGAACGGCAGTTCAATACCCGCATCCGCGCCCTCACCAACTCCGTCAACGCGATTGCAGGCGGGGATCTGAACCATCCCATCACCGTCAGGGGAATGGATGAGATCGGCGAGGTCGCCAAGGCCCTGACCGTCTTCAAGGAAACGGCGCAGAACCTCCAACGCTCGAAAAGCGAGCTTGAGAAATTCGCCTACGTCGCGGCCCACGATCTGCGCACGCCCCTGCGGGCCATTCAGGACCTGTCAACCTGGACCATGGAGGACGAGGCCAGCAAACTGAGCGGCGAAAGCCAGGCCTATCTGAAACTCTTGCAGGAGCGGACTGATCGATTGAGCAGTCTGCTGAGCGATCTGCAGTCCTACGCCAGCATCGGTCAATATGAAAGCAAAGTGGAGTTTCTCAACATTGCTAACTACTTAGGCGAGCTGCGCCAAAATCTCGATCCGGCAGGTGACTACAGCATCAGGTACGAGGGCCCGGATCTGCCCCTCGCGTGCCGGGCCAGCGGAGTGCGAGAAATCCTAACCCACTTGCTGTCGAACGCGATCAAACACCACGATCGGGGCGGCGGCCAGATTATCGTCCGGACGCGACTGGAACCGGGCGAAATG
>JABDKA010000011.1 GCA_013002405.1 Sulfitobacter sp. | reverse complement strand
CTTCGGAGACGAAATCCCGAGGGAGAGCCGTGCGCAGGGTGCTTTCTCCACCAAGACCGGATTTGCGGGAACTCACCGCATCGGCCAGACGCCGCTCCATCTGATGGGCCACCGGGTCTACGATACGCAGACGGCGTCCTTTGTATCCCCCGATCCGTTGGGCGGCGGCACCGACGCAGGGCTTTATGGCTATGCCCACGCAAACCCGCACCGTTTCTCGGATCCCATGGGGCTCAATTCCGGGTTGGAAGATGGGCTGGACACCCAGCCGGACAGCCCCGCGCCGCAGCGACGAAACAGGCAGCCAGTGCGCGCTATGCCGCTCAGACCGGCGGTCCGAGCGCCGCGGATGATCTGGTGCGCCCGATTGACCCTGCACCACCAACCCGGGCCGGACGTTCCGCCTGGGAAGCAGGGGAGAACCGCGCACTCTGGGCGCAGAGGGCGGCCGAGCAGGCGGCGGAGGACGCGGGTTCCTAGCTCTACCGCTACGTGGATGAGGTCTTGTACCTAGACACCGCAGCCGCCACCTACTTCAAGGTCTTCGAGGACGGAACACGCAGGTTGGTGCTGACCCAGAGGTCCTTCATGAACGGGTCTTGGGCGTTGCGACGGCATGCGACGCACGAATTTGCCCATGCTCAGCAATTCCGGTTCGAGTTGCTTCGCCAAGGCCATAATTTCCGGACCGCTTACAGACGCTGGACCTATGCCTTGCCCGAACGTGTTGCCTGGCAGAAGATTATTGCGGAGCGACTGGCCCTGCAGCGGACCATCAGGGGCACCGGGATGGTGGATTTCCACGTCGGACGCCGGTCAGCCTATTACGTGGAGCACTGGCGCAACCAGCTCAGGAACCCGCTGGCCGACTGGGAATACATCTTTCCCTGGGCCTGAGGGCCCGGCCACCAAATCGAACTGCTTCAGAAGATGGGCCGCGCGCCGTGATTGTCAGCCATCAATCCCCTTCGGCCACTCCCTCCGCGCGCAGCTTTGCGCGGCGCTTGCGATAGCTGGGCAGGACAACCAGGATGACCGCGATCACCAGCAGGCCCAATGTCATGGGGCGTTCCCAGATGAATCCGATTCCGTCGTAAAGCTGCATGGAGCGGGCAAAGTTGTTCTCCATCATGCCGCCCAGGATGAATCCGATGAGGAGCGGAGCAAGCGGGTAGTCGGCGAACTTCAGCGCCGTGGCGCAGATGCCGAAGCCCACCAGCAGCAGCAGTTCCGTCGCGTTGTTCTGCCCGATGTAGGCCCCCATCAGGGTAAAAAAGAGGATGAAGGGGATCAGGTAGTTGCGCGGAATGGAGAGGACCTTGGCGATGTAGGGAATGAGGGGAAGATTGAGGATCAGCAGGACCAGATTGCCGATGAACATCGACATGATCACGGCCCAGAAAATCTGCGGCTCATCCAGCATCAGGCGGGGACCTGGCGTGACATTGAGCGCGAGGAGCGCGCCCAGCAGGATGGCCGTGGTGCCCGATCCCGGGATGCCAAGGGTCAGAAGCGGTACGAAGGAGCCTGTGCAGGCGGCATTGTTGGCCGATTCCGGTGCCGCCAGCCCCTTGATGGAGCCTTTGCCGAACTGCTCCTGTTCGTCCTTCGGGGCGATGTTGCGTTCTACCGCGTAACCCAGAAAGCTTGCGATCGTGGCCCCGGCACCGGGCAGAACACCGATAAAGAAGCCTTGCAGCGATTGCCGTCCGATGACCGGCGCGATGGCTCTTGCCTCTGCCACGGTGATGCGCAGATCCTTGATCTCACTCTCGCCGTCGCCTTCGATCTTGCGGGGTTTCAGGACCAGAAAGAGCGCCTCTGGCAGGGCGAACATTGCCATCGCCAGCGTGATGAAACCGAAGCCCGACTGCAGATCCATGATCCCCATGGTGAAACGTGGCAGGTTGAAAAGGGCCCCTTCGCCGACCGTGGCCATGATCAGCCCGAGGATCGTCATCATGATCGCCTTGGCCACCTGTCCCGTCCCCGCGAAAGCAGCGATGGCCGACAGGCCCACGACCATCAGGGCAAAGTATTCGGCCGAATGAAAGAGAAGTGCCACCGAGGACAGGGCAGGGGCGAAGACCATTAGCAGAAGCGCCCCGATGGTGCCGCCCGCAAAGCTTGCGATGGCGGCAATGGTCAGGGCTTTGCCCGCCTTGCCTTGCCGCGCCATCGGGTAGCCGTCGAAACTGGTGGCCACGGTGCCTGCAACACCGGGCGCGTTCAGGAGGATCGAGGAGGTGGAGCCGCCGAAAATGGCCCCGTAGTAGACGCCCGCCAGAAGGATCAGCGCCGCCGAAGCATCCCCGATGGAAATTGCCACGGGGATCATGATTGCGATGATCGACATCGGGCCAAGGCCCGGCAGCATCCCGATGAAGGTGCCGATGAGACATCCGCCAATCACCATCAGAAGGTTCTGGAAGGACAGCGCCGTTTGCAGACCGATGAGGAGTCCTTCGAGCATGTCAGCCTCCGATCAGGCCCGGCAGGGGGCGCATGTAGATGCCAAGGACTTCCTGGACGAGATACCAGACCAGAAAGGTGGCGGTGATGGAGACGGGCAGCATCACCAGCCAACGGCGCTCGCCCAGGATGAAGGACCCCAGGATCAGAAAGAGCGAGGTGGAAAGCAGAAACCCGACCGGCCGGAGGCAGAGCGCGTAGGCCACCATCAAGCCGATCAACATCAGTGCCTGTCCCAGATGGTAATCCCCAATCCGCCGGTAATCGATCTCGGCTTCCTTGGTCTCTCCCTTCTCGATCCCCAGAAGTGTGATGAGGGAAGCGATGATGCCCAGGACCGAAAGCACTTTCGGGAAGGTGCTGGGCCAGATCGGATTGCGCTTCATGAAGGGGGCAAGGCCGCCATCCATAGTGAACCAGGCGGCATAGCCGTAGATCAGGCAGATCCCCAGCAGGATCATCGCGATCCAGCGATCCAGTGTCATGTCCATTTCCCCCGGATGTTATGGCAGAGCGGTTGCCCGCTCTGCGCAATTGGTACAAAGAATGTGGATTACAGGAAGCCTAGCTTCTTCATCAGATCCCCGATCACCTTTTCCTGGCCTTCGAGAAAGGTTTTGAAGTCATCCCCGCTGTTGTGGATGTTGACCCAGCCGTTGCGGGCCCGGACCTCTTCCCATTCGGGGGTGTCGTACATCTTGGCGATGGCTTCCTGGTACATGGCCAGCTTGTCTTCCGGCAGGCCCGGTGCGCCAAAGAACCCGCGCCAGTTGACAAAGGTCGAGTCGATGCCCTGCTCCTGCATGGTCATGGCATCCGGTGCCGCATTCACGCGCGTGTCAGAAGTGACGCCGATGATCTTGACCTCGCCCGCGTTTGCCAGATCGACCGCTTCGGAGAAGCCCGTGGAGAGGGCCGCGATCTCGCCCGAGAGGAGCGCCGCCATGGCCTTGCCGCCTGCGTCATAGGGGATGTACTTGACCGCCAACGCGTCCTTGCCCGCGGCCTCCATCACCATCGCCGCAACCAGGTGATCCATGCCGCCAGGCACCGATCCGCCGCCGATGGCCGTGGCAGAGGGATCGGCGTCGAAGGCCGCCAGCAAATCCGCCATCGAATTGATCGGGCTGTCTTTGCCCACGACGATGGCCGCGTAGTCACCGATGGTGCCTGAGACCAGCGTCAAATCGCGGAAGTTGTGGGGGAAGACGCCCGTGAGCGACCGGATCACGATGGGTGTGGAGTTCACCATCAGGGTGCCGTGGTTGCTCTCGGCGTTCTCGATAAGATAGCCGATGGCCTTGCCACCGCCACCGCCGGACATGTTCTCATAGGATGCGGTGCCCACCAGACCCGCCTTGGTCAGCGCCTCACCGGTGCCGCGTGCGGTGCCGTCCCAACCGCCGCCTGCCCCGCCCGGGATCAGAAAGTGGATGCTGTCGAGCACCTGGTGCCCACCTGCCAGCGCGGCGTTCCCAAGGCTCATCGCCGCCACCGCAGCGGCGAGCAGGGCACGGCGGCCCATTTTCAATGTCGTCATAGTTTCCTCCCTTTTTATTACTGTCCGCAGTGCGGCCCAGTCGGGACAACTAAAGCACAAAAATTCCGGGGACAGGGCTTTGATCGACCCGGGCTGCATATTTAGGCATGAAAGGGGGTCTTTGCCCGGATCATCCGGGCGCCGCGAAGGCTGTCAAGCGCGGCCGAGCACATCAGTTCATATTGTTGATAATAAATAAGAATAATCAATCTCCGCCTGCCCGGATACCGGCTTCGGGGGTGCTATGCGTTCTATTGGAGC
The DNA here is from genome assembly GCA_013002405.1 of Sulfitobacter sp. Taxonomy (GTDB): domain Bacteria; phylum Pseudomonadota; class Alphaproteobacteria; order Rhodobacterales; family Rhodobacteraceae; genus Sulfitobacter. The sequence goes on along the minus strand of JABDKA010000011.1, from coordinate 373 downwards.
ATTCTTGGGGGAGGAGAATGCAACTAAGCACCGTTCCACCAGATTCGGCATTCCATCATGAATGGCCGCCCGTGCGTCCGCCTACCGGAATCGGGTCGAATCGGACATCGTTCACCCTAAAACAGGTTACGCCTCTCGCTTACGGCCGCCTCGATCTTGCCGACGGTCCGGTCCGCCACCAAGGCGGTGTTGGCCGCCCATTCGATGTAGATGACCACGACCGTGCCGCAGATCGAATTCTCTATTGCCGCGATGTCGGCCGGATCGGTTACGGCCCGCGCGTAGCCCTGCCACTGAAAGGCAAGTTCTTCTGCATCGATGGAGCCGGAGGCATCGGCGAGCGGGACAAGCTCAAGTCCCGCCTCACGCTGGT
>JABDKA010000010.1 GCA_013002405.1 Sulfitobacter sp. | reverse complement strand
CGCAAAGACGGCGCTCGGACCGGATGCCAAAGCAATACCCCACCAGTAACATCCGGATGAGCAGTTCAGGATCGACCGAAGGGCGACCGGTGTGGCTGTAGAAATCTGTCAGGTAGGAGCGGATGCTGTCCAGATCAACGAACCGATCAATCGACCGCAACAGATGATCTTATGGGACATGAGCTTCCAGCGAGAACTCGTAGAATAGTGCCGCCTGAGCCTCTTGCCTTGGTCCCATCATGGCTGATCCTCCCTTCTCACAAGGGAATTGAATCAGCAGTTCATGCGCCGATCAAGGAAGAGTTTTTCAACGAAATAAGCTCATAGCGGACATCAATCAAAAAAGCCCCCGCCGCTCTCGCGGCAGGGGCTCTTAATCTCATCCGTAGGGTGCGCATTCACTGCGCACCGCTTACCAGTCCTCGCGTACCACGACGCGGGTCTTGATTGGCAGCTTCATCGCCGCCAGGCGCAGGGCCTCACGCGCGACGTCGTCGTTCACGCCATCGATCTCGAACATCACGCGGCCGGGCTTTACCTTGGCGGCCCAGTAATCGACGGACCCTTTACCCTTACCCATACGCACTTCGACGGGCTTGGAGGTGACAGGGACATCCGGGAAGATGCGGATCCAGACGCGGCCCTGACGCTTCATGTGACGCGTCATGGCACGACGTGCGGCTTCGATCTGGCGGGCGGTGACCCGCTCAGGCTGCAGCGCCTTGAGGCCGTAGGTGCCGAAGTTGAGGTCAGAGCCCCCCTTCGCCAGACCCTTGATGGAGCCCTTGAACTGCTTGCGGAATTTCGTCCGTTTTGGCTGTAGCATCTATCTACTCCTTACCGACGACCGCCAGCACCGCGGGGGGCTGGGCCATCCTGGATTTCCTGTGCCTTGCGGTCACGCGCGGAGGGATCGTGCTCCATGATCTCACCTTTGAAGATCCAGGTCTTGATCCCGATGATGCCGTAGGCCGTCTCGGCCTCGACATGCGCGTAATCGATGTCCGCCCGCAGGGTGTGCAGGGGCACGCGGCCCTCGCGGTACCACTCGGTCCGGGCGATCTCGGCACCGCCGAGGCGGCCTGCGAGGTTCACACGGATGCCCTGGGCGCCCATACGCATGGCGTTCTGCACCGCGCGCTTCATGGCGCGGCGGAATGACACACGACGCTCAAGCTGCTGTGCGATGCTCTCACCCACCAGGGCGGCATCCAGCTCGGGCTTGCGCACTTCGACGATATTGAGGTGCAGCTCGCTCGAGGTCATCTTGGCGATCTTCTGGCGCAGCGTTTCGATATCCGCGCCCTTCTTGCCGATGATGACGCCAGGGCGCGCGGTGTGGATCGTCACGCGGCACTTCTTGTGCGGACGTTCGATGATCACACGGGCCACGCCCGCCTGCTTGCACTCTTCCTTGATGAAGGCACGGATGGCGAGGTCTTCGAGAAGAAGATCACCGTAGTCCTTCGTGTCGGCGTACCAGCGGCTGTCCCAGGTGCGGTTCACCTGCAGGCGCATACCGATCGGATTGACTTTGTTACCCATCAGGCTTGCTCCTCAACTTGACGCACGACGATTGTGACTTCGGAAAACGGCTTCATGATCTTGCCGAACCGGCCACGCGCCCGGGGGCGGCCGCGCTTCATGACGAGGTTCTTGCCGACATAGGCTTCCGCCACGATCAGTTCATCCACGTCCAGGTTGTGGTTGTTTTCGGCGTTCGCAATGGCGGACTGAAGACACTTCTTCACGTCCTGTGCGATCCGCTTCTTGGAGAAGGTCAGGTCCGTAAGGGCCTTTTCCACCTTCTTGCCACGGATCAGGGCGGCGACGAGGTTCAGTTTCTGCGGGCTGGTACGAAGCATGCGCAGCTTGGCGCGGGCCTCGTTGTCTGCCACGCGGCGGGGATTCCTATCCTTGCTCATGGCTTACTTCCGCTTCGCTTTTTTATCAGCGGCATGACCATAGTAGGTCCGGGTCGGGGAATATTCACCGAACTTCTGACCGATCATTTCTTCGCTGACGTTGACTGGGATGTGCTTGTGGCCGTTGTAGACGCCGAACGTCAGGCCAACAAACTGCGGGAGGATGGTGGAACGGCGCGACCAGATCTTGATCACTTCATTCCGACCGCTCTCACGCGATGCTTCGGCCTTCTTGAGGACGTAAGAGTCGACAAAAGGGCCCTTCCATACTGAACGAGACATCGATTAACGCCCCTTCTTCTTGGCGTGCCGCGAGCGGATGATCAGCTTGCTGGACGCTTTGTTCTTGTTGCGGGTCTTGGCCCCCTTGGTGGGCTTGCCCCAGGGCGTGACCGGGTGACGGCCACCGGATGTGCGGCCTTCACCACCACCGTGCGGGTGGTCGATCGGGTTCATCACGACACCACGAACGGAAGGACGGATGCCCTTGTGGCGCATGCGGCCCGCTTTACCATAGTTCTGGTTGGAGTTGTCGGGGTTCGACACAGCACCGACCGTTGCCATGCATTCCTGACGCACCAGGCGCAGTTCGCCCGAGCTTAGACGGATCTGGGCGTAGCCGCCATCGCGGCCCACGAACTGGGCGTAGGTGCCTGCCGCGCGTGCGATCTGGCCGCCCTTGCCGGGCTTCATTTCGATATTGTGGACGATCGTACCGATCGGCATGCCGCTGAAGGGCATGGCGTTGCCGGGTTTGATATCCGCCCTGGCCGAGGCAACCACCTTGTCGCCGATGGCGATCCGCTGCGGGGCCAGGATGTAGGACTGTTCGCCGTCTTCGTACTGGATGAGAGCGATGAAGGCTGTCCGGTTGGGGTCATATTCAATGCGCGCGACGACGGCTTCCATATCCATCTTGTTGCGCTTGAAATCGACGATACGGTAGAGGCGTTTTGCTCCCCCACCCTTGCGACGCATCGTGATCCGTCCGGTGTTGTTCCGTCCGCCATTCTTGGTCAGACCCTCTGTGAGGGCTTTGACCGGGCGGCCTTTCCAAAGCTCCGAACGGTCGATCAGTACCAGCCCACGCTGGC
>JABDKA010000006.1 GCA_013002405.1 Sulfitobacter sp. | reverse complement strand
GAACTGTTCCACCCAACACATCCGCCTCAAGAACGTTCATCGCCGGGCTGCCGATAAACTGCGCGGCAAAAAGCGTGCGCGGCGTCTCGTAAACCTCCAGTGGTGTCCCGATCTGCTCGGCCACGCCCGCATTCATCACGATCATCCGGTCGGCCATGGTCATGGCCTCCACCTGATCGTGGGTCACATAAAGCGCGGTGATCCCCAGTTTTGACTGCAGCTCTCTGATCTCAAGCCGCATCTGCACGCGCAGCTTGGCATCCAGGTTCGACAGCGGTTCATCGAACAGAAAGACCGCCGGTTCGCGCACGATGGCGCGGCCCATGGCGACCCTCTGTCGTTGGCCGCCCGACAGTTGGCGGGGCTTGCGGTCCAGCAGCGCCTCAAGCTGCAAGAGCTTGGCCGCCTCCTGCACCTTCGTCTCGATCTCGCTCTTCGGGAGTCCCGCGATCTTGAGACCGTAGCCCATGTTCTGGCGTACCGACATGTGGGGATAGAGGGCATAGTTCTGGAACACCATCGCGATGTCGCGGTCCATCGGCTCCTTGTCGTTGGCCCGCTGACCCCCGATCAGCACGTCGCCAGCCGTGACCGTCTCCAGCCCCGCCACCATGCGCAGCAGCGTGGACTTCCCGCAGCCCGAGGGGCCAACGATCACGATGAACTCCCCATCCGCAATCTCCACGTCGATACCGTGGATGACGTCCGTGGGGCCAAAGCTCTTTTTGACGTCTTTCAGGGTGACGGTCGCCATGGCTTATTTCTCGCTGTCTACTAGGCCGCGGATGAAAAGCCGCTGCATGGAAACGACCACAATCACCGGCGGAATCATGGCAAGGATCGAGGTGGCCATGATCACCGGCCATTCGGCCACATCGTCACCGCTGGGAAACATCTGCTTGATGCCCATCACGATGGTATTCATCTCCGGATCCGTAGTTATCAGAAGCGGCCAAAGGTACTGGTTCCAGCCATAGATGAAGAGGATCACGAAGAGGGCGGCCACGTTGGTCCGGCTCATCGGCAACACGATGTCGACGAAAAAGCGCATGGGTCGCGCCCCATCGACGCGCGCCGCCTCTGCCAGTTCATCCGGAATCGTGAGGAAGAACTGCCGGAAAAGAAAGGTCGCCGTCGCCGAGGCGATGAGCGGCAGGATGAGACCGGAATAGCTGTTGAGCATGCCAAAGCCCGCCACCACCTCAAAGGTCGGCACGATCCGCACTTCGACGGGCAGCATGAGTGTCAGGAAGATCATCCAGAAAAAAATGTTCCGCCCCGGAAAGCGGAAATAGACGATCGCGAAGGCCGACAGGAGCGAGATGATAATCTTGCCCACGGCGATACCGATGGCCATCACAAGGCTGTTGAACAGCATCGTACCCACCGGCACATTCACACCGGAAAAGAGCGCCGCCTTGTAGTTCACCCAGAACTGATCGCCCGGCCAGATCGGCATGGGCGGGCGGACAATTTCGGGCTGTGTCACTGTCGAGGCGACAAAGGCCAGCCAGATCGGAAAGAAAATCACCAGCACGCCCAGGATCATGAAGAGGTGGGTAAGCCAAAGGCCCGCGCCCCGCTTTTCGACCATGCCATGAACCTCGCGCGCCATCAGTAGTGCACCCGCTTTTCGATGAACTTGAACTGAATCACGGTCAGAAGGCCCACCACAACCAGCAGGATCACCGACTGGGCCGAAGAAGACCCGAGGTCCTGTCCCACGAAACCATCCGAGAAGACCTTGTAGACCAGGATCGTCGTCGATTGCTGGGGGCCACCGGCAGTGATGGTGTGGATCACGCCGAAGGTTTCAAAGAAGGCGTAGACGATGTTGACCACCAGCAAAAAGAAGGTGGTGGGCGAGAGAAGAGGCAGCACGATGGTGAAAAAGCGCCGCCAGAAGTGCGCACCGTCGATGGCCGCAGCCTCGATCACCGACCGAGGAACAGCCTGCAGGGCGGCGAAGAAGAAAAGGAAGTTGTAGCTGATCCGGCCCCAGGCAGAGGCCACGACGACAAGGCCCATCGCCTCGCCCCCGTTCAGCACGTGATTCCAGTCATAACCAAGCTGACCAAGGTACCAGGAAACCACACCGACCCGCGTGTTGAACATGAACAGCCACAGCACCCCTGCCACGGCGGGCGCGACGGCATAGGGCCAAATCAGAAGGGTGCGATAGACGCCCGACCCCTTGATCAGCCGATCCGCAATGACCGCAAGAAACAGTGCCGGGATCATGGAGCAAAGGGTCACAAGGATCGAGAAGACTGCCGTCGTGACAAAGGAGGCGCGGTAGAACTTGTCGCTCAGCAAAAATTCAAAGTTTCCAAGGCCCACGAACCGCGCGGACAGGCCGAAGGGGTCGGGAATGAAGAGCGATTGCCACACCGCCTGACCCGCCGGATAGAAAAAGAAGATGGCCGAGATCACGACCTGCGGCGCAATCAGCAGTAGCGGCAGAAGCCAGCCCTTGAAGGTGACGCGCTTTTCCATCCAGCTCCCCGGCAGCATCGGCGGGCCACCTGGGGCCCGCCGACAAGGTCAAAGGATCAGCGGTTGGCCGACTCAAAGCGACGGAGCAGGGCGTCGCCGCGCTCTTTCGCACTGTCCATGGCTTCCTGCGCGGACTTGTCGCCGGACCAGATGGCCTCAAGCTCTTCATCGATGATCCCACGGATCTGATCGAAGGAGCCCAGGCGCAGGCCTTTGGAGTTGGCAGTCGGCTCGTTCGCGGTCATCTGCTTTACCGCCACATCCGTGCCGGGATTCTCATCGTAGAAGCCCGACGCACGCGTCGCCTCTCCGGCGGCGACAGTTATCGGCAGATAGCCCGTATTCTGGTGCCAGGCCGCCTGCACCTCCGAGGAAGAGAGGTAGCTCAGGAATTCACCCACGCCCTTGTAATCTTCCGCCTCGTGGCCTTCCATGACCCAAAGCGATGCCCCGCCGATGATGGTGTTTTGCGGCGCATTTCCGGCCCCTTCCCAGTAGGGCAGCGGACGCACGTCAAAGTCGAACTCGGCCTCGGCCTTGATGCCCGCGTAGCCTGCGGAGCTTTCGGTGAAAAGCGCACACTCACCGGCGCGGAAGTTCGCGCCGCCCTCATTGCGGCGCCCGGTGTAGATGAACTTGCCGTCCTTGGCCCAGTCGCCCATTGCCGTGAGGTGTGCCACCTGCACATCCCCGTTCAGCATCAGCTCCGTATCAAGACCGGCAAAGCCGTTGTCCTTGCTGGCGAAGGGCACGTCATGGTAGGCGGAGAGGTTCTCAAGGTGGATCCAGCTTTGCCATGCGGTGACCAGCGGGCAGTCCTCACCCCCGGCCTTGAGCGCGTCCAGAGTTTCACCGACTTTCTGCCAGGTGGAAAGATCCGTGTCCGGATCGACGCCCGCCGCCTCGAAGGCGTTTCGGTTCACCCAAAGTACAGGCGTGGAGGAGTTGAAAGGCAGCGACAACATCTCGCCGTCGGTGGTGGTGTAGTAGCCCTTGACCGCGCCAATATAGGCGTCGGGATCAAACTGCGCGCCACTTTCGGCCATGACCTCGTAGACCGGCTTGATCGCCCCTTCGGCGGCCATCATGGTGGCAGTCCCCACCTCGAAGACCATGAGGATATGGGGCTGCTCCCCGGCGCGGAAGGCGGCGATGCCCGCATTCAGCGTTTCCGAATAATTTCCTTTGTGGCTTTGGACGACCGTATATTCGTCCTGGCTTGCGTTGAAGTCGTCGACCTGCGCCTTGACCAATTCGCCCAAGCGGCCCGTGAAAGCATGCCAGAACTGAACCTCGGTCTGTGCGGTCGCAGCAAGTGGCGTCAAAAAGGTAGCGGACGCCGCAAGGGCGCCGATCAGTAGCTTTTTCATGTGTCCTCCCATGCACTTCGCAAGTGCGTTGATAATCGCGGATGTGTCCCCGCTTTCACCTGTCGGTGGCATGACGATACACGCGAGGGGTTGAATTTCAAGGGCGTTGTGAGCGGTAGCACCGCCACCAGCGGGTGTGGTCCGGTTTCCATTCTGAAGGCCTTCAAAACCCGTCATACACTGCCCTTATCACCCGGAGATATTTCACTATTACGACAGGCTGACCCGTAGTGGCGGGCTGATCCGCCGCACGCTGGCAATGCGGATCTGCCACGCTAGTTCAGCGCCAAGGCCGTCGCAAAGGAATAGCCCCATGACCAAAGCAAGCGATCTGCTGGTGCAGTGCCTCGAGGCCGAGGGGGTGACCCGCATCTTCGGCGTGCCCGGCGAAGAGAACGCCGATTTCATGCTCTCGCTCGAAAACTCACCCATCGAGTTTGTCTTGACCCGCCATGAACAGGGGGCCGCCTTCATGGCCGCCGTGCACGGGCGGCTGACGGGCACCGTCGGTGTTTGCCTGGGCACGCTTGGCCCCGGGGCCACCAACCTGATGACGGGCGTGGCGGACGGCAACATGGACCGTGCGCCGCTCTTGGTCATCACGGGTCAGGGGGCCACCACCCGCCAGCACAAGGAAAGCCATCAGGTCATGGATGTGGTGGCCATGTTTCGCGCGGTCACGAAGTGGAGCCAGGCGATCCTGACCCCCGACGCCATCCCCGAAATCGTCCGAAAGGCCGTCAAACTGGCCGAGATGGAAAAGCCCGGCGCGGTACATATCGAGTTGGCCGAAGACGTGGCGGCGATGGAGACCGATGCGCAGCCTTTAAAGCCCATCCCCGTTCGCCGCCCGGCCCCGGATGCCAAGGCGCTTGACGATGCCTGGACGCTCATCGCGGGGGCCAAGCGGCCCCTCATCATCGCGGGCAATGGCACCATCCGCACCCGCGCCAGCGCCGCCGTGCGATCTTTCTGTGAGACCACGGGAATCGGCGCGCTGATGACCTTCATGGCCAAGGGCGCTCTTGATCTGGACGATCCGCACTGCCTTTTCACCATCGGCATGGGCCAGCGGGACTTTCCCATGCCCATGGTGGAAAATGCTGATCTGGTCATCACCATGGGCTACGACATGGTGGAATATCCGCCCGCAAGCTGGAACCCGAAGGGCGAGACCAAAATCATCCACATCGATTTTCTGCCAGCCGAGGTCGACAATTGTTATATCCCCCAGGTGGAGGTCATCGGCGATCTGGCCGCCGCCATCTCGGCCCTCGAGGAGCGCGCGAAAGGGGCCGAAACGGACTTCAACTTTTCCGACCAGCGTGCCCTGCGTGAAAAAATGCAGTCCGAATTCGCTGCCCATGCCGACGAGAGCGGCGAAGGCCCGATTACCCCGCAAAAGGCTATCGCTGACGTGCGCGCGGTCCTGGGCCCTGATGACATCCTGCTGTCAGGTGTTGGCGCCCACAAGATGTGGGTCGCGCGGCAGTACCAGTGTCACGCGCCTGGCACCTGTATCATCTCCAACGGTTTCTGCTCCATGGGGATGCCCCTGCCCGGTGCCATCAGCGCAGCCATCAGCTGTCCAAATCGACGGGTTCTGGGGCTGGCGGGCGATGCCGATTTCCTGATGAACCTGCAAGAGATGGAGACCGCCGCAAGGCTCGGGTCGAACATCACGATGCTGGTCTGGGAAGACAGCGCCTATGGCCTGATCGCCTGGAAGCAGGAGCAGGAGTTCGGGCGGCACACGGAACTCAGTTTCACGAATCCGAATTGGATCAAACTGGGCGAAAGCTTTGGTTGGAAGACAAGCTGCGTGCCGGGTGCGGATGCCCTGCAGGTGCATCTGCGCGCAGCACTGGACCACGAAGGCCCTGCGCTTGTCGTTATGCCGGTCGACTACCGCGAGAACATGAAGCTGACCGAGCGACTGGGCGAGATGACGGCGACGTTCTAATCGAACGCGTCTCTCACTTGCGCCAGTGCTGCATCGGCGGCGCGGGCCAGCATCACCGTATCGGTGGCGCAGGCGACAAAGGTGAAACCCTCTTTCAGTAGCGCCGCCGCGAAAGCGGGGTCATTGACCAACGTCCCAACCGGTACGCCCTTCGCTTGCAATCTCTCTGCGACCGGACGGATCAGCGCCCAGACTTCTTCGTGCAACGGCTGGCCCAGCCTGCCGATGTCGGCGGCGATGTCGGCAGGGCCGAAGAAGATGCCGCTCACCCCATCGACCGCGGCAATCTCTTCCGCCTGCGCCAGGGCAGCGGCCGACTCGAGCTGCAGAATGACCGTCGTCTCCTCCTCTACCCGGGAGAGGTAGTCCTTCACCCGCCCGAACTTCGACGCCCGAGTGGCGCCCGAAAAGCCCCGCATCCCGCGCGGCGGATAGCGGGTGCTGGCCACCGCCCGCTCTGCTTCCTCGACGCTCTGGATCATCGGGAAAAGAAGCCCCGGCACGCCCAGATCCAGCAGCCGCTTGACCATCACCGGATCATTCCATTCGGGCCGCACGATGGCGGTGGTTCCCGTCGCGGCGAAGGCCTGCAACTGGCCCAGCACGCTGAAATAATCGTTGGGTGAATGCTCCATATCGACCAGTGCCCAATCAAAACCCGCTGGCGCCGTGACCTCGGCCGCGAAGGGGCTGGCAAGGCTCACCCAGAGACCGATCTGCTTTTTGCCCGCCGCAATGGCGCGGGTGAATTCGTTCTGTTCCAGTTTCATCAGTCGGGCTCTCCTTTTGCAGTGGCGGCCTGAACTTCGGCGATATCCGCAGCTGAAAGGCCATAGACCTCGTGCGCCGCCTCCTCCGATATGTATCCGCGCGCCAAGTCACGTTTCACACAAGCGACTTCACGCGCTTCCACAGGACCATATCCGGCCCCTCCCGGCAGGGCGAGAACCACGCGGCGGCCATGGGGGACGAACTGTTTCCCCTTGCCCTGCATCGCGGTCCCGTCGTCCTGAGCGATCTTCGTGGGCGCTCCTGCGGCACCGCCGCGACGGCCCCGCGCCGGGTGGTGCACCCGGTCGAACATGGCGGAAAAGTCGAACTCGTGCCCCTCGCGCGCGCCCACTTCCATATACTGACCCAGCCCACCGCGCTGCCGCCCGGCCCCACCTGAATCGGCCCTCAGTTCCTTGCGCCAGACGATCACCGGGCCCGCATGCTCCGTCGCCTCGACCGGCATGGTCATCACGCCAGAAGGGAAGGCGGTGGCGTTCAACCCGTCGCTCTCGGGCCGCGCGCCGGACCCGCCGGAGTTGAAAAGCAAGACCTCCGACCGCCGCGCACCTTGGGGCGCTTTCGTATCACTCCGGGGCCGGACCGAAATCTGGAAATTGCACAGACACCCTGCCCCTTCGGCGGGCACCACGCCGGGCAAGAGCTGGTCCAGCGCGTTATAGACCGTGTCGGGCACGAAATGCCCGATGATATGGCGCAGGGCCACCGGGGCGGGATGCGGCGCGTTGACGATGCTGTTCTCCGGCGCCACCACTTCAAAAGGTGCGAGGGAGGCGGCATTGTTCGGGATCTCGGGCGCGATGGCACATTTCAGGGCATAGCAGGCGTAGGCCTTGGTATAGACAAGCGGGCAATTGATGCCCTTCTTGTCCACACCCGAGGTGCCCGCGAAATCGCTCACGATCCGGTCCCGCTCGATGCTGAGCCTAACTTTCAACGTGATCGGCGTGGCGAAACCGTCAACTGTCATCTCGCCTGTCGCCTCTCCGGGCTCAAGTGCGTTGATGCGTTCCAGCGTGGCCCTACGGGAATTGTCGAGGATGAAGGCCGCGATACCGCTCAGGTCCTCCAGCCCGAACTCACACATCATGTCGGTCAGCCGCCGGTGCCCGATTTCATTGCAGGTGGCCAGCGCGTAGATGTCCCCGATCAATTGATCGGGCTCCCGCACGTTGCCGCGGATGATCCGCAGCATGGTCTCGTCCACCTCACCGCCCGCGATGAACTTCATGATGGGCAGATAAAGCCCTTCTTCATAGACACTCGCCGCATCCGCACCAAAACCGCGCCCGCCGATGTCCACGACGTGGGCGGTGCAGGCGAAAAAACCGACCAGACGATCATCGAGAAAGGAAGGCGTCACCATGGTAATGTCGTGCAGATGGCCCGTCCCTTCCCAGGGATCGTTGGTGATATAGACGTCGCCATCAAGAATATTCTGCCGCCCGATCCGGCGTATGAAATGGGCCACCGCATCGGCCATGGCATTGACGTGGCCGGGCGTGCCCGTGACGGCCTGCGCCAACATCCGGCCCTGGGGGTCGTAGACCCCGGCGGAGAGATCGCCCGCCTCGCGGACAGAGGTCGAAAAGGCCGTGCGCACCAGCGCCTGCGCCTGTTCCTCCACCACCGAAATGAGACGGTTCCACATGATCTGGTAGGCGACGGTCGTGCGCTCCTCGGTCATGACACTATCCTTTCATCCGCAGGTCGATACAGCCGTCGGGCTGACAGATCGCGCGGCGGCTGGCGGGGACGATGATGGTGGTCTCGTTCTCGGTGATGGCGGCAGGCCCCGCAACCTTTTGACCAGAGAAGAGCGTCGCGCGTTCCACCACCTCCGCCGTGCGAAATTGCGCCAGTGCCGGGTCAAATATCTGACGCGTTGTTTCCGCCTCCACCGTGCCCAACTCCTCAGCCTCAGCAATCCGGGCGACCTTTTCAGGGGGCGTGGTGGCGTTGACAGACCAGACCGTGATCTCAACATCCAGACCCGCGACCGTGCGCGCAAAAAGCTTGGTATAGTCCGCCTCGAATAGCTTCAGGAAGGTCGCCGCATCGGGGGAGGCCGCCTGTTCAGCGGTCAGACTGACCGGGATCTCCCAGCCCTGCCCGGTGTAGCGCATGTAGACCTTGTATTCCGTAAGGACCCGTCCTTCGGGCGCACAACGACGCACGAAACCTGCCGCCTCATCCTCCAGTTCCGTAAGAAGCGCCCGGATCGCATCGGCGTTGAAATCCGATAGCTTCATATAGACGGACCTGTTGGCCTCGAAACTGAAAGGCGCGCGCAGAAAGCCGATGGCAGAGCCGACGCCTGCGCCGGGCGGCACAAGAACCCGGTCCACCCCCAGTTTTTCGCACAGTCGTCCGGCGTGGAGCGGGGCCGCACCACCGAAAGCGACCATGGTGTAGTCCGACAGATCCTCGCCATTCTCCACCGCGTGCACACGCGCGGCATTGGCCATGTTTTCGTCCACCACCTCTGACAGACCGAAGGCCGCTGTCGCTACCTGCATCTCAAGTGGCTCACCGATGACCTGCGTCAGCGCCCTTTCCGAAGAGGTCACGTCAAGCCTGATTGACCCACCCGCGAAATTCTCCGCATCGAGCCTGCCCAACACCAGATCGGCGTCCGTCACAGCGGGCTGATCCCCACCGCGCCCGTAGCAGGCGGGCCCCGGCTCCGACCCGGCCGATTGAGGACCGACCCGGATCTGCCGCATGGCATCCACATGGGCCAGCGAACCGCCTCCGGCCCCGATCTCGACCATGTCGATCACGGGAATGGAGATGGGCATGCCGGAGCCCTTCTTGAAGCGGTAGGTCCGCGCCACTTCAAAGACCCGCGCGGTCTTGGGCGTTTGGTTCTTGATCAAACAGATCTTGGCCGTCGTGCCGCCCATGTCAAAACTCAGCACCTTGTCCAGTCCGTAGCGCGCGGCGATGTGGGCGGCGAAAACGGCCCCGCCCGCGGGACCGGATTCAACCAGCCGGACCGGGAATTCGGCGGCACTTTCGATAGAGATGATCCCGCCGCCCGAGTGCATCAGGAAGATGTCGCAGATGGCACCCTCATCCCGCAGCCGGTCAGCCAAACGGCCCAGGTAGGACTTCATCAGCGGCTTGATATAGGCGTTCGCCACGACGGTGTTGAAGCGTTCATACTCCCGCATCTGCGGCGAGACGTCAGCGGAGAGAGAGACCATCGCCCCCGGCATCAACTCCGCCACGACCTCTCCCACCAACCTTTCATGCGCGGGGTTGAGATAGGAGTGGATGAGCCCGACCGCGACACTCTCGTATCCCGCTGCCGCTATCCTTTCGACCACGGCCACCACCTCTTCGCGGCTCAGGGGCACCAGTTCCCGACCCAGCGCATCAATCCGGCCGGGCACAGTATAGCGCCTCTGACGGGGCAGCAGCGGCTCAGGCAGCGTAAGGTTCAGGTCATACTGCTCGAACCGGCTCTCGGTGCGCATCTCGATCACATCGCGAAACCCTTCGGTCGTGATCAGCGCGGTTTTGGCCCCGCGCCGTTCAATCAGCGCATTGGTGGCCAGGGTCGTGCCGTGAATGATCTGGCCGATGTCCCGCGCCGCGATCTCCGCCTTGGCGCAAACCTGGTGCATCCCCTCAATGATCGCATTCTCGGGCGCTGCGTAGGTGGTGAGGATTTTGGTCGAATGGGAGGCACCGCCAACCTCAAGCACGACATCCGTGAAGGTCCCGCCGATATCGACACCAAGACGAATGGATGGATCAGGCATGTCGGCTCCCTACTTGTTCGCGTCGGAGTGTGGCTTTGCTTCTGCGCAGATGCAATCGTCCAAGAGCTTTGGGGCTGTCGCGCGCGAGCCTCTTGGTGTCGGTGGCGGTTCTTGACAGCAAGCGATGCGAATAGCCCAATCGAAGGCGGCGTTGATGGCCCGGGAGCGGACAGTCCCATCTGCGCAGGGGAGAGCCATGCAAACCGAAAAACGCCGCCGCGCCGGAGGGCGCCGCCGCGCGCAGGAGGCGGCAAAAACACCCATTCGCACGCCCAACTACCGCCAGTTGCGCCATCCCTTTGCCCCGCAATCGGTCTTCTCCGCCGATCAGGTTCAGGCCATCCACGAGACCGCCTTGAGGGTTTTGGAAGAGTTGGGCATCCGCATCCTTTTGCAAGAAGCACGCGATATCTACGCTGCCGCAGGCGCGCGGATCGATGATGAGATGGTCTTTATCGGGCGCGACATCGTGGAAAGCGCACTTGCGACGGCGCCCGCCTCGATTGCTTTGGGAGCGGCGAACCCCGACCGCGCGCTGACTTACGAAAACGGGGCCCTGATCTTTGAGGCCGGCGCGGGCTGTCCCAACGTGATCGACCTTGAGCGCGGCCGCAGGCCGGGGGATCTGGCCTCCTACATCGAAACGATCAAGCTGGCCCAGTGCTACGACGTGCTCCACATGCTGGGCCCCTCGGCGGAGCCGCAGGACGTCCCCATCGCCTTGCGCCACTACGCGATGATGCAGGCGCAGATGGAATGGAGTGACAAGCCGGTCTTCATCTACGCCCGGGGCCGTGGCCAGGTAGAACAGAGCTTCGAAATGATACGGCTGGGACTTGGCCTGAGCGAGGATGACTTTGCCGCGAAAGTCTGGGGCACCACGATCATCAATTCAAACAGTCCCCGCATGCTCGACAAGCCCATGGCGCAGGGCATCATCGACTTTGCCCGCGCGCGGCAAATGACGGTGATCACGCCCTTTTGCCTGGCCGGGGCCATGGCCCCCGTGACAGTCGCTGGTGCCCTGACCCTGCAACATGCGGAGGCGCTGGCGGGCATTACCCTTGCGCAACTGGCACGCGCCGGCGCGCCGGTCAGCTATGGGGGCTTCAGTTCCAACGTAGACATGAAATCGGGCGCACCTGCCTTCGGAACGCCCGAACACCTCAAGATGCAGATCGGCGCGGGGCAACTGGCCCGTCACATCGGCCTGCCCTGGCGCTCTGCCGCGGGTTCCGCCGCCAATGCCGCCGATGCCCAGGGTGCAACGGAAAATACCATGGGCCTGTGGGGTGCGCTGATGGCCAACGCCACGCTGACGGTTCATGCGGCAGGCTGGCTGGAAGGGGGGCTAAGCTTCGGCTACGAGAAATTCATCACCGATGTTGAAGCCCTGCAAACCATCGCGGAGCTTTGCAGGCCCGCCGACGGCAGTGAGGCTGCCATCGGGTTCGACGCCCTGGCCGAGGTGCAGCCGGGCGGCCACTTCTTCGCAGCCGCCCACACGATGGAGCGCTTCGCGACGGAGTTCTATGCGCCCCTGGTCGCCGACCTCAGCAACCATGGGAATTGGGCCGCCGCAGGCGCACAGCGGGCCGAGACCCGGGCCACCGCGATCTGGAAACAGAACCTGCAGGACTACCAACAGCCTGAGACCGGCAGGCCCATTGTCGGCCGTCTTGCCCGCTATGTCGAAATCCAAAGCAAGGCCGGGGGCGCGCCACCGCTGGAGTGATCACCGTGCATCCCCGCGCACATCGGACTATTCTTGTCCCCAGAATCCGGCGAAAGGATACCACGTGCACTTCGACACGCCCTACGACACGCCCCGCCCACCCGTCAACGCGCGCAACTGCGTTGCGACCTCGCAACCGCTGGCCGCCCAGGCGGGCCTGCGGATGTTGCAGCAGGGGGGCAACGCCGTTGATGCCGCGCTGGCTGCCGCGGTCACGCTGACTGTGGTGGAGCCGACCGGGTGCGGCATAGGCAGCGACGCCTTCGCAATCCTCTGGGACGGCAAGGGGCTCCACGGTCTCAACGCATCGGGAAAGTCCCCCGCAAACTGGGACGAGGGGCAGCTCAACCCCGATGGCTCCATCCCTGAGAGAGGCTGGCAGAGCGTCACAACGCCCGGTGCCGTCTCTGCCTGGGTGGCCCTGTCAGAGCGTTTCGGCGCCCTGCCCTTTGAGACGCTTTTTGCCCCGGCCATCGACTACGCCGCAAATGGGTTCCCGGTGTCTCCCACGATCTCGCGTCTCTGGACCATGGCGGCAAAGCAACTGAGGGACCAACCTGGTTTCGCGCCCGCCTTCCTTCTCAATGGCCACGCGCCCCTCCCCGGCCAAATCTTTCGCAACCCCGACCAGGCCCGCACGCTGCGCCTGATCGCAGAGAGCAAAGGCACGGCATTCTACACCGGGATCCTTGCTGAAGCGATGGCGGCGGACGCCGCCCGTCATGGCGCGACCCTGTCGGTCGATGACCTGGCCGCGCACAGGGTGGAATGGTGCGGAACCCTGTCGCAACGCTTTGCGGGCGCCTATCTGCACGAGATACCGCCAAACGGTCAGGGCATCGCCGCGCTGATCGCTCTTGGTCTGCTGCGGCACCACGATCTGGCTTCCCTGTCCCCCGACGACCCGCGTTTGATGCACCTGCAGATCGAGGCTATCAAACTGGCCCTGGCCGACGCCGATGCCTACGTTGGGGATCCCGCGCACATGGACCTCGCCTCCTCCGACCTGCTGGATCCTGCCTATCACGCGGACCGCGCGCGCCTGATCGATCCGACGCAGGCACAGACGGCGACCCATGGCGCACCGAAGCACGGCGGCACCGTCTATGTCACCGCGGCGGACGCGGAGGGGCGCATGGTCTCCTTCATCCAGTCCAACTACATGGGTTTCGGATCGGGCGTGGTGGTCCCGGGCACAGGGATTTCCATGCAGAACCGAGGTGCCGGATTTGTCACGGCACCCGGTCACGCCAACCGCATCGGACCCGGCAAGCGGCCTTTCCACACCATCATTCCCGGCTTCGTCACCAAGGACGGCAGGCCCGAGATGAGTTTTGGCGTCATGGGCGGGCCGATGCAGGCGCAGGGTCATCTGCAAATGATGGTGCGCACAGTGCTGCACGACCAACAGCCGCAGGCCGCGTCAGACGCGCCGCGCTGGCGGTTCGTGTCGGGGCGCGAGGTGGCGGTGGAAAGCACGATGCCACAGCAGACCGTTGCCGCACTTGAGGCCATGGGCCACCAGATCACCCGTGAAGCGCCGGACAATGCCTTCGGCTTTGGCGGTGCGCAGCTTATCCGGCGCTACGGGGAAACCTATGTAGCAGGCTCCGATCATCGAAAAGATGGGCAAGTGGCGGCCTTTTAACCTTGCATAAGTCCCTTTTGATGCGAACGACTCGCAAAACCCTTGACAGTTGCGAGTGAGTTGCATTTACAGAAGCGGAACGATCACTTTATTCAGAGAGACTGCCCATGACGCCACGCCTTGTTGCTGCCACCCTCGCGCTCTGCCTTGCGGCCTCTGCCGTTGCGGCAGAAAAGATGAAGGTCGTCACCACCTTCACCGTTCTTGCGGATATGGCCGCAAACGTTGCGGGTGACGCGGCCGAGGTGGTCTCCATCACCAAGCCCGGCGCGGAGATCCACGGCTACGAGCCCACCCCCCAGGACATCGTGCGCGCCTACGATGCCGACCTCATTTTGTGGAATGGCATGAATTTGGAGCTTTGGTTCGAGCAGTTCCTTTCCAATCTGCAGGACGTCCCCGCGGTTACCCTGACCGAAGGGATCGAGCCCATCTCCATCTCCTCGGGCAGCTACGAAGGGCTGCCCAATCCGCACGCCTGGATGGGTCTGGATAATGCCCTGATCTACATAGACAATATCGCCGCAGCCTTCGCCGAGAACGACCCGGACAATGCGGAGACCTACGCTGCCAACTCCGAATCCTACAAAGAGCGGCTGCGTGCCACCATCGAACCCCTGCGCGCCGCCATCGCCGACATTCCCGCGGACCAGCGCTGGCTGGTGACCTGCGAGGGGGCCTTCAGCTATCTCGCCCGTGATTTCGGGCTCAAGGAGCTCTATCTCTGGCCCATGAATACCGATCAGGTCGGCACGCCCCAGCAGGTGCGCAGCGTCATCGACGGCGTCCGTGACAACAAGATCCCGGTCGTCTTTTGCGAAAGCACTGTCAGCAGCGCCCCGGCAGAGCAGGTGGCAAGGGAAACCGGTGCGGCCTTCGGCGGTGTGCTCTATGTCGACAGCCTCAGTGCAGCGGACGGGCCGGTGCCGACCTACCTTGACCTTTTGACCGTCACCGCCCGGACGGTCGCGGACGGCCTGACCGCCGCCACCCAGTAAGGACACCGGATGCCAAAGGATTTCAGCCAGCTCAAACACCCCCCCGGTCCGGGCCTGTCCGCTCACGACGTGACGGTGACCTACCGGAACGGCCACACGGCCCTCTGGGACGCCAGTTTCGAGATCCCGCGCGGCACCGTGACAGCGCTGGTGGGGGTGAACGGGGCAGGCAAATCCACCCTCTTCAAGGCGATCATGGGCTTTGTCCCTTCCGCCAAGGGTGAAATCAACATCCTTGGCATGAAGGTGCGCGAGGCCCTGTCTAAGAACCTCGTGGCCTATGTGCCCCAGTCCGAAGAAGTCGACTGGGCCTTCCCCGTCCTGGTCGAAGACGTGGTCATGATGGGCCGCTACGGCCACATGGGCTTCCTGCGCCGGGCGCGGGAGGCGGACCATGCAGCCGTTGATGAGGCCCTGCGCCGCGTCAGCATGCAGGACTTCCGGCACCGCCAGATCGGGGAGCTGTCAGGCGGCCAGCGCAAGCGCGTCTTCCTCGCCCGTGCCCTGGCGCAGGACGGACAGGTGATCCTGCTGGACGAACCCTTCACCGGCGTGGACGTGAAGACCGAAGAACAGATCGTGGCTCTGCTGAAGGAGTTGCGCGATGAAGGGCGGGTGATGCTGGTCTCGACCCACAACCTTGGCTCAGTGCCCGAATTCTGTGACCGGACAATCCTCGTGAAAGGCACCGTGATCAGCTATGGCCCGACCGAGACAACCTTTACCCGCGCGAACCTTGAAGAGGCCTTTGGCGGGGTGCTGCGCCACTTCACGCTGGGCGGCGACGCGCTCCACGACGATGACGATGCGCGCGCGGTCACGATCTTCACTGACGACGAACGGCCTTTCGTGCAGTATGGCGACAAGACCCAGCGGACGCGCCGAAAATGATGAACCTGCTGCTGGAGCCCTTCGCCTACAGCTACATGACCAACGCGATGTGGGTTTCTGCTCTCGTTGGCGGGGTCTGTGCCTTTCTCTCTGCCTACCTGATGCTCAAGGGCTGGTCGCTGATCGGTGATGCCCTCTCGCACTCCGTCGTGCCTGGTGTGGCGGGGGCCTACATCCTCGGCCTGCCCTTCGCCCTGGGCGCCTTCATCGCGGGCGGGCTGGCGGCGGGAGCAATGCTTTTCCTGTCCGACCGGTCGGGGCTCAAGGTGGATGTGATCATCGGGCTGATCTTCACCTCCTTTTTCGGTCTGGGTCTCTTCATCGTCTCCCTTAGCCCGATGAGCGTGTCGATCCAGACCATCACCATGGGCAACATCCTTGCCATCACGCCGGAGGATACGCTGCAACTGGCGCTCATCGGCTTTGTTTCCCTCGCCCTGCTGCTGGCCAAGTGGAAGGACCTGATGGTCACCTTCTTCGATGAAAACCACGCCCGCGCCATCGGCCTGCGGCCCGATCTGCTCAAGGCCATGTTCTTCATACTCCTGTCCGCCTCCGTTGTGGCGGCGATGCAGACGGTGGGTGCCTTCCTTGTGATCGCGATGGTGGTCACACCCGGGGCCACCGCCTATCTGCTTTGCGACCGCTTCCCCCGGCTGATCGCCACCTCCGTCGCCATTGGTTCGGTGACCAGCTTTGTCGGGGCTTACGTCAGCTATTTTCTCGACGGGGCCACGGGGGGTGTCATCGTCTGCCTGCAGACGCTGATCTTCCTCACCGCCTTTTTCCTGGCCCCCAAGCACGGCCTACTGGCCTCACGGCGCAGGGCCGCCGTCGCAGTGGAGGGGGCTGCCTGATGGACCTTGAAACACTTCTCCTGCCCTTCCGCTTTGCCTTCATGCAGAACGCTTTTCTGATCTGCATCCTCGTCTCCGTGCCAACCGCACTCATGTCCTGTTTCCTGGTGATGAAGGGCTGGGCGCTGATGGGCGACGCGGTCAGCCACGCGGTCCTGCCGGGAATTGTGCTGGCCTACGTGTTGGGCCTGCCTCTGATCCTGGGAGCCTTCGCCGCTGGCATGACCTGTGCCGTGGCAACGGGTTACCTCTCCGAAAACAGCCGGGTAAAGCAGGACACGGTAATGGGGGTGGTCTTTTCAGGAATGTTCGGGCTGGGCATCGTCCTCTACGTCTCAATCGAGACGAACGCGCACCTCGATCACATCCTCTTCGGCAACATGCTGGGCGTCGACACCGGTGAGCTCTGGACAGCGGGGATCATCTCTCTCGGGGTGGGCGGTCTGCTGGCGGTGAAATGGCGCGACTGGCTGCTCCACGCCTTCGATCCCGCGCAGGCACAGGCCTCGGGCCTGCGCACCGGCTGGCTGCACTACGGCCTGCTGGCGATGCTGTCGCTGACCATCGTCGCCACGCTATCCGCCGCCGGGTTGATCCTGGCCATCGGCCTGCTGATCGCGCCGGGGACCATCGCCTTTCTGCTGGTCCGGCAGTTCGCCACGATGCTTTGGCTGTCGGTGCTGATCTGCATGGGAGCCATGCTGACGGGTACCTACCTGAGCTTTTTTCTGGACAGCGCGCCCGCCCCCACAATCATCCTGATCCTGACGGCCTTCTTCATCGCGGCCTTTGTCCGGCGTCAGATCCAGACGCGGCGCGCTTCACGGATTGCCCAGCGGCGTGAAGCAATTACCTGACAATTTCGCTAAGTTATCTTGACGCCCTCGCGACATCTGGTACTTGACTAAATTAGTCAGCAATGAATCGGGAGATCACAATGCCTCTATCCAAGTCGCCCCTCACCCTTGCCCTCGCCACAACCACGGCGCTGACAGGTGCCGCCGCAGCCTGGGCCGATGGCCATTCGAAAGAGCTCAACCTCTATTCCTCAAGGCACTACGATACGGATGAACGGCTTTACTCCGACTTCACCGAAAGCACCGGCATCAAAATCAACCGCATCGAGGGGAAGGCGGATGAGCTGATCGCCCGGATGCAGGCCGAGGGCCGCAATTCACCGGCGGACATCCTGCTGACCGTCGACACGTCGCGCCTGGAGCGGGCCAAGAATGCGGGCGTACTTCAGTCGATCGACAGTGCCGTGCTTGAAGAAAAGATACCTGCCAACCTGCAAGACGACGATAACCAGTGGTTCGGATTTTCCCAACGCGCGCGGATCATATTCTACGACAAAACCGATGTGAGCGCACCGCCGGCGGATTATGTTTCGCTCGCCGATCCCAAGTACAAGGGTTTGGTCTGCCACCGCTCCAGTTCCAACGTATACAGCCAGACCCTGCTGGCCGCGATCATCGAAAACCATGGCGCGAAAGCGGCCAAGGCATGGGCCCAGGGCATGGTCGACAACTTCGCCCGTGACCCCGAAGGTGGCGATACCGATCAGCTGCGCGGGATCGTGTCCGGCGAATGCGATATCTCCGTGGCAAACACCTACTACTTCGCCCGTGCACTGCGCAGAGAGGTCAAGGGCCTTTCCGATGACATGGAAGACATCGGTTGGATCTTTCCGGCGCAGGACGCCGAAGGCGCCCACATGAACCTTTCCGGCGGCGGCGTGGCGGCCAATGCCCCAAATCGGAAGAACGCGATTGCCTTTCTCGAATACCTCGCCTCCGACAAGGCACAGGAATATTTCTCAGCAGGCAATGACGAATTCCCTGCCGTACCCGGTGTGGAAGTAAGCGAAAGCGTCGCCAAGCTGGGGCAGTTCAAAGCCGATGAGGTCAATCTCTCCGCCGTGGCCAAGAACGTGCCTGAGGCGCAGAAGATTTTCAATGAGGTCGGCTGGAAGTAATCGACCGCTTCAATGCGCGAATGTGGGAGCCCCGGTTTGTGCCGGGGCTCTTTTCATTGCTGG
Source organism: Sulfitobacter sp. (assembly GCA_013002405.1). Classification (GTDB taxonomy): domain Bacteria; phylum Pseudomonadota; class Alphaproteobacteria; order Rhodobacterales; family Rhodobacteraceae; genus Sulfitobacter. The sequence goes on along the minus strand of JABDKA010000006.1, from coordinate 5,257 downwards.
GTTCAGCCACCGGAATGCCGATGGGCCCGCAAACTGATCCAGGTCAATGACCGTCCCTCAAACTGGCTATGATCAGGCCGGTTGAGAAAAAGGGAGGCCACCATGCAACCGAACGCACTTCCCCATTACGACGACAGCGACAACCCCACGGGGTGCTGCCCGCGATTCAATCCCGAGGGCTGGGATGGGCAGGAGCTGCACTTCGAAAACAAGGAGTTCATCCGCGCCACGACCAAAAGCGCGATGCACATCCCCTTGAACATGGGCCGTGTCTTTGAACGCATAAATACCAAGATGATGGAGACCGAGGCCTATGATTCCGACAATTGCATCGTTCTCAGCCGCGATCTTTCCGCCTGGCAGGCCGAGCATCTCTTTGCCACTTCGGCATCGGTGCCGGACGAAGAAAGCGTCACGCTGACAGGGGACTACATCACCAAGGTCTTCGAAGGCCCCTACCGTGAGGCCAAGGATTGGTACGAGCAGATGCAGACCCTGGCAGGTGAGAAGGGGGCCAAGAACGATGAAGTCTACTTCTTCTACACCACCTGTCCCAAATGTGCGAAGGCCTACGGCAAGAACTATGTTGTGGGTGTCGCGAGGGTCGCTTGAAACGCCCCGCACACTTGATGCCCGACTTTGTTGCCGACGCGCTTGATGCTGAAAACCTGAGGGAGCGCTACGATCAGCGACCTTGGTATCAACGTAATGACTACATTGGGTGGATCGCACAGGCCAAACGCGAGGAAACGAGGCAGAAGAGACTTCGGCAAATGCTGGATGAGCTTCGGCGCGGAGATCTCTACATAAAGATGGCCTGGCGACCGGGGCGATGAGCCATCCACCCTAGACACGCCAATATCAACAAGCGTGTGCGAGCAGCGAAGGTTGAAGTTGTCTCAGCAGTTTCGCCGTTCTTTTGTCCATCATACCCTTCAAAAACTGATATGCATGGACAAATGGCCGTCACAAGAGCGGACGAATGGCGCTGGAACCCTATCTGATCTACCTTCTTGCCGTGGCTGTCTTCTTTGCAACGCCGCCCGATACCAGTCAGCTTCTGATCATTTCAAACAGTATCCGTCACGGCCTTCGCAGGAGCATCTGCACCGTTGCGGGTGATCTGACGGCGAACTGTCTTCAGATGATCGCCGCGGCCTTCGGTCTGGCCGCGATCATCGCAACATCGTCCAGCGCCTTCACTTGGATCAAATGGCTTGGCGTCGCCTATCTCGTCTGGATTGGCATTCAGCTTTTCCGTTCGAAAGATGAGGCAAACAATGCGAACCAAGTTGTTGCAGGTACTTCGGGCCAAACCTTTCGGCTGTTCCGGCAAGGTTTTGTTACCTCCATGGCCAACCCCTTCGCCGTTGTGTTCTTCGGCGCGCTCTTTCCCCAGTTCATCGACCCCGCTCTGCCTGTCCTTCCGCAATTGTTGATCTTGGGGGTCACCTACCTTGTGATCGACGGTACGATTCTGTTGCTTTGGGGATGGTTGGGTGTACGTGCGGCACGTGCGCTGAACAGATTTTCCTTCGCGGCAGTAAACAAGGTGTGTGGCAGTCTCATGATTGCCGCGGCGGCTTTGCTTGCGAGCAAGGATTTCACGCCCCAGAAATAACGGCAACGAGGCCCTACACACCCGCTGCTGGCACCGCCAAAAACCTTATCGGCGAACTGACCGCCTCACTCACACCCGCCCCAGCCGACGGTCCTCGGCCTCCAGCGCCGGATCCCGCTCCTCCGGGTCGCCGTAGCCGCCGCCGCCCGGGGTGCGGACCCGCACACGGTCACCGGCCTGAAGGGGGATGTCCTGCTCCTTTGACAGGTGCTCAGGGATATACTTTTCTCCACCGCGCCAGATCTCGACCTCATTTACCGCGCCATCGGCACCGCCCAGCGCCCCCTGCGGGCCGAACCGCCCGTGGTCCATCACGAAGCTGGCCCGCGCCGCCCCGCGCCGCAGTTCCACCTCGTACTCCAGCCCCAACCCGCCACGGTGCTTGCCGACCCCGCCCGAGCCTTCGCGCAGGGCGTAGCGGTGGTAGAGGACGGGGAAGTTCTGCTCCATGATTTCAATCGGCGGGGCCTTGGAAATCCCGATGGTCGAACAGCCGTTGGCGAGCCCGTCGTGATCCGCGTTGCCGCCATAGCCCCCACCCGAAAGCTGGTACATGACGAAATCGCGCCCCGTGACCGGATCATGTCCGCCCAAGGCGAAATTGCCGCTGGTCCCCGCAGGCGCGGCGGTGACACGTTCCGGCAGGGCCTCCACCAGGGCGGCGAAGACGGCCTCGGCAATGCGCTGCGAGACCTCCGCGGCGCAGCCTGACACAGGGCGCGGATAGCGCGCATCCAGGAAGGTGCCCTCGGGGCGGACGACTTCCAGCGGTGCAAAGGCCCCCGCGCTGATCGGCACCTCGGGAAAGATGTGACGCATGGCGAGGTAAACGGAAGAAAGCGTCGTCGCCAGAACGGAATTCATGGGCCCCGCACAGGGTCTGCTGCTGCCGGTGAAGTCGAACTTCAGATGCCCGGGTGTCTTTGTAATCGTCAGACGGATGGCGAGCGGTTCGTTCACCACCCCGTCGCTGTCGACCCAGGCGACGGAATTATAGGTGCCATCCGCGATCTCATCGATGAGCGTGCGCATCTGCGTCTCCGCCCGGCGCTTCAGCTCTGCAATGGCCTCCCGCACCGTCCCATCGCCGTAACGGTCCAGCAGGGCATTCAAACGCTCCTCCCCGACCATAAGCGCCGCTGCCTGCGCCTTCACATCCCCGATACGCTGGTCGGCCACGCGGATGTTAGAACAGATGATGGCGTAGATCTCCTCATCCATCACCCCTTCCTTGAATAGGCGCACGGGTGGCAGGCGCAGCCCCTCCTGTTCGACTGATGTGGCAGAGGCGGAAAAACCGCCCGGCACGGCACCGCCGGTATCGGGCCAGTGGCCTGTATTCGAGAGCCAGCAGAAGATCTCACCCTGGCGGTAGAAAGGCCTGGCAAAGCGGACATCCATAAGGTGCGTGCCACCCAGGTAGGGATCATTCACGATATAGATGTCGTCCGGCCTGGGCGCAGGCGCGGTGCCCGCCGCGATCATCTCGATCAGGGTCCGGGTGGAATATTGCATCGTGCCCACGAACACCGGCAGCCCCCCTGCCCCCTGCGCGATGAGCGCCCCGTCATCTGCGGCATAGATACCGTCGGAGCGGTCGTTCGCCTCCGCGATCACCGGGGAAAAGGCCGCGCGGGAAAAGCTGAGGTCCATCTCGTCGCAGACCTGCTGAAGCCCGGCCTGGATGACGGAGAGGGTGATGGGATCAATTTTCAAGTCTCGGTTCCGATCTGAATGGTCAGGTTCCCGTCCACCCCGCCCGTGACGCGGTCCCCCGGCGGGATCAGTGTGGTGCAATCGAGCTGTTCGATGATGACAGGCCCATCGAGAGCTACGTCTTCGGGCAGGTGATCACGCCAGTAGACAGGTGTTTCGTAGGTCTGGCCGTGAAAGCTCACCGGACGGTGGCCCGTGGGCGTCGCCTCCGCCTGCCGTCCGGCGGGGTCGATCAGCCGGGTCAGGTCCACCGGATCGCAAAGGCCTATGACGGAGGTGTTCACGTTCACGACCCGCGCGCGGATCTCCTGCAAGGCCACACGGAAACGGTCCCAGTAAACCTTCTCGAAGCGCTCTCTGAGGGCCTCGGCAGTGGGCACACCGTCCGGTAGCGGAACGCGGACAACGTGGCTTTGGCCCAAGTATTGCATATCGACGCTAAAATCGCGCTGAACTTTGCGCACCGCCACGTTCTCCCGTTCCAGCGCCGCTTCGCCCGCCGCCACCTTATCGGTGAACACGCCGTGGAGCGTCCCCATGTCCAGGTCGTCGAGAGGTAGGTTCAGGGTCTGGACAAAGTCATGCCGCAGGTCGGCCACGGCACAGCCCAGCGCATTGGTGATGCCGGGGCGGGCTGGAATCAGAACGCGCGGGACCCCCAGTTCCCGCGCCAGAGCCGCCGCGTGCAAGGGTCCGGCCCCGCCGAAGGCGAAAAGGGCGAAATCCCGCGGGTCCGCGCCAAGGGAGAGGGAGACCATCCGGATCGCGCCCGCCATCTTCGCATTGGCCACGCGAATGACGGCCTCCGCCGCCTCCACTGCGCCAACACCCAGCGGCGCGCCCAGATCGCGCGCGAATACGGCCGCCAAATCCTCAAGGCTCACGCCCCCAGTCACGCTGTTCAGCTTGTCGGTGTTGAGCCGCCCCAGCAGCATGTTCGCGTCCGAAATGGTCGGCGCAGTCCCCCCGCGGCCGTAACAGATGGGCCCCGGATCGGCCCCCGCGCTCTCGGGTCCAACCTCAAGCAAGCCCGCCGCATTGACCCGCGCGATCGAACCGCCCCCGGCCCCCACCGTACGCACATCCACCATCGGCACATGGATCGGCATGGCATACTCCACCTCGATCTCGTTCGAGACGGGCGGCGTGCCCTTTCGGATCAGCGCCACGTCGGTGGAGGTGCCGCCCATGTCGAACGTGAGGATGTTCTCGAAGCCGCCGCGGCGACAGAAATAGCGCGCCCCGGCGACGCCGCCGGCCGGGCCGGACAGCAGCAGGTTGACCGGCGATTCACCGGCCGCCCGGGCGGATGCCAGGCCACCGTCGGAGCGCAGGATCGCCAGCTTGACCCGCCCGCCCATGGTCTGCTCCAGCGAGGCCTGCAGGTTGTTCACGTAGCGGGACACTTCCGGGCGCACGTAGGAATTGACCACGGTGGTCTCCGTGCGCTCGTATTCCTGCATCTCCGGCACCACCTCGCTGCTGATGGACACCGGCAGGTCGGGAAAGACCTCCTGGGCGATGGCGCGGGCCTGCTGTTCGTGTTCGCCGTTGACGTAGGCGTTGATGAAACAGATGGTCAGCGCCTCGATCTGGTAGCGGTCGGCCAGCCGGCGCAGGTCGGCCCGCAGCTTGACGTCATTGAGGGGGGTGACCACCGCGCCCGCGGCGTCCAGGCGTTCCTCGGCTTCGATGGTGTGTTCCAGCGCCGCCAGCAGCGGGGCCTTGACGTAGCTGACCCAGCCGCCGAGGCCGCCCGGGCAGAACGATCGCGCGACCTGCAGCACCTGTTTGTAGCCGGCCGTGGTGATCAGCCCGACGGTGGCACCCTTGCCGGTGAGTACGGCGTTGGTCGCCACGGTGGTGCCGTGCATCACCTGGTTGATGTCCGCCGGATCGATGCCCGACTGGGTGCAGATC
>JABDKA010000236.1 GCA_013002405.1 Sulfitobacter sp. | reverse complement strand
GATCTAACCAGTGGAGAAGTCGGCGCACCAAGCTTCCTCATAAGGCGAGGCAATGTTCCCGAATTTGACGATTTCTAGAAATCCGAAAATAGCCACGGCCTGCGCGGAGTTCGTATCCCTCAAACGCGACAATACACTGGTTAACAGGAGCCTTGGAGGCGAGGCACTTCCTCGATCCACGCCATGCGAACCAGAAAAAGTCATTGGCGCGAGCGCAGCAAATTCACACTTCGCCCGCGTCTGAGTCGCTGTAACCGCCCGCAGCGAAAGCATGGTTTGAAATTCGTGTCTCAGCGAGGCTTTGAATGACCGCATTGGCAACTTCGGCTGCAACGCAACAGCGAGCATGCCGCATCCGCGAAGCGATGCTGCGTCAGCAATAGCCGCATGTGCAAAAAGGCGGGAAAGTCCCGCAAAACAGCACTTGATGCAGAGCGCAACAAACGGCTGCTTCTCGCCCACCCTTACTTCAACTGGCTGTCCTTTGACCCCCGCCGGTTGATCCCGCCCCGCGCCTTGAACTGGGCGTCCCGCTCGGCCACGCAATCCACGCATAACTTCACCCCCGGCAGGGCCTGTCGCCGCGCTTCCGGGATCGGTTCCTCACATTCCGCGCAGTGGGTCAGGCTCTCGCCCACGGGGGCCCGCCGCGCCTTCATCCGCGCCAGTTCATCCGAGATCGAAGCCTCGATCTGCTCCGACACGGCGCCGTCCTTCGCCCAGCCACCCGCCATCATCATTCCTCCAATGAAAAAGCCTGCTCCAGAATGGGGGCAGGCTCCATTTCACGTCAAGTCGGCCACGATCAGGCGTCGACCGGCATGCCCTTTTCGCGGGCAAGTTCGCGCATCCGCTTTTGCAGCTTTTCGAAGGCACGCACCTCAATCTGGCGGATCCGCTCGCGGCTCACATCGTATTGCGAGGACAAATCCTCAAGCGTGATCGTCTCATCGCTCAACCGCCGCTGGGTCAGGATGTCCTTCTCTCGGTCGTTCAACACGTCCAATGCTTCTGCCAGCATCTCGCGCCGGGTTTCCAGCTCATCCTTCTCAGCGTAGTCAGAAGCCTGGTCGGCATCTTCGTCCTCCAGCCAGTCCTGCCATTGCATGGTACCTTCGCCTTCGGACCCGACCTGCGCGTTAAGCGATGCATCGCCGCCCGACATCCGCCGGTTCATGGAGATGACCTCCGCTTCGGTCACACCCAGCTGTGTAGCGATTTTTTCGACATTTTCGGGGCGCAGATCGCCCTCTTCCAGCGCGCCGATCTTGTTCTTGGCCTTCCGCAGATTGAAGAAAAGCTTTTTCTGACCGGAGGTCGTACCGAGTTTCACCAGCGACCAGGAGCGCAGGATATATTCCTGGATCGAGGCGCGGATCCACCACATGGCGTAGGTCGCCAGGCGAAAGCCCTTTTCGGGATCAAACCGCTTCACGGCCTGCATCAGGCCCACGTTCGCCTCTGAAATCACCTCGGCTTGTGGCAGGCCGTAGCCGCGATAGCCCATGGCGATCTTGGCCGCGAGCCGCAGGTGCGATGTCACCATCTTGTGCGCCGCTTCGGTGTCCTGTTCTTCGACCCAGCGTTTGGCCAGCATATATTCCTCTTCCGGCTCCAGCAGGGGAAACTTGCGGATCTCCTGCATGTAGCGGTTTAGTCCCCCTTCTGGGGTCGGTGCCGGTAAATTTGCGTAATTTGCCATCAAAAATGCCTTTCCCTGAGCGCCCGATGTTTACAGGCTTAACATCCATATGGGCAATTTGGTTCCCGCCTTCAAGAACCGCACCATGGATTTCCTTGATAATGGCACAACAGGTTTGAAGAAAAAGGTTACTTTCAGTCCTGTCACGGCCATGTGCACTTCATGTCAGTCCAGCATCAGGCACCCAATCGCAGTTTCTCGATCAGATCTGCCATATCTTGCGGGATTGGGGCCTCAAATCGCACGTTCTCGCCGGTTACAGGATGATCAAAGCCCAGGACCGCCGCATGAAGCGCCTGCCTTGGAAAAGCGCGCACCGCCTCCGCTGCAATCTCGGGGAGGGCATTTTTCGGTAATTTTCGCTTTCCGCCATAGGTCGCGTCTCCCACCAGCCCATGCCCTGCGTGGGCCATGTGCACCCGGATCTGATGTGTCCGCCCGGTCTCCAGCCAGCATTCCATCAAAGCCAGTACCGGCGGCGTGCCAAAGCGTTCAACTGTCCGGGCCCGCGTCACCGCGTGGCGCCCGCCATGAAAAAGCACCGCCTGCCGCTGCCGGTCTGTTTTGTGGCGCGCCAGTTGGGTGGTCAGCTTGAGAATATTTCCCGGCTCGAAAGAGGCCCCTTTGACCCCCCGCAAACGCGGATCATTGGCGTCCGGAACCCCGTAAACCACCGCCCGATAATAGCGCTCGACGCTATGCTTTTCAAACTGCGCGGCCAGCCCGTGATGGGCCGCATCGGACTTGGCCACGACCAAAAGCCCGCTGGTGTCCTTGTCGATCCGGTGCACGATCCCGGGACGTTTAACGCCCCCCACGCCGGACAGATCCGCCCCGCAGTGGGCCAAGAGCGCATTCACCAACGTCCCCGATGGTGTGCCGGGCGCTGGATGCACCACCATCCCCGCAGGTTTGTTGATGACCACCAGATCCGCATCCTCGAAAACGATCTCCAGCGGGATTTCCTCCGCCGCGATGTGGCTCTCTTCCGCCGCCTCGACCTCGATCTCGATCAGTTGCCCCGCTGCCACGCGCGCACGCGGGTCGGTCACACCCAGGCCCGCAACACGGACAGCACCCTGTTCGATCAGACGCACCAGCCTTGTGCGCGAAAGCTGTGCGGCCTCTGGCACATCCCGCGCAAGGGCCTTATCAAGGCGCGCGGGCGGCTCTTCGCCCAAGGTGAAACTGACCAGCCGGTGCGCCATGAATGATCCCGATCCCCAGGCAGATCCCGAGGCCCCTGAGCCCGCAAACCTGCGTTTCCTGCGGCGCCTGGTAACCCTGCTGACCGCCGTGATGATTTGCGGCGTTTTAGTCGTGATCGGCCTGCTTGTCACCCGCCTGGGCCGCGACACAGTCCCCTTGCCCGCCCAGATCACGTTGCCCGACGGTGCGGAGGCACGCGCCTTCACCCAAGGCCCCGACTGGTATGCCATAGTGACCAGTGATGACCGCATCCTGATCTACGACCGTCTCACCGGCAAACTGCGCCAGACTGTCCAGATTACGAAATAAGGGGATGGTACCACCTCCCCGGCTCGAACGGGGGACCTCCTGATCCACAATCAGGCGCTCTAACCAACTGAGCTAAGGCGGCACTGGGGTGGACTTAGCCCCGTCACTTTCAGATTGCAAGACCCTAGCGAGGGCCGAAAGGCCCTCAAAGATCGATCTCCCAATACTGCTCCACATTGGGTTTTCCGAAGGAAACCACCTTCTTGGTTTCCACAAGCGTCCAGCCATTCTTGGCGTAGAGCGCCCCCGCCGCGCGGTGAGATTCGTGCGTCCAGAGCTTCATGCGCTGGTAACCCCGGTCGCGCGCGAAGTCCATGCAGGTCTCCAGCATCCGCCGCCCCAGGCCTCGGCCCCGCGCTTCGGGCTGCAGCAGGAAAAGACGCAGCTTGGCCGTCTCAGCGTCAAGCTTCACACAAAAGATGCTGCCCAGCCGCCGACCGCCGCACCAAACGATCCAGCCCCGCTCCCGCTCGGGATCGTGACCTGCCAGGAACTCATCCAGGATCCCACCCACCAGCGGGCCGAAGGTCTCGTCAAAGCCTTCCTCCTGCGTGTAATGGCTCTGGTGTTCTTCCACCAGCCAGTCCCGATCCTGGGATTCGAATCTGCGCAGCTCGATCTCATCCATCCACGCAGCCTGCCCCACCGCTCCCTTGCCTTTCAAGCACCGCCGCGCTAGCGATAGCCGGATCAGAACGGAGCGGCGCCATGAGCATCAACACCGAACGCGATATTGAGGCGAACCTGCAAATCGGCCCTACCGATCAGGGTATGGTGCGCCTTTTCGTGGAGGCCGACGGCATCGAAATTCCGATGGATTTCACAATTGATGAGGCCTTCGAGATCGCCGAGGAAATCACCGCCGCCGCCAACCGGATCGCGGGCACCAAGGCCAACCGCAAGAAATAGCAGGGCCGGAAATAGTCTCCGCTCCTGCTTCATCCTGCAAAATGCGTTCAAGTCGACGTCAAGGGCCCAGGCGAGCTTGTAAGCTGCGCGCTTGCGCCGCCGCTCAGACCTCGCCCAGACCCATCTCGGGGTCGCGCAGCCCATGCAGCCGCCGCGCCGCGTGAAATGCGAACTTTTGCACCATCACTTTGCGCCGGGCCGGGGCCAGCCTGCTTTCCGGCCCCATTCGTATGATCTCGCCCCCGTAGGCGTCGCCGATGATCAGGCCCGTGTCATCGGGCAGCAAATCGGTCGGAAAGTCCGCGTCGACCGCCCAGAAGAACCGGTCCGCCCACTCCAGATAGCCTTGCCACTTGGCGTCGGATGCAAAGTCCGCGCGACTTGATTTGCATTCCACGATCCAAATCTCGCCTTTCGGTCCCAGTGCCATGACATCGACCCGCAGGCCACGCTTTGGCACCAGTTCCTCAACACAGGCAAATCCGTGACTGACCAGATGGCGTGCCACCCCACGGGCCAGCAATTGACCGGGCATCAAGGCGGAAGGTGATGAACGAAGATCAACGTGGGCCATGGGCAAGACTATGAACATTTCATGAACATGATCAAGGTTCTTGGGCGAAATAGTGAGACTGATAATGACTTAACGGAAAATATCGTATATTTTACAGTCAGTTAAATGTCGCCCACGGTACCGCCACCTTTTTCCTTGACGTGATACCAGTAAGTATCATTAATGGAGATACCGAATGGTATCATAACGAGGCTCCCGATGGCGGATACGACGCAACTTACCTTCCGCGCACTTGCAGATCCGACCCGGCGTGAGATCCTCAAGCTGCTGAGCCAGCAGGAGATGACCATCGCCGATGTTTCGGCCCGCTTCGACATGACGCGGGCGGCGGTCAAGAAGCATCTTACCGTGCTCAGCGATGGAGGCATGATCACCGTCACGTCCAGGGGCCGGGAGCGAATCAACAGGATTAACCCTGCCGGATTTACCGCCGCCCTTAGCTGGTTCGAATACTTCGACAGCTTCTGGGATGACCGGCTCGACGCCCTGAAAACCGCAATTGAAAAGGATAGGACATGACCTCAACAGTAATTGAGAAAACCATCTTTCTAAAGGCCTCGCGCGCCGAGGTCTGGGCCTATCTGACTGAGCCGGACAAATTGGCGAAATGGTTCCACGCGCCCAAAACCCCTTTGGTGGAAGGACAGCCGCTGGAGATGTTTGGCACAGAATCCGGGGACAAGCTGATCTGGGGAGAAGTGCGCGTGGCCCAAGCGCCGGAATACCTGGAATACACTTTCACCGTCGGTCCCATGGGCGATGCGATCAGCACAGTGAAATGGACACTTAATGAGGTTTCGGGCGGTACCCGGCTCCACCTGCACCATGAAGGTCTGCCGCAAGGGGCAGAGGCCTTTGGCCTGACCCTTGCGCTCGACAAGGGGTGGGATGACCATATTGGACGCATGCGCGCGCATCTGCATGAGGACGCCGATTGATCAAACGGGGCGGTGGGCAAATAAGTGACGCTGCCGCCCTTGCGGCCACCCGCCCATCGGCCTACCTAAATGCTTGTGGCGGGTTCTGCCCTGTTCGTGAGACGTTACATTCCAGTGGCCTTAAGCAAATCCGAGGGAGCTGGCTCTGTCCGAGCCCTGGTTCGGTTACCTGGCGCCCACCTGTACATACAGGTCCTCGGGAATAAAAACCGCTACGGCAGGCGTGGTTCCCGTCACTTTTCCCAAGATTTCAGAGTGAATGCTGGCCCCTCGGGGCCGGTCGCTCGGGGTCGATCTCCCGGGGTAGGTCGCCTAGGCGTTCAGAACGCCTCGGGACGGGCCTCGCGCGCCATGTGGTCGAGCACCGCGTTGACGAAGCTCGGCTCGCGCCCCTCGGGGAAGAAGGCATGGGCGACGTCGACATATTCCTTGATCACCACGCGCGGCGGCGTGTCGTCGTGGCGGAACTCCGCCCCGGCGGCGCGGAACAGCGCCCGCAAGGTGGGGT
>JABDKA010000220.1 GCA_013002405.1 Sulfitobacter sp. | reverse complement strand
CGCAAGAAGCACAACTGGATCCACGGCCTGCCCTTCAAGATGCGGTTCCGTGTCTCGGGGCTCTATATCTCGGTCATTCCTCCCTTGCTGGTCGGCGTCAGCGTGGGCATCCTGGCCGCGATCATGGGTGTGGGTGGCGGTTTCATCATGGTGCCTGCCATGATCTACCTGCTGGGGATGCCCACCAAAGTCGTTGTTGGCACCTCGCTGTTCCAGATCATCTTTGTGACCGGTTTCACCACCATGCTTCACGCCACCACCAACTTTACCGTGGACATCGTCCTGGCTGTGCTGCTGTTAGTGGGCGGTGTCGTGGGGGCGCAGATCGGCACCCGGATCGGGGTCAAGATGAAGGCCGAACAGCTGCGCATCCTGCTGGCGATCATGGTGCTGGCGGTCTGCGGAAAACTCGCGCTCGATCTGCTGCTGCAACCGGCAGAGCTATACTCTCTCGGCGCGGCGGGGGGGCACTGATGCGCGCACTGTCTGCTTTCCTCTTCGCGCTCGCCCTTCTGGTTCCCGGCGCACGGGCCGCAGAGGAGATCGTGCTGGGCCTCAGCCAGGCCGAGGTTTCCATCACCACCAACTTTGACGGTTCCGAGATCCTGGTCTACGGCGCCGTCAAACGCGAAACGCCTGTGCCGGATGGCCCGCCACTTGAGGTTATCGTGACCGTCGCGGGCCCCTCGACCCCCATTATGGTGCGGCGCAAGGAAAAGCGCTTTGGCATCTGGGTGAACATCGACGCGGTCGAGGTGGACCGCGCGCCCAGCTACTATGCCGTGGTCACCAGCGGCCCGCTGGAGGAGGTCCTGAAGGCGGTCGAGGATCTGCGTTATGAGATATCCATCCCCGAGGCGATCCGGTCGGTCGGTGCGCCCATGACCATCCAGGACAGCCCGGCCTTTACCGAAGCGCTGATCCGCATCAAGAAGCGGCGCGATCAGTACCAATTGATCGAGGGGGGCGTGGCCGTCGATGAGCAGACCCTCTTTCGTGCCGCCATCCGCCTGCCCGCGGCCCTGACCGAGGGTGTTTACGACACACGCATCTACCTGACGCGCGGGGGCGAGGTGGTGGCCCAGTACGAGACCGGTATCGACGTGCGCAAGGTTGGGATGGAGCGCTGGCTTTATACAATGTCGCGCGAGAATGCATTTCTGTACGGGCTCATGTCGCTCGCCATCGCCATCGCCGCCGGCTGGGGTGCCTCCGCTGCCTTCAGCTTGATCCGCCGCTGAAGCGGCTGCGCCCCTTCCGAACCCCCTCGCTCCAGCTTCATCTTGCCAGATAAACTCCGGGGTCCGGGGCAGCCCCCCAGGGGCTGCCTTCCCACACCGTCCTTTTGAGGTTTCTCCCCTACCCGCGCCCCACAAAGGGCATCTTTGTCGCCATGACGGTCATGAAAAGTACGTTCGCCTCCGCTGGCATCTGCGCCATGTGCAGGACCGCGCGGGCCGCGTTTTCCACGCCCATTGTATGGGTTTCGGGGCTGACCTTTTTGAGCGCCGCGACCATATCCGTTTCCGCATTTCCGATGTCGATCTGGCCGCAGGCGATATCATAGGGCCGCCCGTCGAGCGCGAGCGACTTTGTCAGCCCCGTGATGGCGTGCTTGGTGGTCGTATAGCAGACCGATCCGGGCCGCGGCGCGTGTGCAGAGATGGAGCCGTTATTGATGATCCGCCCGCCCCGGCCGCGAGCCCGCATCAGCGCGAAGGCCATGCGTGCGGCCAAGAACATACCATGCAGGTTCACCATCAGCACCTCTTCCCAGGCCTCAATCGGTACCTCGTCAATGGACCCCGATGGCCCGAACATGCCTGCATTGTTGAAGAGCACGTCCACTTCACCAAAGGCATCAAAGGCTGCCTCCAGCGCCGCTGCATCGGTGACATCGGCAGGCAGGGCCACTGCATGCGGGTGTCTCTCTGCCATATCCTCAAGCGCGGCAGCCCTGCGGGCAATGAGGCCGACCCGCCAGCCTTCAGCGAGGAAAAGCTCGGCCGTCGCGCGCCCGATCCCGGCGCTCGCCCCGGTGATGATGATGCTTTTCACGTCCCCTCCTCCGTTGTGACGTCCAGTTTGAGAGGGGCGGGCGCAACGGAGCGCAGATCATCCACCTGCAGCGGTCCCGTCGGTTTCGACAGGCGGTTGCGCACCACCCAGTAGAGCCTTTCCTGCGCGCGGGTGATGGCCACGTAGGCAAGCCGTTTCCAAAGCGGTTGTCCCGCCTCCGAACGGCCCATGCGAGCCGCAGCGTAAAGGTCGGGGGCAAAGACCTGCACGTTTTCCCATTGCGACCCCTGCGCTTTGTGGATCGTCACGGCCGCCCCGTGCAGAAAAGTGGCCCCCATACGCGCGGCGAAGGGGATGAATGGTTCCTCCTCGTCCGGCTTCTCGATCTTGACGATAGAAGCGGCGGAGACCTGCGGATCCTCCGCGCCGATGACGTGCAGCCGACTGAACCCCGGCTTGCGCCCGTCCCCCAGAAAGATGACCTGCGCGCCCTTGATCAGGCCCCGCGCCTCCAGATCCAGCCTTCTCTTGCGGTGCTTCAGCGGCAATTCGATCCCGTCGCAGATCAGCGGCTCCCCTGGCAGCAGCGCATCCTCGGGTGCACCATGTACCAACCGGAAGGCATTGATCAGACGGATCCGTGTGGCATTGCGCCAGACCAGGACCGGGGAGCGGGCCATCAGATCCACCTCTACCCGCTGGCTCCAGATCACCCGGTCGTCCCGGGCCGCGGCCTGCTCCACCATGCGCTCGAACTGCTCAAACCCCAGGTCGGGGTCGGAAAGGGCATGGGCCAGGTCCAGGATGGGGTTGTCCGCCTCCTGCCGATAGATGCGGCTGAGGTTGACGACGCGCTTCTCCGGCAGTTTTTCAAAGACCATGGTGCCCGACTGGTTCACAGGGGCCAACTGCGCGGGGTCGCCAAAGAGCAGCAGTGTGGGAAAGATCTCGCGCAGGTCCTCGAACTGCTTGTCGTCCAGCATGGAGGCCTCATCGACGAAGCCGATGTCGAGCGGTTCCTCGCGCCGTTTCCAGCCGGTAATGAAGTCCGAGCCGCGCAGACCGGCAGCGGCCAACGCGCCCGGAATGGACTTGTTATTGGCGTAAAAGGCTGCGGCGCGGTCCAGCGCGATCTCGGTCAGTCCCTCAACCTGTGGCCGCTCCCCGTTTCCAGCCAGCCAGTCGGCGATGCGCTCGTACTCCGGATCGTAAACCGGGGTATAAAGGATGCGGTGAATGGTCGTCGCGGGCACGCCGCGCAGGCGCAGGACGCTTGCCGCCTTGTTGGTGGGGGCGAGGATGGCCAGGGTCCGCTTGTCACCCTTGCGCTTGGGCTCGTAGTCCCCCGAAACAATGGCCACGCCGGCCTCTTCCAGGGTGCTGTAAAGCTCCGCCAGGAGCAGTGTTTTACCCGAACCGGCCTTCCCGGTTATGGCCATGACCTGATCCTTGCCACCGCCGGGAGGCATGAGCAGGCTGTCGTCCAGGTTGATGCCCGCCCCTTTCAGCATATCGGAGACGGCATCGAAGGCGGCGGCCTGGTCGTCGGAATAGGTCAGGGCGGTGGCATTCATGGCCGCAGACTACGCGGCCAAGCGGCAGGGAACCAGCGCAATCAGGCGCTTTGCGCCCAGCCTGCATGTGGTGCCACGCCGAAGGACTGATCGAACCAGAAACGGGATTGTTCCGGACTGATCCCGGCACTTGCCGAGACCCGCGCCTGTGCTGCGGCATCAAAGCTCCAGAGACCCACGGAGATGCGACCGCGGCCAGCCCGGTCAGCGCCCAGAACCTCGGGTGCGGCGCCTATGCGGCCGTAGATACGGACCATGCGCGCATCGAAGACGCCCGCGAAATGGCGGATGCCAAAGCCCTGCATCAATTCCCCGCCCCCAAGCATGAGCGCAGCCGCCACATGGGCGCCCGCGCCCGGGGCGAGACAGAAGCGGGTGCATTCCCAGATCAGCGGACTGACAATGGGGCCGCTGGTCAGATGGCCGAAGTGATCGTTCACCATCACCGGTCCCGTGGTGGGCAGAAAACGCATGGAGCCGCCGTGCTGCCCCTCCTGAGTTTCCCAGATCACGTAGAGCGGGTTCAACGCGTCGTAGCTGTCGCGCTCCTCTCCGACCGCATCGACCTCAACCTCCCAGCCCAGCCTTTCCTTGAACTGCCGGGCCCGGTCCCGGAACATGCCTCGCGCCAGGCGCGGGTATGAGGTCAATTGATCGGCGTAAAGATAACGCAGCATCGGCAAGCTCCCATCTTGTTGACGGGCAAAGGCCTATGACAGAGGGCGTTAAGGTCTTTCCGATGGGCGTGCGGGCCGGGCCCCGGATGCGCAACACCCCGGCGTCACTTTGCAAAGTAAACTCCGGGCGGTTGCCGTCTCCCGGGCCGCGATTGGGGCTCGCCCCCGACAGCGCGTCAGACGACGATCAGACCGCGGCTCATCGCTCTGGCGACCGCGTGGGTGGTGTTGAAAGCGCCCAGCTTGAAGCGCGCGCTTTCGATATAGACGCGCAAGGTATGCTCGGAAATGGAGAGCTCATCGGCGACCTGCGCGCGACTCTTGCCCGCCGCGAGCAGGGTCATGGCGTCCACCTCTCGGGGGGAAAGGGCCTGCCCCGCCTCGGGCGTGCGATCCGGTTCCAATTCCAGCGCCCTTTCGTTGAAGAAATAGGCCAGCAGGATCAGGTTGCGCCGGTGGGCATCGGTGAAGGCGGCCCATGTTTCATCGTCGCAGCTGTGGTTGACGGTAAAGAGCGCGAATTGCCCGTTGGGCCCCCGGATCGGGACCGAAAAGCCCTGGTTGCCGACACCGTATTTCATCGCTTCCGCCTGAAAGCTGCGCGCCGCCTTAGAAGACCAGTCGAGTTGCTTCCAATCGACCGGGTGAAAGCGCTGGTAGCAGCCCTGGATCACCGGGTCGATGCGCAGGTAATTCTGTTCGATATAGCGCTGCTGCCATTCCAGCGAATAGCTGCCGCAGCCGTACTGATCACCCAAGCTGTCCACCCAGTGATAGGCGATGTGGTCGATTTTAAGATGGTCGCGGACGGCAAGACTGGCCTCCTGCAGCCGGTCGAGCGTGTCAGCCCGCTCCAAGGCCCCCAGGATATGCTCCAATGTGGGTGTCGTGACCATGCAGTTGCCTTTTCATCCGCTCATCGAGAGAGGCGATCTCAGCCATGGCCACGAGCGCGGTGTCATCCAGCTGCTCCGCAAGGTCGGGCAACTCGTTTGACAAGGCGAACGTTTTCAGGTCGGCCAGAACGTCCATAATCCAGTCATTTCGCATTGTCAGACTCGCCCTTTAATCGTTAACGATTGGTTAACACAACCTTAGCATGTGCGGTATTTTCGGGAAATTCGCTTCTTTCCACTCCCCAATTCTAGCGAGGGGAGAATTAACAAGTGGTTGATCTTTCAGCGAGGAAAGATCCGACAGCAGAGGACCCGCGAACCAGTAGTTGATTCGCGGGTCGATTGTATCGGGATTGGAAACGATAGAGTTTAGCGCCGGGCGTCCAGGCAGTCTTCCAGGGTGCGCAGGCCGGTTGTTGGGGCCTGGACCAGCACGGACATGTTGCCGGGCTTGTGTTCGTTCCGCATCATCTTCATGTGGGCCTCGGGCAGATCGTTCCAGGCAAAGACCTCGGACATGCAGGGATCCAGACGCCGCTCAAGCATCAGCTTGTTGGCCGCCGAGGCCTGCTTGAGGTGGGCAAAGTGGCTGCCCTGAAGGCGCTTCTGGTGCATCCACATGTAGCGCACGTCAAACGTCAGGTTAAAACCCGTGGTTCCCGCGCAGATCACCACCATGCCGCCTTTTTTCACCACGAAGGTGGAGACCGGGAAAGTTGCCTCGCCGGGGTGTTCAAACACCATATCGACGTTCACGCCCTTGCCGGTGATGTCCCAGATCGCCTTGCCGAACTAGCGGGCCTCCTTGAACCACTCGCCATATTCCGGGGTGTTCACGGTTGGCAGTTTGCCCCAGCAGTTGAAATCTTTCCGGTTCAGCACGCCCTTGGCACCAAGGTCCATGACGAAGTCACGC
>JABDKA010000001.1 GCA_013002405.1 Sulfitobacter sp. | reverse complement strand
TATTCGATAATGTCGGCCTTTTCCACCAAGATCGGCAGTCGATTTCACCGATATGCGGATAGACTCCCGCGAAAGGAGTCCCCCATGAGCAAGCCAGAGACCCATTTCACCACCTACCAGTTGGACGACCGATATGACCGCAACGCGGGCCGTGCCTTCCTGACCGGCACGCAAGCCTTGGCGCGGATCATGCTGGACCAAGCGCGGCGGGACCGGGCAGCGGCGCTGAACACCGCTGGGTTTGTCTCGGGCTACCGTGGTTCGCCGCTGGGGGGGGTCGATCAGGAGATGTGGCGGCTGAAAGACCGGCTGGACGAAGCCCGTGTGCGTTTCATGCCCGCGGTGAACGAGGATTTGGGTGCGACCGCCGTTCTGGGCGCGCAGCAGGCGCATCTGGACCCACATGCGGAGGTCGAGGGCGTCTTTTCCATGTGGTACGGCAAGGGTCCGGGCGTGGACCGCTCGGGGGATGCGCTGAAGCACGGGAATGCCTACGGCTCCGCCCCCAAAGGTGGCGTCCTGGTAGTGGCGGGGGATGACCACGGCTGTGTCTCCTCCTCGATGCCGCACCAGTCGGACGTGGCCTTCATGTCCTGGTTCATGCCTACACTGAACCCGGCCTCTGTCGCGGAATATCAATCATTCGGGCAATATGGCTTCGCCCTTTCGCGTTTTTCCGGCACATGGGTGGGCTTCAAGGCCATTTCGGAGACGGTGGAATCCGGTGCCTCGGTCGAGTTGCAGCCGGACAGGATCTTCAATCAACCTGAGTACACCGCCCCGCCTGGCGGGCTGCATATCCGGCTGGGCGATCTTCCCTCACCGGGGATCGAGACACGGATCCACGACAAGCTGGATGCGGTTCAGGCCTTTGTAGAGGCAAACCCGATTGACCATGCGGTCTATGACGTGCCCGAAGCCTCCTTTGGCATCGTCACTACCGGAAAGGGGCATCTGGACCTGATGGAGGCGCTGCGTCTGCTGGGGCTGGATGAGGCAAAATGCCGGAGCCTCGGGATCGATATTTACAAGGTGGGCATGGTCTGGCCGTTGGCCCGTCGGGACGCGCTGGAGTTCGTTCGGGGCAAGCGCGAGGTGCTGGTGATTGAGGAAAAGCGCGGCATCATCGAGAGCCAGTTCAAGGAGGCCTTCTATGACTGGCCGGGATCGAAACCTGCGCGGATGGTGGGCAAGCATGATGAGAACCTCGATGAACTGGTGCCCTGGACCGGTGAATTGTCACCGCTCAAGCTGGTGGCCATCGTGGCCGCACGGCTCGATGCCTTCTTTCCTGGCGAAGGGTTATTGAAGCAGGCGGGCGCCCTGACTGAAACGCCCCCCACCCTGCTGAACGTGCCGGGGGCGACGCGGACGCCCTATTTCTGCTCAGGCTGTCCGCACAACACTTCCACCAGGCTGCCCGAGGGGAGCCGGGCGAATTCTGGGATCGGCTGTCATGTCATGGCCTCCTGGATGGACCGGAATACCGCCGGTTTCGCCCAGATGGGCGGCGAAGGGGTGCCCTGGATCGCCACCTCGATGTTCAACGGCGGCAAGCACATCTTTCAGAACCTTGGTGAAGGCACCTGGTACCATTCAGGGAGCCTCGCCATCCGGCAGGCCGTCGCGGCAGAAACGAACATCACCTACAAGATCCTCTACAACGATGCCGTGGCGATGACAGGGGGGCAGCCGGTGGATGGGCCCATCTCGGTAAGCGGCATTGCCCAGACCTGCCGGGCCGAAGGGGTGGACCGGATCGCGCTGGTTTCGGACCATCCTGAGAAGTTCCGGGCGGGCAATTTCCCAGCGGGCACATCGTTTCACCACCGCCGCGATCTGGATACCGTCCAGCGGGAGCTGCGCGAGATACCGGGCGTCACGGTCCTGATTTACGAGCAGATGTGCGCGACCGAGAAGCGGCGCAAGCGTAAGCGCGGGCAGCTCGACGATCCACCGGAGTTCGTGATGATCAACGATCTGGTTTGCGAGGGCTGCGGGGATTGTTCGCTTGAATCGAACTGTCTGAGCGTGGAGCCCAAGCGGACCGAATTCGGTACCAAAAGGAAGATCAACCTCTCGACCTGCAACAAGGATTACTCCTGCCTGAACGGCTTCTGTCCTTCCTTCGTGACCATCGAAGGGGCGCGGCGGCGGCGCAAGGAAGGGGCCGATCTGGATGTGCAGGGGATGCTGGCGGCATTGCCGGAGCCAGTGCTTCCCTCCATCGCCAGGCCCTATGATCTGTTGGTCACAGGTGTGGGCGGAACCGGCGTGGTGACCGTCGGCGCGCTCATTTCCATGGCGGCGCATCTGGAGGGCAAGGGAGTGAGTGTGCTGGACTTCACCGGCTTTGCGCAGAAGTTCGGGACCGTGCTGGGATATGTGCGTCTCGCCCTGCGGCCCGAGGATGTGCATCAGGTGCGGATCGAGGAAGGGTCTGCCGACGCGGTGATCGGCTGTGACATGGTGGTGAGTTCCGCGCCCAAAGCCTCGGCCCACTACCGGCGCGGGACAAGGGTTGTGCTGAACCGGGCGGAAATGCCGACAGGCGATCTGGTGCTGAACCGGGATGCGACGTTGGCCATTGATCAACGCCAAGCGGTGATCGCGGGGGCTGTCGGGGTTGAGAATGTCGCCGCTTTCGATGCAAACGCCACGGCCGAGCGGCTGATGGGGGATGCGGTCTTTGCCAATGTGATGATGCTGGGCTTTGCCTGGCAAAGGGGGCTTGTGCCTGTGTCACTGATGGCCCTGCACCAAGCGATTGAGCTGAACGGGGTGGTGCCGGAGCGGAACAGGCTCGCGCTGGCCTACGGCCGGATCATGGCCGTCTCGCCGGAGCGGCTCGACCCGCCTACGGAGGAAAAGGAAGAGGAAAACGCCGAGGCGTTGATCACGCGGCGGGCGGCCTTTTTGACGGATTACCAAGATGCCGCTTACGCCGACCGCTACCGCGTGACGCTTGATCGCTTCGCGGCCCGCAAGCCGGGGGAGACCGCCCTAAAGGCGGCGGCCAGATCGCTTTTCAAACTTATGGCCTACAAGGACGAATACGAGGTGGCGCGGCTGCACAACAAGATGGGATTTGAGAGGCAGATTGCGGCAGAGTTCGAGGGGGATTACCGCGTGCACTATCACCTCGCACCGCCGCTCTGGCCCACGGGGCGGGATACGCGCGGGCGGCCCAACAAGCGCAAGTTCGGGCCCTGGATGGCGCGCGCCTTCGGTCTGCTGGCACGGATGAAGGGGATACGGGGCAGCTGGGTCGATCCGTTTGCCTACGGGGCCGACCGCCGGATGGAGGTTGAGTTGATCGGATGGTTCGAAGGGGTCATGGAGCAGGTCGCCGGTATCGACCTGCCCGAGGCGGAGAAGACCGCCGTGCTTGCGGCTCCCATGGAGATCCGGGGATACGGGCCGGTCAAGGAGGCGGCGGTGGAACGGGTGCGGGCCACTGTGGCTCAGCGGCTGGGCGCGACACCTTAGGGTGCGCGATTATTGCGGACCTTTGCACGCGTTTAAGGGTCGGAGGGGCGGATGGTGCGCAGTGAATGCGCACCCTACCCTTCACAGGCCTTTGCCTCGTAATCCCAGCGGCCACCTTCTTCGAGACAGCGGTCGATGGTCATCTGCTCCCGTCCCAGCGTCCACCAGACCAGCGCGATGAAACAGAGTCCGATCAGCAGGAATAGCCGGAGCCTGGTCACCCCCGCATGGCCTTGCCTTCGGGATCATAGGGGGAGGCCGGGATGACCCGCGCCGCGCGGGGCTGGCCGACGACGTGAACGGTAAGTTCCGTGCCTTCGCCCGCCCGGTCACGGTCTACCAGCGCCATTGCAAGCGATTTGCCCAGCGTGTGGCCGTAGCCGCCGGAGGTGACGAAACCGACCTTTTCCTCGCCCGCCCAGACGGGTTCATACCCCGTTGCATCGGCATCCTCGGCCCCGATTTCCAGTGTCACCAGCAGCTTGTCGGGGCCATTCCTGTCGCGCTCGACCAAGGCCGCTTTCTTGCCATTGAAGTCCTTGGACCAGTCGACCCAGCGGTCCATGCCGGTCATGCCTGGGGTATAGCCCTGGGTGAATTCCGCCGACCAGATGCCAAAGCTCTTCTCAAGCCGCAGGGACAGAAGCGCGTTGAAACCGTACTCTACCATGCCGTGATCAGCGCCTGCCGTCATCAGCCTGTCGCGCAGGGCTTTCAAATCGCCCGCGCGGCAGTGCAGCTCGAAACCCAGCTCGCCAGCCACCGAGAGGCGGCCGACCTGGCAGCGGACCAGCCCGACGTCCATGGGCGCGCAGCCCATGAACTTGAGGCCTTCGAGATCGCCGTCGGTGAGAGCAGCTTCCAGAACATCGCGCGAGCGGGGACCGGCGAGGGAGAGGCCCGCCATCTCATCGCCAAGATCGCGCACGGTCACTCCTTCCTCCAGATGGTCATTGAACCAGCGCATGTGCCAGGCGCGCAGGTAGTAGGACCCGGTAATCCAGTAGCGCCCGTCGCCCAAATTGAAAATGGTCAGATCCCCCTTGAGGCGCCCATCGTGACCCAGCATGGGGGCAAGTTTGACCCGCCCCGGCGCGGGGAGTTTGGACGCCATCATCCGGTCGAGCCAGGCCTCTGCCTTGGGCCCGGTGACCTCGAAGCGGGAGAAGGCGGTGATGTCCAAAAGCCCCACGCGCTCGCGCACCGCGCGGCATTCTGCCCCAACGATGTCGTGGGCGTTAGAGCGTTTGAGCGATGGAATCTCCTCAAAGCCGTTGGGGGCGAAATAGAGCGGCACTTCCAGATCCCAGCTTTGCCCCCAGTGCGCGCCCGCCGCCGACTGGTCGCTGTAGATGCCGGTCATCTTGAGGGGCCTGCCCGCGGGCAGTTGTTCGTTGGGATAGGTCATGACGAAACGGCGGGAGTAGAACTGGCCGGTTGTCTCTTTGATATACTGCTTGTTCTCCGCCCAGGTGCCGTAGCGGGCCACGTCCATGCCGTAGACGTCCGCCTCCGGCTCTCCGTGGATCATCCATTCGGCGAGGGATTTGCCCACGCCGCCGCCCTGAAGGAAGCCAGCCATCACGGCACAAGCGGACCAATAGCCGCGTTTGCCCGGGACGGGGCCCACCAGCGGGTTGCCATCGGGGGAAAAGGTGAAGGCACCGTTGACCCAGGTCTTGATGCCCACCTTCTCAAGCGACGGATAGCGGCTGTAGCCCATCATCAGTTCATGCTCGATCCTGTCGGTCTGCTCCTGGAAAAGCTCCATGCCATAGTCCCAGGGTGCGCCGTCCATGGCCCAGTGCTCGGTGTTCTGTTCGTAGATGCCCACCAGCAAGCCTTTTTGATCCTGGCGGGTGTAGGTAAACCCTTCCAGGTCCACGGTCATGGGCACTTCAAAATCCAGATCGGCCAGTTCCGGCACGGTGTCGGTAACGAAGTAATGGTGCTTGAGCGGGGAGACCGGCAGGTCGATGCCCGCCATGCGGCCCACCTGCTTGGCCCAGAGGCCTGCGGCGTTGACCACGTGTTCGCAGGAAATCGTACCCTTTTCGGTGACCACCTCCCAGCCTTCCAGCGTCTGGTTCAGTTCCAGCACGCGGTTGTGTTCGATTACGCTCGCGCCGCGCTTCTTGGCGGCCCTGGCGTAGGCATGGACCGTTCCTGTCGTGTCGATATAGCCTTCGCGGTCAGCCCACATGCCGCCCAGCAGCCCTTCGCCGGACATGATGGGGTTCAGCGCGCAGGCCTCCTCGACGCTGACGAGGCGGCAGTCCTCGATCCCGATGGACTGGAAGGTGCGGTAGGCCGATTGCAGCCATTCCCAACGGTCGGGCGTGCCCGCCATGGTGAGGCCACCGGTCATATGAAGACCGATGTTCTGGCCGCTTTCCTTTTCAATCTCAGAAAGCAGATCGATGGTATAGGCCTGCAGCGCCGCAATGTTGGGATCAGCGTTGAGGGCGTGGATCCCGCCGGCCGCGTGCCAGCTTGACCCTGCCGTCAGAACAGAGCGTTCGACAAGCGCCACATCGGTCCAGCCCAGCTTGGCCAGGTGATAGAGGACCGATGCGCCCACGACACCGCCCCCGATGACGACCACTCTGTAATGCGATTTCATGGCGGACCTCCCCTGGTGATTAGGGCAGGGTCGGGTGCGTGCGGTCATGCGTCAAAGCCGTTTGCGACAGCTTTTGCCGCAAATGGGGCCTTGTGGAAGTGCTAGCGCAGGACATCGGCCACGGCCGCCCTGGTGACGGAGACGACCTCGTCCGCCTCGGCCCGGCTGAGGCAGAGGGGCGGGGCGAAGCCGATGATATCACTTTGCGGCATGGCGCGGGCGATGACGCCGCGGTCAAGCATCTTGGCGACGATTTGAGGCACCACCTTCTCAGC
>JABDKA010000184.1 GCA_013002405.1 Sulfitobacter sp. | reverse complement strand
CAAGCTTGAGCATGGCGAAACGGCCCTGGACGATTCAATCGCCCTTTACGAGCGCGGTGCCGAGTTGAAGAAGCGCTGCGAGGCCAAGTTGAAAGAGGCCGAGGAAAAGGTCGCCAAGATCACGCTGGACCGCGACGGCCAGCCCAGCGGAACCGCCCCGATCGACGAGCTTTGAGTGTTGCGCGACCGTCTAGACGCGGCCGTCAAGGCCGTCGCTGTCCAGCTTGACCAAGTTGTCGCGCCGATGGGTGCACAACCCGTCGTCGCCGCGATGCGCCATGCCGCCACCGGCGGCAAGGGGCTACGCGGATTTCTGGTGCTGGAAAGCGCGCGCCTGCACGGCATCGACCCCGCGCAGGCGATCTGGCCCGCTACTGCCATCGAGGTCATGCATGCCTATTCGCTGGTGCTTGACGATCTGCCCTGCATGGACGACGACGACCTGCGGCGCGGCCAGCCGACAGTGCACGTCAAATGGGATGAGGCAACGGCCGTTCTGGCCGGAGATGCGCTTCAGACCCTTGCATTCGAGTTGGTCAGCGCGCCGGAAGTGGGCAAAGGAGAGGTGCGTGCGGTCCTGACGCGGGCCCTGGCCCGGGCCGCCGGGGCGCAGGGCATGGTATTGGGACAGGCCCTCGACATCGCGGCGGAAACGGCAGCCTCCCCTTTGACCCTCGAAGAGATCACCGCCCTGCAACAGGGCAAGACGGGCGCGCTCATTTCCTGGTCGGCCCTCGCCGGTCCGCGCATGGCCGAGGCCGATACAGCACCGCTGAAAACCTACGCTGACGCCCTCGGTCTTGCCTTTCAGATCGCGGACGATCTGCTGGATGTGGAGGGAGATGCGGCAACCATCGGCAAGGCCACGGGCAAGGATGCCGATGCGGGAAAGGCGACCTTCGTTTCGTTGTTGGGCGTGACAGGCGCGCGCCAACGTGCCACAGACCTCGTGCAATCCGCCTGTGACGCCCTACATTCCTACGGCGACGCGGCGGATACCCTTCGGCAGGCTGCCCGCTTTGTCGTCGATCGCAAGAACTGAAAGACCGCACCATGACCGACAAGCCTCACACCCCCTTGCTGGATCGCATCACCCGGCCCGCTGATCTCAAGGGGCTGTCGGACGCGCAGCTCAAGACCCTCGCGCAGGAATTACGGGCCGAAACTATCTCTGCCGTCTCCGTAACGGGCGGTCATCTGGGCGCGGGGCTCGGCGTTGTGGAGCTGACCGTGGCGCTCCATGCGGTCTTTGACACGCCGCGGGACAAGATCATCTGGGACGTGGGGCACCAATGCTATCCCCACAAGATCCTGACCGAGCGGCGGGACCGAATCCGCACGCTACGCCAGAAGGATGGCCTCTCCGGCTTCACCAAGCGCAGCGAGTCGCCCTACGATCCCTTTGGCGCAGCCCACTCCTCCACCTCGATCAGCGCGGCCCTGGGCTTTGCCGTGGCACGTGATCTGGGTGGGAACGTCCCCGAGGGGCTGGGCGACGCCATCGCGGTAATCGGCGATGGCTCCATGTCGGCCGGGATGGCCTATGAAGCGATGAATAACGCGGGGCACCTGGGCAAGAGGCTCATCGTGATCCTGAATGATAACGAGATGTCCATCGCGCCCCCCGTCGGCGCCATGTCGAGCTATCTCAGCCGTCTCTATGCCGAAGCGCCTTTCCAGGAATTCAAGGCCGCCGCCAAGGGGGCTGTCAGCCTTTTGCCGGAACCCTTCCGCGAAGGAGCAAAGCGGGCCAAGGACATGCTCAAGGGCATGGCCGTCGGTGGCACGCTGTTCGAACAGCTCGGCTTTTCCTACGTCGGGCCCATCGACGGGCACGACATGAACCAGTTGCTTCCGGTCCTGCGCACCGTCCATGACCGCGCGACCGGACCCATCCTGATCCACGTGCTGACGAAGAAGGGCAAGGGCTATGGTCCCGCCGAACGGGCAAGGGACAGGGGGCACGGCGTGTCCAAGTTCAACGTGGTCACGGGAGAGCAGAAGAAAGCCCCTTCGAACGCCCCCTCCTACACATCCGTTTTCGCGCAAAGTCTGCTGCAGGAGGCGGCGGAAGATGACAAGATCTGCGCCATCACGGCGGCCATGCCGGATGGCACGGGCCTGAACCTCTTTGCCGAGCGTTATCCTTCGCGCTGCTTTGACGTGGGCATTGCCGAACAGCACGGGGTGACCTTCTCTGCTGCTCTGGCGGCTGGCGGGATGAAGCCCTTCTGTGCAATGTACTCCACCTTTCTGCAGCGCGGCTATGATCAGGTGGTGCATGATGTGGCGATCCAGCGTTTGCCGGTCCGGTTCGCCATCGATCGCGCCGGGCTGGTGGGTGCGGATGGGGCCACCCATGCGGGCGCCTTCGACATCGCCTATCTTGCCAATCTACCGGGTTTCGTGGTCATGGCAGCCGCCGATGAGGCGGAGTTGAAGCACATGGTCGCCACAGCCGCCGCGCACAATGACGGCCCCATCGCCTTCCGCTTCCCGCGTGGCGAGGGGAACGGGGTCGAGATGCCCGAACGCGGCATACCGCTGGTAATCGGCAAGGGCCGCATCATCGCGGAAGGCTCCAGCGTGGCGCTTCTGTCCTTCGGCACGCGCCTGGCGGAGGTCGAAAAGGCCGCCGAGGCGCTGGCCGCCCGGGGCATCACGCCCACCGTCGCCGACGCGCGCTTTGCCAAGCCGCTGGATCGGGAGATGATCCTTGATCTGGCCGCCCGGCATGAGGCGCTTATCACCATCGAAGAGGGTGCCGTAGGCGGTTTTGGCAGCCATGTCGGACAGCTTTTGGCGGATGAGGGCGTCTTTGATGCGGGGCTGAAATACCGTTCCATGGTTCTGCCGGACAGCTTCATCGATCAAGCCAGCCCCGCGGACATGTACGCGGTCGCCGGGATGAACGCGGAGCAGATCGAAGCCAAGGTGCTGGACACGCTTGGCATCGCGCAGATCGGTGCAGCCCGGGCCTGATCCCAACGGCAGACGCTTGAGATCAACGCAACCCGGACATGTCCCGGGGCTTCATCGCTGCTCATTCTCGCGTTCTTGCAACAGCCGCCCCAGTCTTTCTTCGATTGCCGCAAGCCGCGCGGTCACGTCGTCCCGGTAGGCGCCCGTCTCCGCGTCCGCCTCCTCGTGGTGGGCATCCTGCATGGAGTTCACAATCAATCCCACCAGCAGGTTCACGACCGCGAAGGTGGTGACCATGATGAAGGGTACGAAGAACATCCAGGCCAGCGGATAGACCTCCATCACCGGACGGACGATCCCCATGGACCAGCTTTCCAGCGTCATGATCTGAAAAAGCGAATAGGCGGACCGGCCCAGGTTCCCGAAAAAGCCGGGAAAGCTCTCCGCGAAGAGCTTGGTGGAGATCACGGCACCGATGTAGAAGATCAGAGCCATCAGGACAAAGACCGAGGCCATTCCGGGCAAGGCCGTGATAAAGCCTTCGACCACCCGGCGCAGGCGCGGCGTGGCCGAGATGAGACGCAGCACACGCAGGATTCGCAGGGCCCGCAGGGCCGAGAAGCCTTGCGTCGCCGGGACCAACGAAATGCCGACAATCACGAAGTCAAAGAGATTCCAGCCGTCACGGAAGAACCGCAGCCGGTAGACCACCAGCTTGGTCAGCAGTTCGATCACAAAGATCGACAGGCAGACCCGGTCGAGGAAGAGGATCAGATCACCCGCCGCGGCCATCACGGTCTTGGAGGTTTCAAGCCCCAACAGGATGGCATTGAAGATGATCACGCCCATGATGAAGTTGGTGAACCGCGGCGTCTCGATCGCTGTTTGGAGTCTGCCCAACATCACTGGTACCCTGCCCTGAACTGTTGCGCGTCTATATGGCGGCACCACCTCAGACCCGCAAGGCCAGGCGCACCTCAGATCAATGACATCGCCGTCAGGCCGGTTAGCGCGATCACGGTATAGCCCCAAAGCACGTAGACACCGTCACGGGTGAAAAGCCCGAAGACCAGCAGCGCGATCGTTGCTGCACCGAAGGATGTCACCATTGGCAGCAATTCCAAAAGCGGCCAGGTCAGGGGAATCAGCGCGCAGACCCCCAGCGTGACCCAGCGCATCGGGCCAACTGTCAGGAAGGCCAGACGCCTTTGCGAATGATGGTCGAGAAAGGCGCAGGGGGCGCGCAGCCATCTGACCGCGCGTTGCAGATAGCGAACACGGATCTTTTGGCGCAAAAGCGCTTCCGGCAGCCAGAGCCGTTTGCGCCCGGACAGGGCCTGCACCGTCATGGTAAAGATGATCAGCGCCGAAACCGTTGGGGTACCGGGAATGCCGGACAGGGGAGACACCATCAGCACGGCAATCACCAGTATGAATGGGGTAATCGCGTTTTCCCCGATCTGGTCAAGCATTTCGCGAAAGGTGACGGTTCGCCCCTCGCCTTTCGTGTTGATCGCGTCAAGAAGGCGCGTCAGGCTGTGATCTTTGTCCTGCGGTTTCATGGGCCGGACCTAACTCTCGCGTTTGAGCAGATCCTGCAAGCCTGCCCGGTAATCCGCAAAGCGCGGCTGCCAGCCCAACGCTTTCTTGATCCGGTCGTTCCGGACCTTCTTGCTCTCCGCGTAGAAACTGCGCGCCATGGGGCTTAAATCCGCTACCTCGAAATCAACGGCGGGCGGGACGGGAAGACCCAGAAGTTCGGCCGCGTAGGCGATCACGTCCTGGGGCGGCGCGGGGTCATCGTCACATAGATTAAACACAGCACCCGGATCGGGGTGTCTGAGCGACAGGTCCAGCGCCTGCGCGATGTCTTCCACGTGGATTCGCGAGAAGACCTGCCCCGCCTTGATGATCCGCCGCGCGGTGCCCTTGCGCACCTTCGCGAAGGGTCCCCGCCCCGGGCCATAGATGCCCGCCAGGCGGAAGATATGCAGCGGCAGATCGGCGATCGCCTGCCACCTTGCCTCGGCATCCGCCCTGGCCTGGCCTCGCTTGGTCGAGGGGCTGAGGGGCGTTGCCTCGTCAACCCACTCACCTCCGTGATCACCGTAGACGCCCGTGGTCGACAGATACCCGACCCAGCGCATGCCCGAGGCATGAGAGCGAAAGGCCTGCTCCAGCTCGTTCAGCACCGGATCTCCGTCACCGTCCGGCCCGGCAGAGATCAGGATGTTCGGAAAATCCACCAAAAGCGGCACCATATCGCTGCCCGGCCAAAGCATCGGCTCCACCCCGGTGCGGGCGATCTCGTCCAGCTTCTCCGGGCTTCGGGTAGTCCCGACAATACGCCACCCCTGGGGCACCAGAAGGCTGGCAAGGGCGCGGGCCGTATAACCGTGGCCGAACGAAAGGAGCTTCTTTTCCATGGCGCAAAGGTGGGGCCGCACCCGCCTGTGGGCAAGGGGATTCGGCTTACGATGTCAAACGGACCGCTTCCGTATCAGGCTCAGCCCGCGCTTCGACCCACCGTGCGATCACGGCCCGCACCATATCATCGCTATCGGCTACAAAGGCCTCCCGCAACTGGCGCAGGGCCACGGCTGTTTCCTGTGCGGTCAGTCCCGGCTCGCACGCCAGCGAAAGCTCCGGATGCGCCGTTGGGGTACGCGTGGCCGTAAGGGACAGATCCTCTTGCAGTTTTTCACCCGGCCGAAGCCCGCTGACGACAATAGGCACGTCCCCGCGCGGCGCAAGTTCAGCGATCATCTCGCGGGCCAGATCCATGATCCGCATCGGTGCACCCATGTCGGGCAGAAAGGTTTCGCCACCCTCTGCCAGTGCACCGGCCTCCAGCACCAGCGCCGTTGCCGCGTCAGATGAGATGAAGTACCGCTCGGCCGATGGATGGGTCACAGTCACCGGACCGCCTTGCGCGATCTGTTCCCGGAAAAGCGGCACAACTGAACCGGAACTGCCCCAGACATTTCCAAACCGCACCGTGGCAAAGCGGGTCCCACCGCCGCGACGGGCCAGATCCTGCACGACCAGTTCCGCCAGACGCTTGGAGGCACCCATCACACTGACCGGGCGCACCGCCTTGTCTGTGGACAGCAGGACAAACCGATCAACCCTCGCCTGCAGGGCCTGCTCCGCCAGCCGCTGGGTGCCCAGCACATTGTTGACGATACCGACCATGGGGTTCACCTCAACCATGGGGACATGCTTGTAGGCCGCTCCGTGCAGAATGATCTCAACGCCCCAATGCGCCAGCGTCCGCCGGACCAAACGCGGTTCCGTCACCGAGCCAAGAACAGCGATGATCTCGACCCTGTCAGCCGCAGCAAGCAGCGCGCGCTCGGCCTCGTAAAGGGCGTATTCGCTGATCTCGAAAAGGACGATCCGCCGCGGCCCGCAGGCCAGCAACCTGTGACAAAGGGCAAGGCCGATGCTGCCGCCCGCCCCTGTGACCATCACGGTCCGATCCGCATAGCAGGCGGCACCGTTGGCCGTCAGCAGCTCAGAATTCTGCGCCTTCATCTTACCCGTACCCGAACGCGGCCAACCCTGTGGTCAGACCGAACACCCCAAACCAGTTCATCCTTTTCGTCAGGCACTCTCGCAACTCACCCTTAACGAGAGATTAATGAGGTGGATTGAATCCTACGATCTCAGCACCACACCTACCGTCCGGATCAGGATCCGCAGATCGAAGCCAAGCCAACCATGTTTCTGATAAATCAGATCAAGCCGTGCCTTCCTGGGTAAGCAGGACCGCAGATAGATCCCTTCGGCCTCGTCCCCCGTCGTGCAGCGGGCCATCAGACGCGCCTCATGGGCGTGGAACACGACCGTAGCCAGCCCGGTCACCCCCGGACGGGAGTGAAGGATACGCGCGTACAAATCCGGGTAGGCCTCAACGTAGCGCCGCAGCGGCGGGCGCGGCCCGACAAAGCTCATGTCACCGCGCAGGATGTTCCAAAGCTGCGGCAGTTCATCGAGCCGGGTGCGCCGCAGCCAGCGGCCTGTCTGCGTGACCCGGCCTTCCTTGTGACCGCCGGTGGCGCGGCCATCGTCGCTGCCACAGCGCATCGTCCGCAGTTTCCAAAGCCGAAAAGAAACCCCCGGTGCCGACATACGTTCCGATGCAAAGAATAGCGGTCGTCCTTCGCGCAGCCCAAGCCACAGAAGCAGCAAGGTCAGGAGAGGCATTAGAAATACCCCCAGAACGATGGCAAGCGTGACGTCGAACAGCCGCTTCCCGTGGGTCATTCGACGCACCCCGGTTTCCTAATTTTATGGTCCGAACCCACTTCCGCTGTCCTGTTAACCCCTCATTAAGATCAATGAAGCTAGATCGTTAACCTAAAGATTGTGTTAACCCTGTTCGGCTCTCCCCTGCCGCGCGCTGCCAAAAAGGCCGCCTGATGCGCTTCCTGATCTGCCTTCTTCTACTTCCCGTGCTTGTCGCCTGCACCGCCCTGCCGTGCGGCGCAGCCGTTGAGCGGGACATCCTGGCCAGCACCGACGCGGAAGCGCCCGAAGTTGCCGTCTACCCCGTCACGCGTGCCTTTTTGCCAGCCCTCGCCGACTGGCCCGCACCCGATGGACAAGACCGCAAATGGATCGGCCACACGCGGGGATCGGATGCGCAGATCATCCGCCCGGGGGATCGGCTGGACATGGTGGTCTGGGAATCCGGTGAAAACGCCCTGTTGACCGGAGCCGACCAGCGCGCCACCCGGATGGAGGGGCTGCGCGTCTCTGCGGCAGGCACCATCTTCGTGCCCTACGTTGGCGCGCTCAAGGTTTCGGGTCGGACACCCGACAGCGCCCGCGGCCTTGTACAAAGGAAGCTGGAGGAAAGCGTTCCCGCCGTTCAGGTACAGCTTCTGATGGCCGAAGGCCGACACAACGCGGTGGACCTTGTCGCGGGAGTGCGGACGCCCGGACCCGTGCCAATGCCAGACCAGAACTTCACCGTCCTCTCGGCCCTTTCAGCGGGCGGCGGGGTGCTGCCCGGCCTTCGCAATCCGCAGGTCCGCTTGATGCGCGGAACATCGGTCTATGCCACTTCGCTCGAAAGGCTCTATTCCCAACCAAAACTGGACACCCGTCTGCGGGGCGGTGACAAGCTGATCGTGGAAGAGGACCGCCGTTATTTTCTTGCGCTCGGGGCCGCCGGGAAAGAGGCGCAAGTGCCCTTCAACCGTGACAGTATCTCGGCCCTTGATGCCGTTGCGCTGATGGGCGGTCTGCAGGACAGCCGCGCGGACCCCGGCGGCATCCTCATCCTGCGCAGTTATCCCGAGGGCATCAGGGGCCCCAGCCAGCCCCGCGTTGTCTTTACCCTGGATCTGACCACGTCGGACGGTCTCTTCTCAGCCCGGCAATTCCTGATCCGGCCGCAGGATCTGGTCCTTGCCACGGAAAGTCCGATGTCGAACACGGGCACAATCCTTGCCCTCTTCGGCTCTGCCATCGGCCTCAGCCGGGTCATCGACTAGCCCCTGCGTGCCTTCAGCCTTTCCCGCATCCGCGCCTTGCCCTCTGCCGTGCCATCGTGGAAGGAGCCAAAGAGCTTGTCCCAAGGCACGTCGAGATTGCCGTAGTTCACCTCAAAATAGCGGTGGTGGATCTGGTGATGGAACATGCCCAGATGCACACGCTTGGCATTGCGGAACAAGAGCCCTTCGAAGCCGGTGTGTGAGGTGATGGCCAGTATCCCGTAGAACATCAGATGAAAGATCAAGTGCAAGGGGTGCGTTGGCAGGACCAGATGGATCACAACTGTGCCGAAATAGAAAAGATGTTCGACCGGGTGCATTGATAGGCCCGACCAGGGGCCGATATCCGTGTTGCGGTGGTGCAGCGCGTGAAACCGGTAAAGGAGGCGCGTGTGCAACAGGCGGTGGATCCAGTAGAAATAGAAGCTCTCCCACACTGGGATGAGAAAGAAGAAAGCCACGAACCAGATCGGTGTGGCGGCAAAGGTCGTTGCAGGGGCGACGCCGTTGGCGAGCAAGAACCAGAAGAGCGCCTCAAACCCCGACCAGATCACCACGCCGGAGGCGAGGGTCCAGAAGATGTTGTCCCGCAGTTGATCCCCAAAGCTGAACATCCGCCCCTGCCGCGGAAAAGGGCGCGGGTCGTATTTCATCTCATCCCCTTGCAGGGCATAGGCATGAAACCAAAGATGCAGTCCTCCGGCGATCACGGTGACCAGGACCAGGTTGCGAAAGAGGATCAGAAAGACCCAACCGGGTGCCAGCACCTCCGCCTGTGCGAGGGTCGGGCTGGCCAGCAGATAACTG
Organism: Sulfitobacter sp.; assembly: GCA_013002405.1. Taxonomy (GTDB): domain Bacteria; phylum Pseudomonadota; class Alphaproteobacteria; order Rhodobacterales; family Rhodobacteraceae; genus Sulfitobacter. The sequence goes on along the minus strand of JABDKA010000184.1, from coordinate 2,721 downwards.
AGCAATGCGAGCCCCAAGATCCCCATGTTGAGGGTCAAAAAGAACCAGCCGTCCACATACCATTTCAACGCCTGCAGCGGCCTTGGCGGCCATTGCCACAGGGGTGAGACCTGAATCGGCACATCCGGCAGATGGTTCCACTCAGCACGTTCGGCCATTGCTGACTCTCCTGATGGGTTACCCGGATAGGCTACCGGCCTCACGCGGGTCCGTCGAGCGGCAAGAACGCAAAAGGGCCGCCCGAAGACGACCCTTTATCAAGACATGTGTGAAAGGGCTTAGCCGTTCACGCTGTCCTTCAGCGCCTTGGCGATGGTCATCTTGACGACCTTGTCCGCCTCTTTCTTGAATTGCTCACCGGTCGCAGGGTTGCGGACCATCCGCTCGGGGCGCTCACGGCAATAGATCTTGCCCACGCCGGGCAAGGTCACGGCACCGCCGTTGGACACTTCGCGCGTGATGATTCCGGTCACAGCGTCCAGTGCGGCGCTTGCGGATTTCTTGTCGCTGCCCATCTCTTCTGCCAGTGCGGCGACGAGCTGGGTCTTCGTCATTGGTTTGGTTGCCATCTCTTATCTCCTTGGACCGCCCGAATTTAGGGCCTCGTGCGCAGAATGTAACGGTATGTTGTGGCGCAACACAACGAATAGTGGCACCAAAAACGTGGTTTTTCGCTGTTTTTTGGTGATTTCGGCCGATTTCAGCGTTTCAGAGGAAGGCTGTTTCGTCAAATGACCGCAATTTCCGGCTGTGAATGCGCTCAAGCGGGGTTGAGCGAAGCAGCTCCATCGCCCTTATTCCGATCATCAGATGCCGGGCCACCTGGGTCTTATAGAAGTCTGAGGCCATGCCCGGCAGCTTCAGCTCCCCGTGCAAAGGTTTGTCCGACACACACAAAAGCGTGCCGTATGGCACCCTGAACCGGTAGCCGTTTGCGGCAATGGTCGCGCTCTCCATGTCAAGTGCGATGGACCGCGACTGCGACAACCGCTGCACCGGCCCGGACTGATCGCGCAGTTCCCAGTTGCGGTTGTCGATTGTGGCAACAGTGCCCGTCCGCATGACGCGCTTAAGCTCGTAACCCTCCAGCTCCGTCACCTCGGCCACCGCGCTTTCGAGGGCAATCTGAATTTCCGCCAGTGCAGGGATGGGGACCCATACCGGCAGGTCATCGTCCAGCACGTGGTCTTCCCGCAGGTAGGCGTGGGCCAGTACGAAATCGCCCAGCGCCTGTGTGTTCCGCAGCCCCGCACAGTGCCCCACCATCAGCCAGGCGTGGGGGCGCAGCACCGCAATATGGTCCGTCGCCGTCTTGGCGTTCGAGGGGCCCACCCCGATGTTCACCAACGTGATGCCCGCGCCATTCTCCCGCTTGAGGTGATAGGTCGGCATCTGGGGTACCTTCTGTGTGACCGGCAGCGGCGCATCAGGGTCCGTGATCTCCGCGTTCCCGGTTGAGACGAAGGAGGTGTAGCCGCTCTCGGGATCGCGCAGCATCGCGCGGGCATAGTCCTCGAATTCCTCCACGTAGAACTGGTAGTTCGTGAAAAGGACATGACACTGGAAATGCTCTGCATCCGTTGCGGTATAGTGTGACAGCCGCGCCAGTGAATAGTCCACCCGCTGCGCCGTGAAGGGGGCCAGGGGCCGCACCCCGTCAAGGGCCGCATAGGTGCCGTTGACGATGTCGTCGTTGGTCGTCGACAGATCCGGCACGTCAAAGACATCGCGCAGCGTGAACTCCGCCGCCCCGTCCTGCGGTATGTTCACCGCATCATCGCCGGTCACCGCGAAGTGCACCGGGATGGGCGTGTCCGAGGGCCCGATGATGACCGGCTGGTGATGGTTGTCGATCAGAAGGTCGATCTGCTGTGTCAGGTAGTTCCGGAACAGGTCCGGCCGGGTGATGGTCGCCGAAAAGGTGCCGGGTGACGACACGTGGCCAAAGCTGAGACGGCTGTCCACCTGCGCGTAGCTTGAGGTGCGAAAACGAACTTCAGGATAGAAGGCCCTGATCCGGGTCTCCTCTGGCACTTGTTCCATGACGGAGGTGAACTGATCCCGCAGGAATTGCGTCGCCTGTTCGTAAAGGGCAATCAGCCGCTCCACCGCGGCCTCTGCATCCAGGAACTCTTCGGGCTTGGGCGCGTCAGGGGTCAGGATCTTGGTCATGTGAGCGGCTCAAATGTGGGGATGAATTCAAAGCTTCGCACATCGACCAGCCCCAGATCGGAAATGCGCAGTTCGGGGATGACGACCAGCGCCAGCAGCGAATGCTGCATGTAGGCGTTATTCAAGCGGCAACCGCAAGCCTGCATCGCTGCGACCATCTCATCCGCGCTTGCCGCCACTTCCGCCGCGGGCCGGTCGGACATGAGGCCCGCAATCGGCAATTCCACCAGCGCCAGCTCCTCCCCGTCGCGGAAAATGACGATACCTCCGCCCACCGCGCGCAACCGGTTGGCTGCCCTTGCCATCTGGTCCGCATCCGTGCCGACAACGATCATGTGATGGCTGTCGTGCGCCACGGTCGAGGCCATTGCCATGCGGCCGTGGTAGCCGAACCCCGAAACGAAGGCGTTGACCACGCCCCCCGTCGCCCGATGCCGTTCCACCAGCGCGATCTGGCAGACCTCGCCGGTCGCCTGCACCCGGCCGTCGGTCACCGGCAGTTCGAACTGCAGCGCCCTGGTCGGGGCCTGGTTTTCGACCACGCCGATG
>JABDKA010000137.1 GCA_013002405.1 Sulfitobacter sp. | reverse complement strand
GGCCAGCTCGACGGCCAGTCCGACCCCGAAACAAAGCGCAAGATCATCGGCAAGCTGTTCATCGACGTGTTCCAGAAACACGCGAACGACATCGACGGCGCCGAGTTCCTGGCCCAGGGCACGCTCTACCCGGATGTGATCGAATCGGTCTCCTACTCTGGCGGGCCATCGGTCACCATCAAGAGCCACCACAACGTGGGCGGCCTGCCCGAGAAAATGGGGCTCAAGCTGGTCGAACCCCTGCGGGAGCTTTTCAAGGATGAGGTTCGTGCCCTGGGCCGTGAACTGGGCCTGCCGCAAAGCTTTATCGGCCGTCACCCCTTCCCCGGCCCCGGCCTCGCCATCCGTTGCCCCGGTGAGATCACGCGGCCCAAGCTCGATATCCTGCGCGAGGCGGACGCCGTCTATATCGACCAGATCCGCCGCCACGGTCTCTACGATCAGATCTGGCAGGCATTCGTCGCCATCCTGCCCGTCCGCACCGTCGGCGTCATGGGCGACGGGCGCACCTACGATTTCGCCTGCGCGCTGCGCGCGGTGACTTCCGTCGACGGGATGACGGCGGACTACTACCCCTTCACTCACGAATTCCTGGGCGAAACAGCGACCCGCATCATCAATGAGGTGCCCGGCATCAACCGGGTCACCTACGACATCACCTCCAAGCCTCCGGGCACGATCGAATGGGAATAGCGCCATGAGCAAAGAAGTGACCCTGAGCGGGCAACTTATCTGCGGCACCGAAGAGGAAGCATCTCGCGTACGCGCGGCATTGCGCGCCCATATCGAGGCCACGCGCGCCGAGCCGGGCTGCATTTCCTTTGAGGTGGTTGAGACGGAAGATCCCCTGATCTTTCAGGTGGACGAACGCTTCACCGGTCCCGCCGCTTTCAGGGCCCACCAGGCCCGCGCAGCGGAGTCGCCCTGGGCAAAAGAGACTGAGGGCCTCACCCGTGCCTACCTCGTCAAAGGCATGCCGTGAACGCGACCCTTCGCGCCGCCCTCTGGATGCTTGGCGCGATCTTCAGCTTTTCTGCCATGGCGATTGCGGGGCGCGAGTTGAGTGCGGGTTTCGACACCTTCGAGATCATGCTTTACCGCTCCGTCTTTGGCCTCGTAATCGTGCTGGGCTTGGCTTTTCTGACGGGCACCTACCGCCAGATCGGCACAGAGGCCCTGGGCCTTCACCTTGTCCGCAATCTCTTTCACTTCACCGGCCAGAACCTGTGGTTCTACGCCGTCACCGTGGTGCCACTGGCACAGGTTTTTGCGCTGGAATTCACCACACCGCTCTGGGTCATCGTGCTCTCGCCCTTCCTGCTGGGCGAACGGCTGACCGGCCTGCGCGCTCTTGCGGCCACCATCGGCTTCGCGGGCATCCTGATCGTGGCGCGCCCCGGCGCGGCAGAGCTGAATAGCGGCATTCTGGCCGCCGGAGGCTGCGCGCTCTTCTTTGCGCTGACCTACGTCTTCACCAAACGGCTGACCGCGACTCAAAGCATCACGGCCATCATGTTTTACCTCACCCTGCTGCAGCTGGTTTTTGGTGCGATCACAGCGGGTTACGATGGCGACATTGCGGTGCCCACCGTTGCGGCCCTTCCACTTCTGGGTCTCATCGGTGCCTGCGGCCTGCTTGCCCACTACTGCATCACCAAGGCACTGACGCTGGCCCCTGCCGCGGTGGTCGCCCCAATTGACTTCGCCCGTCTGCCCATTATCGCCATCGTCGCCATGCTGGTCTACGGCGAAGCACTGGATCTGTGGGTCTTCGTCGGGGCCGCCGTGATCTTTGGCGGCAACTACCTTAACATCTGGAGCGAGAGCCGCAAAGCCGCATGAAACGGGTCGCCCCCCTTCCCTCCCGCGCCTAGGGTCCGCCCCATGAGTCCCCAAAAATCCATCTCCACACGCGCCTGGATCGAACTGGGGCTTCTGGCCGCTCTCTGGGGCGCCTCCTTCGTCTCTATTCGCATTGCACTGGATGAGATCGGACCGCTTACCTCGGTGGCCCACCGGACGGGCTGGGCAATGCTGGCCCTCTGGGGCGCGGTCTGGGTCATGCGCCTGCCGGTGCCCCGGGACCCCTCTGTCTGGATCGGCTTTGTCGGCATGGGACTGCTGAACAACGTCATTCCTTTCGGCCTGATGGCCTGGGGCCAGCTCCACATCCCCTCGGGCCTCACCTCGATTCTCAACGCCGCCACCGCCATCTTCGGCGTTATCGCAGCGGCGGTCTTTTTCGCGGACGAAAGGATTACCCCGCGCAAGGCCCTGGGCGTCAGCCTCGGGTTCGCGGGCGTCGCAACCGCCATAGGCCTCGAAAACCTGCTGAACTTCGACATTACCTCGCTTGCGCAACTTGCCGTGATCGGCGGCACGGTATCCTACGCCCTGGCCAGCGTCTGGGCCCGCAAGCGTTTGGGCGGACAGCCCCCACAGGTCGCAGCGGCCGGCATGGTGACGGCTTCCACGCTGATCATACTGCCCCTGGCATGGGCCGTCGAAGGGCCCCTGACACTCGACCTGCAACCAAGAACGATTGGAGCCATTGCCTACTACGCCCTCGCCGCCACGGCGCTGGCCTATCTGGTCTACTACCGCGTTCTGGCCATGGCCGGCAGCGGCAACCTGATGCTTGTCACCCTACTGATCCCGCCCTTCGCCATCCTGCTTGGCGCCTTTGTGCTGGATGAAACCCTGCGCCCCGCCGCCTACGCTGGTTTTGCCCTTCTCGCCTTAGGCCTACTCATCCTAGACGGGCGCATCTGGCGTCTTTTGCAGGGCTCGGCTAACTAGGGTTCAGTGACAAGAAGGACCATGCCGATGCTCTACCCCACCGCAGCCGCCTGGCGCGATGCCCCGCGCCGCAAAGTGCTGGTCTTCGGCATGTCGGGGCTGGGCAAGACCCACCTTGCCAACCTGCTGCGCGGCGCGGGTGACTGGTTCCACTACTCCATCGACTATCGCATCGGCACCCGCTACCTGGGCGAACTCATTGCCGATAATGCCAAGGCCGAGGCGATGAAGGTTCCCTTTCTGCGCGACCTCCTGCTGAGCGACAGCATCTACATTGGCTCAAATATCACCTTCGACAACCTGCGCCCCGTGGCCACCTGGCTGGGCAAGCCAGGCGATCCGGCAAAGGGTGGCCTGCCCATGGCCGAATATGCGCGGCGGCAAGAGGCCTTCCGCCAGGCCGAGATTGCCGCCCTGCGGGATACCGCCCACTTTGCAGAAAGGGCGCATCGGCTTTACGGCTACAGCCATTTCATCTGTGACACGGGCGGCTCCATCTGCGAATGGGTGGATCCCAAGGACCCGGACGATCCCCTGCTGAACGCGCTGGCAAAGGATTCCCTGCTGGTCTGGATCAAGGGAGACGAGGCCCATACTCAGGAACTGATCCGCCGCTTTGACCGCGCGCCCAAACCCATGGCCTACCAGCCCGAATTCCTGGCCCGGGTCTGGCAACAATATCTCATCGAAAACAATATCTCGGAAGACAGAGTTGATCCCGATGCCTTCATCCGCTGGACCTACGCCCAAGCCCTCGCCCACCGGCAACCGCGTTACGCAGCGATGGCCAAATGGGGTGTGACCATCACCCCGGATGAGATCAGCGCGCTGAAGGGGCAGGAATCCTTTACCGATCTCATCGCGGACCGTCTAGGTGATTAGTGTCCGAGTGAGATAAGCCGAGTGAAGGTTTTCAGGATTCGTGTGGCCGCATCCAGGGCTTCCGCCAGATCCTCAAGATCCTCCAAATCGTCCTGTGCCCGCACGATAATCCGTTTGAGCCGCGCCACCGGAGTGATGCCGGCAGGTGCCTCGCTTGTTAGGTAGGCAACCTGCGACTTCCTGATTTGTGTCAGGCGCTTGCCGATCGCGGACCGCTCCGCATTCAAGCAAGAGGCCAGGTCTGTTTCGTTGTTCTGGATAGCCTCCTGTACGCGATCGTGCAATTTCTGCCTCGCGGCATAGCCCTGATTGTAGAGCGTCTTGAACGTTGAATAGTACCTGATATTCCTCTGGGTCATGTGGTTTCCTCACTGTGCCAGCACTTTGATGTCTTCAAGTACGGCGATCAGGTCTTCTGGTTGAGCCGTTGAGTTCACAGCCGCATGGAGGGCAACCTGCGCTTTCCAGACCAGCATCAACTTCCCCGTTGAAGATTGACGGAATGTCGCCTGGAAGGCTGCTATTTCCTTTTCATATTTATCCACCGCTGTCTCATAAGCGCTCGGATTCCTTGCGATCTGGGCATCGTTCATCGCGGAAAAGCGGGCATCGAGCTTTTCAAATGCCTCGATGATCCTATCGTCTCTCTCTTCATACGCGATCAGGATTTCAATGGCTTCGCGCAGAGGGTCGTGGGCATCGTTCACCAGACGTTTGATCGCGCGTCCGCGGGCCGCCTCGCTCAACCTGCCAGCAAAGCCTGCAGTGCGCGCCAGGTCGGTCTTGCCGATGACCGAGACTGCCTCATTGCCCTCCGCTGCTTGCTTCAGAGCGTTCGACGCTTTCAGAAGTTCCCCAAAACTCCCTTGAATCTCGCTTGGTGCCTTTGTGGTGATCAGCGCACTGAGGACAGCTTCGTAAGAGCGGATGACATCCCACGTTGCCAGCGAAAAGGCGGCCGATCCTCTTGGAGACGGGACATTGAATTCTGGTTCAAGCCGACACTTTGACGGACTTGCGGTAAGATCCCCCGTACCAAGCTTGTCGCAGTCCCGGGGGAATGAATAGACCTCGGCGTTCATCCTGATGGCATCATTACGCGCCATTTTGATGTCGGCCCGCGCTCTTTCGGTCAGCTTTGGCTCAAGTGTTTTGCCAGCTTCCTCAAGAGATGCAGAAAACAATCTGGCCTCGTTTGAAATGTCTGGTGTGGAACAGCCAGCCATTGCCACCAAGCAGGTTGCCAGACCCAATTTGAAATACCTTTGCATCCTCTTTCTCCGGTCATTCCTGGCCTAGCATCAACCAGCGGCTGTATTTTCTGAAAGAAGCGTAGGAAACAGCGTCTTGTCAGGCAAGCTGGCATCTTGGTGAATCGCACACTATGTCTGCCGTAAAGACGCCAGGAATTAAGCCCATGCCCATCAAGATCCCCAGTGACCTGCCCGCCTACGACGTGCTCCGGCGCGAGGGTGTTATGGTGATGGGCGAAGAGGAGGCCCATCGCCAGGACATTCGCCCGTTGCGCATCGCGCTTTTGAACCTGATGCCCAAGAAGATCCAGACGGAGAACCAGTTTGCCCGTCTCATCGGTGCCACCCCGCTTCAGATCGAGCTGAGCCTTCTGCGCATGTCCGATCACCGCACACGCAACACGGCGGCCAAGCATATGGAGAGCTTCTACCGCCCCGTTTCGGAGGCCTGGCAAGAGAAGTACGACGGCCTTATCATCACCGGCGCACCTATCGAGCATATGGATTTCGATGAGGTCACCTACTGGGACGAACTGCGCCGCGTCATGGACTGGAGCCAGACCAACGTCCACTCCACTTTCGGGGTCTGCTGGGGCGGGATGGCCATGATCAACCACTTCCACGGGGTCAGGAAGCACCTTCTGGCGCACAAGGCCTTCGGCTGTTTCCGCCACCGCAACCTTGACCCTGCCTCGCCCTACCTGCGGGGCTTTTCGGACGATTGCGTCGTTCCCGTTTCCCGCTGGACCGAAATGAAACAGGCCGAAGTCGATGCCGCCCCCGGCCTCGTCACCCTTCTGGGTAGTGATGAGGTCGGCCCCTGCCTGATCGAGGATGCGACGCACCGCGCGCTCTATGTCTTTAACCATTTCGAGTATGACAGCGATACGCTCAAGCAGGAATATGACCGCGACATGGAGTCAGGCACACCCATCAATGTGCCTTGCAACTATTACCCCGACGACGACCCATCCCGTAGGCCCCTGAACCGCTGGCGCAGCCACGCGCACCTGCTTTACGGAAACTGGATCAACGAGATTTACCAGTCGACCCCCTTCGACCTCGACCGGATAGGAGAAGCCTGACATGAAACTGATCCTTTTCCTCGCCGCCTTCATCGGACTCATGGTGCTGATCCAATGGCGCGCCTCTGCGCACGAGGCACGGGCGGAAGCCCAAAACCCCCCGGCGGGCGAATTCGTGGAGGTCGAGGGCACCCGGGTGCATTACCGTGTAATGGGAAGCGGCCCCGACCTGATCCTGCTGCATGGCGCCAGCGGGAACATGGAGGATTTCACCATGGGCTTCGCCGACCGGCTGAAAGACCGCTACCGCGTGATCCTGTTTGACCGTCCGGGCCTCGGTTGGACCGAGCGGCCAGAGGGCCACGGCGGTTTCTGGCGCAACAGGGAAGAGACCCCAAAGGATCAGGCCGCCCTGCTGCAAAAGGCCGCCGACGTCATCGGCGTGAAAAACCCCATCGTGCTGGGCCATTCGTTCGGAGGCATCGTGGCCCTGGCCTGGGGCCTCGCCCGACCCGAACAGACGGCAGCGGTTGTCCTCGTCTCGGCTGTGGCCGAACCCTGGCCAGGGGAGCTTGGCTGGACCTACACGGTCAACGGCTCGCTCCTGGGCGGGGCGCTCTTTGTGCCCATGATCACGGCCTTCGTGCCGGAGCCCTACATCATCGACAGCATCGAGTCGGTCTTCGAGCCTCAGACCGCACCCGAAGGCTATGCCGAACACCTTGGCGTCGGCCTTACCCTGCGTCGTCACTCACTACGTGCCAACGCCCAGCAGGTCAACGCCCTGCGCCCCCACGTGGTGGAAATGAAAAAGCAGTACGGCGGCCTGACCCTTCCCATCGAAGCGGTGCACGGTGATGCCGACACCATCGTGCCGCTCAATGTTCACGCCCGCGTGCTGATGGAGGATGTGCCCAACGGTGCCCTCAAGGTCCTGCCGGGAGAGGGGCATATGCCCCAACATACCGCTCCCGAAGAGGTGATCGCTGCCATTGACCGCGCCGCCGCCCGCGCGGGTTTGCGTTAATCCCATTAACATCCCATATTGAGCGCAATAGATGACCCCGGGAGCCCCCATGGACCTGCCCTTCGACGGTGCGATCAGCGCCTATTTCCAGAACAACGCGCCGAAAGAGATCCGCGATGCGATCCGCCGGGGCGACAAGAACGATATTCTCAATCCCTCCTACCCCCACTCTGAACGTCTCGCGCGCAAGGTCTACGACCGGGAGATGGAAAAACTGCAGATCGAACTAGTCAAACTGCAGGCCTGGGTGCGTGAAAGCGGCGCGCGCATCGTCTGCCTTTTTGAGGGGCGCGATGCGGCCGGCAAGGGCGGCACCATCGGGCGGCTGCGGCAAAACCTCAACCCCCGTGCGGCCCGCGTGGTTGCCCTGTCGAAACCGACCGAAACCGAACGCACCGAATGGTATTTTCAGCGCTATATCAAGCATCTGCCAGCCGCAGGTGAGATGGTCTTTTTCGACCGCTCTTGGTACAACCGTGGCGTGGTGGAACCCGTCTTCGGCTTCTGCACACCCGAACAGAACGCCCATTTTTTCCGTCAGGTGACGCCCTTCGAGGAACAACTTATTGATGACGGCATACACCTTTTTAAGTTCTGGCTGAACGTGGGACGGGCCGAACAATTGCGCCGCATGCTGGCGCGCGAAAGCGATCCGCTGAAGCAATGGAAACTCAGCATGATCGACGTCAAGGGCCTCGCTCTCTGGGAAGAATACAGCACCGCCATCGTCGACACCCTGGCGCGCAGCCACACCGAACTGACCCCCTGGACCGTCGTGCGCTCAGACGACAAGCGTCGCGCGCGTCTCAACGTGATGCGCACCGTCCTCAGCGCCTTTGATTATGACCGCAAGGATGCCAAGGCCATTGGCAAGATTGACAGCGGTATCTGCGGCGGACCGGACATCTGGGATGCCTAAGAAGGGCTATCACCACGGCAACCTGCGTCAGGCTCTGATCGACGCGGCCCTTCAGTTAATTGAGCTGCGCGGCCCGATGGGCTTTACCCTGTCGGAGGCAGCCAAACAGGCGGGGGTGACGCCCGCAGCGGTCTACCGCCACTTCGACGGGCGCGAGGACCTGATCGCCGAAGCCGCGCGCCAGGGCTACGAGATCTTTGCGGACCTCATGGATTATGCCTATCAGACCGGCGGAGGGTCCGCCCTCGCCGCCTTTGAGGCAACGGGCCGCGCCTACCTTGCCTTCGCCCGCAAGTATCCCGGTCACTATATCGCCATGTTCGAAAGCGGCATCTCCGTAAACCGCAGCCCGGAACTGGCCACCGCCGCCAACCGCGCCAATGGCGTTCTGGAACGGGCCGCCTCGGACCTCAGCAAACATATCCCCGAGGACAAACGGCCACCCGCTTCGATGTTCAGCGCCCACATCTGGGCCATGAGCCACGGGGTGGTGGAGCTTTTCGCGCGCAACTCCCCCGGCCGCGCCTCCCCCTTCCCGCCCGAGGATCTGCTGGAGACGGGGATCGGCATCTACCTTCGAGGTCTGGGGTTGGTGCGTCCGGACGACTAACCTAATCCAGCCCGCGCAGGTCTCCCGGCGGGGCACAACGTGCCGCTCCTTTTTGCCAGGAATGCTCAGCCACAAAAGTTCAGACCGCACCCGACCACGCAAAAAAGGCCGCACCCGAGGGCGCGGCCTTTCGCAAAACTCTGATCGTAAGGATTAACGCTTGGAGAACTGGAAGCTCTTACGCGCCTTGGCCTTGCCGTACTTCTTACGCTCCACCACGCGGCTGTCGCGGGTCAGGAAGCCTGCGGCCTTGAGGGCACCGCGCAGCGAGGGGTCATACAGCTGCAGAGCCTTTGAGATGCCATGCTTGACCGCACCAGCCTGACCGGACAAACCGCCGCCCTTGACGGTTGCGTATACGTCGAACTGGCCTTCGGTATTGGTGATGCCGAAGGGCTGGGCCAGGATCATCTGGAGAACGGGGCGGGCAAAGTAGGTGTTCTGCTCCTTGCCGTTCACGGTGACCTTGCCGGAACCCGGCTTGATCCAGACGCGCGCGATGGCGTCTTTCCGCTTGCCCGTGGCATAGCTGCGGCCCAGCTCGTCGCGGACGGGCTCATGCAGTGCCTCGGGCGTGTGCACGGGATCGGTGCCCTGAACGCCGCCGATGTCCTCGGTCACGACCTCTGCCAGGTCTTCGAGTGATTTGATTTCGTCAGCCATCTTTATGCGCTCCGGGTGTTTTTCTTGTTCATGGATTTGACATCCAGAACTTCGGGGCTTTGAGCCTCGTGGGGATGTTCGGCACCTGCATAGACGCGCAGGTTGGTCATGATCTTGCGGCTCAGGCGGTTGCCGGGCAGCATCCGCTTGACGGCACGCATCACGATCCGCTCAGGGTGGGCACCTTCGAGGATCTGCGCCTTGGTGCGTTCCTTGATGCCGCCGGGGTGGCCGGTGTGCCAGTAGAAGTTTTCTTCGCGCTTCTTGCCGGTCATCTGGATCTTGTCGGCGTTGATCACGATGACATTGTCACCGCAATCCATATGAGGTGTGAAGGAAGGCTTGTGCTTGCCGCGAAGGCGGGTGGCAACGATCGAGGCAAGACGGCCCAGCACCACGCCTTCGGCGTCGATGATGATCCATTTCTTGTCGATGTCTGCCGGTGTCGCAGTAGAGGTTTTCATCGGACATTCCTGTTTAGGGGTCAGCGGTGCCCCCGATCAGGCGCACCCGGTATTGATGGGCGGGTTATAAAGAACCCCAATGCCGGGTCAAGCGCGGAAGGGCCGAAATAAATAAGCCAAAACAGTGGTTTAGAAATTAGGTATTATAATACCCCATACTTCAGACGCTGATCTGCTCTGGCGGATGGTCCAGGATCTCCCGCAGGGTGCCCATCGCCGCCTCGAAGCGTTTCAGCGGCACGCCCGCGTTGATGGCCATGCGCACCGCATGGGGGGTCTGGGCGTCGCGCCCCGCGAATTCCTCTGCAGCGCGGATCTGGATGCCCTCCTGCTCCGCCGCCCGGCAAAAGGCCGAGGCGCGCCAGCCCTGAGGCAAGTGCAGCCAGACAAAGGGCACGTCCCGCTGCCAGCGCAGATCATAGCGGCCAAGCGCGTTGACCGCTGCTTCCACGTAGCTCTCTACGCCCAGCCGGGATCTCTCCATGATGCCCGGCAGTTCGGGATGGGCCAGCAGCGCCGCCGCAAGGTCGATCGTCGGGGTCGCCAGCCCGAAAAAGCCATGCTCGGCGGAGCGGTGGAGCGCTCCTTCCATGCCGCGGGGGCCGATGGCGCAACCAAGGCGGAGCGCGGGGGTAATGGTCTTGGAAAGGGACGTCACGTACCAGCCCCGCTCCGGCGCAAGGCGGCGGTAACCAACCCCCTTGGCCTGCCCCATCCTGTAACAATCGTCTTCCAGGATCTGCAGATCGTGCCGCCGGGCCACCTCCACCAATTCCTGCCGACGCGCGACCGGCGTATGTCCGCAGGTCGGGCTGTGCACCTCGGGAGAGGTGCAGATCACCTGCGCTTCCGGATGCTCCATCGCCGCCTTCTCTAGCGCCTCAGGGATAAGGCCCTCCGCGTCCATCGCCACTGGCACCACATCCGCCCGCAAAAGCTCTGCCGCCCGCCGGAAACCGGGATAGGCCAGTTCCTCCACCAGCACGATGGGCCGTCGGCCCCGCAGGATGGTCTGAAAGACCAGCAGGATGCCGTTCTGGCCACCGTGTGACAGGACGACGTCCATCTCATTCAGCGCCCCGATTGGCGCCTCCCGTAACCAGTGCACCATGGCCTGCCGCGCTGGCAGCGCACTTCGCCGCGAGGGGTAGTGCATCACGCCCGAGGGAGGATCCTGGGCGATCCGGCCCAGCAGGTGCCGGATCAAAGCCGCCTGCCCACCATCTGGCAGATGGGGTGAAAAGAGGTTTACCGCCTCCTCCTCTCCGCCTGTCCCGTGTTTGACGGAATCGATCTCGATGAGGTTTAGGGGTACTTCCCCCGGCGTGGTACCTGCCCGTGCCGTTTGCGGGGCAACGAAGGTGCCGCGCCCCACTTCGGCGCGCAGCACACCGCTGTCGGTCAACACCGTATAGGCCCGTGCAACCGTGCCGGGTGTAATGCCCAGCTGCCAGGCCAGTTCGCGCACCGGGGGCAGCTTCTCGCCCTGGCTCAGATCGCCGGAACTGATCTGCTCACGGATCATTGTTACAACCGCTTTGTACTTCGGTCCCGCCCCTTCGAGCCGCTCAGGCGCCCAAATTGTACCCATGACAATGTTTTCCTAGATGCTTTGTACCGAAGATTGTATCTTTCAACCTGTAGCAACTTGCTACAATGTGTCAATACAATTTGAGTAAGGAGTTTCCCATGACACACGCAAGATCGATCTCCGCCGACAGCCTTGGCGCCCTGTCCCAACCCGGCACGCCCCTGCTGGCGCTGGCGGCGGTCAGCTTTGCGGTCTGCGTGACGAAATGGGCCACACGGCGCCGCACAAGGCTCGCTCTCTCCCAGTTGGAGCCATGGCAGCTGCGCGATGTGGGACTGACGCCGGATCAGGCTTCCCTGGAAGCCTCCCGCGCGTTCTGGCAAAGCTAGCATCCCCGTTTTCGCTGCCAGACCTCTTCATGGGCCGGGTTCATCCCGGCCCTTTTTTTGGATCAGCCGATGGGACGGGGCGGGATGGCGTAGGTAAGGCTGGCCCGTGCGACCGGTTCTTCCATCCCTTCCGAATAAAGCAGCACATCCGTCACCGACAGTTGCTTGCCCAGCTTCAAAAGCCGCGCCTTGGCCACCAGTGGCACGCCGGCCCTGGGCTTGCGCATGAAATCAATCGAACAATTCGTGGTCACGGCCAGCGCCTGCGGCCCGATCTGGCTGAGTGTGACAAGGTAGGCCGAAACATCGGCAAGCCCGAACATCGAAGGGCCCGAGACCGTACCACCCGGGCGCAGGTGCTTTTCCTGCGTCAAGAGCCGCATGGTCACCTCGCCCTCGCCCACGTGATCCACGGCGAAATCCTCCGCCACCTGTTGGAACACTTCCTTCATGAAATCACTCAGCTCTTGCGCGCTCATCTTGATGGGCATGCTTGTTCTCCTGTCGGTCCTTGGCTTAGGGTCTGACCCGGATAAAGAGGGAGAGCAAGATGGCAATTCTTGACGTTGCGCAACGGGGTGCCGTCACCCATCTGACGATGAATGCGCCGGAGCGGCTGAATGCACTCAGCGATGAGATGCTGGAGGCCCTGCAAGAGCGCCTTGATACCATTGCCGCAGACCGGGGCACCCGTGTCATCACCCTCAGTGGTGCGGGCAAGGCCTTTTGCGCAGGCCACGACTTGCGCCAGATGACCGCCAAGAGGCAGGCCGAGGATGGCGGTGCCGCCGACTTCCGCGATCTCTTTGACCGCTGTTCTGCCCTGATGGCCCGCATCCAGTCCATGCCGCAACCCGTTATCGCCCAGGTCCACGGTATCGCCACCGCGGCGGGGTGCCAGCTGGTCGCCACCTGCGACATGGCTGTGGCTGCCGAGGGCACCCGCTTTGGCGTCAATGGCGTGAACATCGGTCTTTTCTGCTCCACGCCGATGGTCGCCCTCAGCCGCAACATCCCGCGCAAGCAGGCCTTTGAGATGCTGACAACCGGCGAATTTATCGAAGCCACCCGCGCCCGCGAACTGGGTTTGGTAAACCGCGTGGTCCCGGCAGAGATGCTGGAGGCGGAAACCGCCGCCCTCGCCGATCATGTCGCGGGCAAGCTTGGTACCGTCGTCAAGATCGGCAAGGAAGCCTTCTATAATCAGATCCAGATGCCCCTGGCCGACGCCTACCGCTATACCGGCGATGTCATGGTGCAGAACATGATGCGCGACGATACCGCCGAAGGCATCGATGCCTTCCTCGAAAAACGGGATCCCAACTGGGATCAGTGATTGTTTCCAATATCGTATTGAATTGTTGCAACTTTCACACTGGAAACTTTGACCGAATTGGGGCATGTTTATGTCGTGGCAGCAATGCCCCTGATGATTTTGGGTCGCCGTTGGCGGAAGGTCCCTCCAGGTCAGCCTCTCACTGACCGGCCATGCCCGCAGCGGCGACCCCAAAAGTCCCCCGAAAACCAGAATGCCGCAGCGCTCGTGCCCCTTGCCCTGTTGCGCCTGGCGCGTCGCTCGCCTATTTCGACCCCATGACACAGACACTTCATATCGTGGGCGGCGGCATGGCCGGGTCCGAGGCCGCCTGGCAGGCCGCAAACGCGGGAATCAGAGTGATCCTGCACGAGATGCGCCCGAAAGTGGGCACATTTGCCCACCAGACCGGCTTGTTGGGGGAAATGGTCTGCTCCAATTCCTTCCGGTCGGACGACTCCGAACAGAATGCCGTGGGCCTGCTGCACTGGGAAATGCGTGCGGCAGACGGGCTGATCATGGCCATGGCGGACCGGCATCGCCTGCCGGCAGGCGGCGCGCTTGCCGTGGACCGGGACCCCTTTGCCCAGTCCGTAACAGACGCGCTCACGGCCCATCCGAATATTACTGTGGAATATGGCGAAGTCACCTCCCTGCCCCACGACGGCCAGTGGATCATCGCGACAGGCCCCCTTACCTCTGGCGCGCTGGCCGAAGCCATCGCAGCCGAGACCGGGGCGGAGGCGCTGGCCTTTTTCGATGCCATCGCGCCCATCGTCTATTTCGACAGCATCGATATGTCGAAGGCCTGGATGCAGTCGCGCTATGACAAGGGTGAGACGGAGGAGGAGCGCACCGCCTACCTCAACTGCCCGATGGACCGGGGCCAGTATGAAGCCTTCATCGACGCCCTGCTCGCAGCCGACAAGACGGAGTTCCGGGAGGGCGAGACGGCAGGCTATTTCGACGGCTGCCTGCCCATTGAGGTAATGGCTGAAAGGGGCCGCGAAACGTTGCGCTTCGGCCCGATGAAGCCCGTGGGCCTGACCAATCCGCATCAACCGGATGTGAAACCGTACGCCGTAGTCCAGCTGCGCCGGGACAACAAACTAGGTACGCTCTACAACATCGTGGGCTTCCAGACCAAGATGAAGTACGGTGCACAAACCGATGTTTTCAAAATGATACCGGGGCTTGAGGGAGCATCTTTCGCACGCCTCGGCGGCATTCACCGCAACTCCTTCATCAACTCGCCCACCCTGCTTGACGGGCAGATGCGCATGCGGTCGCGCCCGAACATCCGCTTTGCCGGACAGATCACCGGGGTCGAAGGTTACGTGGAATCCGCCGCGATGGGCCTTGTCGCCGCGCGCATGGCGGTGGCAGAGCTGCGCGGGGAAGACCTGCCGTCTCCGCCCGAAACCACTGCCATGGGTGCCCTGATGACCCACATCACCGGCGGGGCGGATGCCAAGACCTTCCAGCCGATGAACGTCAACTTCGGGCTTTTCCCGCCCGTCGAAGGGCTGCGCGGCGGACGCCGGGGCCGCAAGGACCGTTACAAGGCCTATACAGACCGGGCCAAGGCCGACTGGCAGGGCTGGCTGGACAGTCAGAGCGTGCCCGCCTAACCTTTGGGCCATGAGCGACACTTTCTTGGACAAAGCCTACGGCGCACGCGACGCCGCCTCGACCCGCAAACTCTACGACGATTGGTCCGACAGCTACGAAGATGAGCTGGGTGAAAATGGTTACGCAACCCCGGCCCGATGTGCCGAGGCGCTGGCCCGGTTCTGCAAGAACAAGAGCGACCCCATCCTTGATTTCGGCTGCGGCACCGGCCTGTCAGGCCTTGCCCTGCGCGCGGCAGGGTTCGAGGTGATCGACGGTGTCGACCTCTCGGCCGACATGCTGGCGCAGGCCCGGGAAAAGGGCATCTACCGCAACCTCGGCCAGATCGAGGCGGGGGCCCCTCTCAAGCACAAGCCTGGCGACTACAGTGCCATTGCGGCCATCGGCGTCATCGGGGCCGGAGCCGCCCCGATTGAGACCTTCGATCTACTCATGAAAGCGCTGGGGCGCGGCGGTTACCTGGTGCTCTCCTTCAACGATCATGCGCTGGAAGATCCCCGGAATGAGGGGCGCATGAATGAATGGCTGGACTGCGGTGCCGCTACCCTGCTTTTTCGGGAACATGGTGATCACATCCCCGGCATCGACTTGAAGGCCAATGTCTATGTCATTGAAAAGAAGTGACATTCCGCACCCGATTCGCGCCCTCACCAACCGGGCCGCTACACCTTGGACACGCCTATTCGGCACTCCTGAACTCTGACCTGGCACGGGAAGCGGGTGGTGAATTCTTGCTGCGCATCGAGGATATCGACCGGGCACGCTCCAAGCCCGAGTGGGAGATGCAGATCTACGATGATCTCCATTGGCTCGGTCTGGTCTGGCCCGACCCGGTGATGCGCCAGTCCGATCGCCTGCCTGTCTACGAGGCAGCACTCGATAGACTCTGGGATCGTGGCCTGCTCTATAGCTGCACCTGCCGCCGCGCCGACATCGCTGCGGCCATCGCCGCCCCGCAGGAGGGCTCCCTACCATTAGGCCCCGACGGTCTGATCTACCCTGGCACCTGCCGCCATGCCCGCCCCCGCACCGGCCCGCGCCCGCGGGATCTGCCACTCCGGCTGGACCTCTCCACCGCGGTCGCTGACGGGCACGAATTCCGGTTCCGAGAAACGGGTGAGCACCCCGGGGATGTCATCTTCGATAAACCGGACCTGATCCGCGATGTGGGCGACATCGTCCTCTCCAGGAGGGACATGGGCACCTCCTACCACCTCTCCGTCGTGCTGGATGACGCCGCGCAGGAAATCAGCCATGTGGTACGCGGCGGGGACCTCTTTGAGGCGACGCGCATCCATGTTCTGCTGCAGGATCTGCTGGACCTGCGCACCCCGATATATCACCACCATCGGCTGATCCGTGACGAGGCGGGCAAGCGGCTGGCCAAACGGGACGATGCGCGCGCCATCGCGCTCTACCGCAGCGAGGGGCGCTCGCCCGCCGATATCCGCGCCATGGTCAGGCTTGAAGCGGGGCCATGATCTCCACCGCCTCACCGTCGCGGACGGCGGTGTAGAAGCAGGACCGCCGCCCGGTATGGCAGGCCGGGCCCCTCTGCCGCACCAGCGCCAGCAGGCAATCCTGATCGCAGTCATAGCGCAGCTCAACCAGCTCTTGCAGGTTGCCGCTGGTCTGTCCCTTGACCCAGAATTCCTGCCGCGAACGGCTCCAGTATGTCACGCGGCCCGTCTCCAGCGTGCGCGCCACGGCTTCGGCGTTCATCCAGGCCAGCATCAGCACATCATGGCTGTCGGCATCCTGCGCGATTGCGGGGATCAGCCCCTGATCGTTGTACCGCAGCATCTTAGGGTCGAAGGACATGGGCCAACTCCTGAAAAGTTTTTGCATCTGAGATCACGGCGCTTATGTAAGGGTTCAGGCAAAAAGGGAACAGCCATGTCGGGCGACACGGATCTCATCAAACTCTATTCCGCGCGCATTCTGGAACTGGCGGCCGACATCCCGTATTTGCAGCGGCTGGAGGCACCAGATGCGACCGTCAAGCGCCGCTCGCCCCTCTGCGGCTCCACCGTTACCGTGGATGTGAAGGTAAAGGATGGCCGCCTCAAGGATCTTGGTCAGGACGTCAAAGCCTGCGCACTGGGTCAGGCCGCCGCCGCCGTTGCGGGTGAGGCCGCCGTCGGCGCCACGCTTGAAGAGATCGAGCGCGGCCGGGACCAACTGCGCGATATGCTGAAGAAACATGGCCCTGTACCCGACGCCCCCTTCGCAGGTTTCGAAGTGCTGACACCGGCGGTCGACTACAAGAACCGCCATGCCTCCATCTTGCTGAGCATGGAAGCAATCGTCGAGGCGATGCAGAAGGCCATGACCCCGGCGTGACTGTCCTTTGACGGACCGGGATTAGCAAATTGTAAAGTCAGGCATGCGATGGGTCGCGGGGTATTGTTCCGGAGATCCCATGAATATTGAACGCCCGGATGAAGCGCGCGAGAGAATGTTGAAGCTGGGCAAAGCGGCGGCCGCCCTTGGGTTTGAAATCGTTGACATCGCAGGCTTTCTTGATTTGGTGGATGAACACGCACGCCAACAGGGTGATGCCCTTGTTGCCCTTCGCCAGAGTGCTGCGGAGACCGTCGCCGCAAATGCCGATGCCCTCACCCTCGTCTCTGCCCTTGGTCAGACTGCGGACCAATCGCTCCGTGACGTCCAGGCCTCCTCCGAACTCCTCCGTTTCGTCGGGGAAAAGACGCAAAACGTAGCAGGCTGGGTGACATCGGTGCGGGACCGGACCGACGATGTTGGAGAGACGCTACTGGCGGTAAAGGCCAACAACAGCCAGATCGCCGCCATCGCAACCCAGGTCAACACCCTTGCCATCAATGCCAAGATCGAGGCTGCCCGGGCCGGAGAAGCCGGACGGGGTTTTGCCGTTGTGGCCGATGCCATCAATGACCTTTCGAAGAAGACGGGGCTGGCGGCCCGGCAAATTTCGGAGAACATCGAGAACCTGACCGACTGGATCAGCCAACTGGGCTGCGAAGCCGAGGATGTGGCAGAGGCCGCGAGCCTTGTCCTGGATCGATCCTCGGAGACGGACAGGGCCCTTTCACGAATGGAAGATACGATCGAAACGGAGCATGAGCAGGTCAGGAGAATCGCCGCGCAGGCGGAACGGGTCAGCAGCGCGATGGAAAAGCTGAAGCCTGCGGTCCTGCAAATTGACGAGAGCGTTCAGGACACCAACCAAGGTATTGATTCCACAAACGCGCGCATGAACAACCTGATCGACCATTCGGAGCGCATTGTCCAACTGACCGCAAGCCTGGGGGCCGATTCCGATGATGCGAGCTTCATAGATTTTGTCAGGCGCACGGCAAAAGAGATCTCAATCGGGCTGGAACAGGCCGTTGCCACCGGCAGGATCTCCCTTTCTGATCTATTCGATCAGACCTATATCCCCCTGCCCGGCACCGATCCCCAGCAGGTCGTCACCCGCGCCACGGACTTCCTGGACATCTTTCTGCCGGAGCATCAGGAGCCTGCACTCGAAATCGACAACCGGGTAATTTTCTGCGCGGCAGTGGACAGGAACGGATATCTGCCGACGCATAACAAGAAATTCTCCCTGCCGCAGGGCAAGGACCCTGTCTGGAATACTGCCCACTGCCGCAACAGGCGGATTTTCGATGACCGGGTCGGGCTCAAGGCCGGCCGCAGCACGGCACCCTTCCTCCTTCAGGTCTATCGGCGTGACATGGGCGGCGGAGAATTCCGGGTGATGAAGGATCTATCGGCCCCGATCCGCGTCGAGGGTCGCCACTGGGGTGGACTGCGACTGGCCTACGGGTACTGAAGAAAAAGGCGCCGCACATCCGGGACAGGATGGCGGCGCAGGAAAGCGTTACTCGTGTGGGACCCGGACCGGTGCTGGAAAACCCCAGCCGTCATTGGACAGGCAGTATCCGGCGGCTGGCATCTGATGGGACGGATGCAGCACCGATGCGGCACGAGAGCGCAGGCAGAAACCTAGATAAAGGCAGGCAGGTGCAGTCCGACAACCAGCATGACAATCAGCGCCGCGGCCCCTGCCGCATCCTGCAACAGCGTCGCATGAGAGCGGGTCGCGATGGTCTTGATTGTTCTGAGCGTTGTCATGGGTGCCTCCGTCTTTGTTGCTTATTTGTTCTCATTTTCTTCACCATCTGTAAAGAACTTTTTGCGAACATTTGTGAACAAACTGGGTTTTCTGCGGCTAACCCACTGATATCAAACGGATCGCCTCATCCTGCCGCATGAGCCACAGAAGAACGCGCGCCGCCTGCCCCCGCGGCCCGCTCAGATCTGGATCATCGTGCAGTAATTTGCGCGCGTCCCGCTGCGCCGTTGCCATGAGGCCCGCCTGCCGCTCCAGATCCGCCACGCGAAAGCGCGGCACGCCCGACTGCGCCGTGCCGATCAGGTCACCGGTACCGCGCATCTTCAGATCCGTTTCGGCGATCACGAAACCATCCTCCGTCTCCCGCAGCACCTCAAGCCGCTGCTGGCCCGTCTCGCTCAGGGGCGGCTGATACATCAGGAGGCAGGTGGAGGCCTTCTGGCCGCGCCCGACCCGCCCACGCAGCTGGTGCAACTGCGCCAAGCCAAAGATCTCTGCCCGCTCCACGACCATGATCGTGGCATTGGGCACATCGACCCCCACCTCGATCACGGTTGTCGCCACGAGGACAGAGGTCTCCCCGGCCTCGAAGGCCCGCATCGCCGCGTCTTTCTCGGCGGGTGGCATCTGACCGTGGACAAGGCCGACGACCCCCTCCCCCAGGGCCGCGCGCAGCCGCCTGAAGCGGTCTTCGGCTGCGACCAGATCGGTCACCTCGCTTTCCTCCACCAGCGGGCAAACCCAGTAACACTGCCGCCCCTCGGAAATAGCGGCGCGCAAACGGTCGATCACCTCATCCAGACGCTCCGTACTGACCAGGGCGGTCTTGATCGGCTGCCGCCCGGGCGGCTTTTCGTCAAGGATCGAGACATCCATATCCCCGTACTGGGCCAGCGCGAGGCTGCGCGGAATTGGCGTAGCCGTCATTACCAGCACGTCGGCCCGCGCGCCCTTCTTGCCCAGTTCCAGCCGCTGGCGCACGCCAAAGCGGTGCTGTTCGTCCACCACCGCCAGCCGCAGGTCGACGAATTCCACATCCGCCTGAAAGACCGCGTGGGTCCCCACCAGCACCTGAATGTCGCCCTTCGCAAGGGCCTCCAGCTTGGCCCGCCGCTCCGCCCCCTTGTCACGGCCTGTAAGTATCTCCAGCACCACGCCCGCCGTTTCCGCCAGGGGTTTCAGCCCCGCCAGATGTTGCCGGGCGAGGATCTCTGTCGGGGCCATCAGGACCCCCTGACCGCCCGCCTCCACCGCCCGCAGAAGGGCCATGAAGGCGACCAGCGTCTTGCCCGCCCCAACATCGCCCTGCAGCAGGCGGTTCATACGGGTAGGCCGCGCCATATCCTCGCAAATTTCGGCCACTGCGCGGGTCTGCGCGCCCGTGGGCCTGTAAGGAAGCGCGTCCAGAACCCGCCGCTGCAGATGACCATCCCCGGGGCTTTGACGTCCGGCCCGGCGCCTTTCCCGCTGGCGGGCCAGCGCCAGGGTCACCTGATGGGCGAAAAGCTCATCGTAGGCGAGCCTTTCGCGCGCGGGCGCAGTGGCGGCCACGTCCGCCAGGCTTGCGGGATCGTGCGCGGCGCACACCGCACCGCCGAAGTCGAGCCAGCTTGCCCGTGTCTTCTGTCCGGGATCAATCCACTCGGCCATCTCTGGCACCCGCGCCAAGGCCCCGCGCGTGGCCTTGTACATCAGCTTTTGCGTGATCCCGGCGGTCAGGGGATAGACCGGCTCAAAGGCTGGGATCTCATCCGCTTCTTCCTCCGCCAGCATGAAATCCGGATGGACCATCTGTGCCATTCCATCAAACAGCTCCACCCGGCCCGACACCACCCGCCGCGCGCCTTCTGGCAGTTGCCTTTTGAGGTAGTCCCCCCGCGCGTGGAAAAAGACGAGCTGAAAGGAGGTCTCCGCATCCTCTACGTTTACCCGATAGGCCCCGCCCTTGGTCCGAGCGGGCTGATGGCCGCCGACCGTCACGACCACGGTCAGCGTCGCGGGCAGAAGCGCGCCCTTCACGGTCTTGCGCAGGGCCCTGTCGACGCCCGAATGGGGCAATGTGAAAAGCAAATCGCGAGGTGCCTCGATCCCGAGGTGCCCCAGATGCTGCGCCGTCTTGGGCCCCACGCCCTCCAGCGTTTCCAGCCCGGCAAAGAGCGGGAAAAGCTGTTCGGGCCGCCCGCTCATGCCCCTTCGATCAGGGCGAGCCAGCCTTCCTCATCGAGCGTCTGAATGCCCAGTTCCGCCGCCTTCTTGGCCTTGGACCCGGCCCCGGGGCCTGCCACTACGATATCCGTCCTGGCCGAGACGGAGCCCGATACCTTGGCCCCCAGTCGCTCCGCACGGGCCTTGGCCTCGGCCCGCGTCATCTGCTCAAGCGTGCCGGTAAAGACCACCGTCTTGCCCGCCACAGGACTGCCCTCCGTGGCGGGGCGCGCGGCCTCCTGCACCCGTAGTTCCGCTATTAGGCGATCGATCGAGGCGCGCTCCTTTTCCTGCGCGAAGGCGTTCACCAGCGAGCTTGCCATGACGCTGCCGACCCCATCGATGCCGATCAGGTCCGCCCAGG